>NZ_WHPN01000036.1 GCF_009735685.1 Streptomyces lycii | reverse complement strand
GCGTCGGCGGCCGAGACCGCGAGCCGGGGGCCGCCCGCGCCGGTGCGCAGCTCCGCCGCACCGCCCGGAGCTGCGACGATTGTCACATCGGCGTCCAGGGCCGCGACATCGCCGCGCCCGTCGTCCAGCGCGAAGAGAAAACGCCCGGAAAGAGCTGCCGCGTCCGGGTTCGCGCACAGCGCGCGGTCCAGGGCCCGCGCCCAGGCGGCGGTGTCGGCGTACCCGTGGCCGTCGAGGCCCGAGAGGGGTGAAGCCACCACATTACGGACTCGTTCATGGGTGTCGGAAGGCAGCAGTGCCGCCGCCCGCAAGCGGTCCGCGAGTTCCGGCCCGCAGTCCGCCGCAAGCCCTCGCAACTGCACATTGCCCCGCGAAGTCAGATCGAGGTTTCCATCGCCCAACTCCTCGGCGATGTCCGCGAGATCCGCTGCCTGACGGCTCGACAGTAGTCCGCCCGGAAGGCGTATCCGGGCCAGCGCACCGTCGTCGGCCATGTGCAGTCGCAATGCGCCGGGACAGCGGTCGCCGGGTCCGAAATCCGGCGGTTCGGACCCGCTTGGGCGGGATGCGGGGGCGGAGGGCATGGCGGCGAGCATACAGATCCGCGCCGGGCCGTCGACCCCGCGTCCGGACCGGCCGCGGGTGCCCCGGACCGGCCCTGAGCGCTTACTATGCTCAGCGGCGGGCCCGGTCCGGGTCCGCCGACGCCATGGACGGCGCCAGGGGAGGAAGCCGGTGTGAATCCGGCACGGTCCCGCCACTGTGAGCACGGCTCCTTCAGCCGTGTGAGTCAGGAACTCCCGCCGTCCTCGACCGCCCGGGGCGAGGACCCCGAGGAAGGCCTGCTGCCGCATGCGCACTCCGTCCCGGAGCGCTCCCGCCGCCACCGGCGGCACCCGGACGCGCCCCGCGCCGCCCGCCCGCACCGCCGCACCCGCGGTGCGCGGCACCCCCGGCCCGCCCGCCCGAACCGGGGCCCGGACCCTTCCCGGTGCTCCTGACCCGCACGTCCGTGCCGCGCTCGGTCCGTACGTCCGTGCCGCTCTCGGTCCGTACGTCCGTGCCCTGCTTGCTCCGCAGGTCCGTGCCGCGCCCGGCCCGCAAGAGCGTGCCCCGCTCCGCGCCGTGCCCGGCGCCCCCGTTCCCCGGTCGGCCCGGTCGGCCGCCCGCTCCGCCACGACCCCGCGAGGCGATTCCCGGTGATCCTGCTGCTGTCGACGTCCGACACCGACCTGCTGAGCGCCCGCGCGGCCGCCGGCCCCGTCCCGTACCGGCTCGCCAACCCCACCCGGCTCGGCCCCGGCGAACTGCCCGCCCTGCTGGAGGGCGCCGACCTCGTCGTCGTACGGCTGCTCGGCGGCATCCGGGCCTGGCAGGACGGGCTCGACCTGCTGCTGGCCGGGGACCGCCCCGTCGTCGTCCTCACCGGCGAACAGGCCCCGGACGCCCAGCTGATGGAGGCCTCCACCGTCCCCGTCGGCATCGCCGCCGAGGCCCACGCCTACCTCGCGCACGGCGGCCCCGCGAACCTGGCGCAGCTCGCCCGGTTCCTCTCCGACACCGTGCTGCTCACCGGCCACGGCTTCGCCCCGCCGGAGCCCGCGCCGACCTGGGGGCCGCTGGAGCGGGAAGCGTCACCGGAGACCGACCCCGCCGGGCCGCTGATCGCGGTGCTCTACTACCGCGCCCACCACATGAGCGGCAACACCGCCTTCGTCGAGGCGCTCTGCCGCGCCGTCGAGCGGGCGGGCGGCCGCGTCCTGCCGCTGTATGTCGCCTCCCTGCGCGCCCCCGAGCCCGAGCTGGTCGACGCCCTCGGCGCGGCCGACGCCGTCGTCACCACCGTCCTCGCCGCGGGCGGCACCAAGCCCGCCGCCGCGTCCGCCGGAGGCGACGACGAGTCCTGGGACGCCGGCGCCCTCGCCTCGCTCGACGTGCCGGTGCTCCAGGCGCTCTGCCTCACCGGGCCGCGCAGCGCCTGGGAGGAGAACGACGAGGGGCTGTCGCCGCTCGACGCCGCCACCCAGATCGCCGTGCCCGAGTTCGACGGCCGGCTGATCACCGTGCCGTTCTCCTTCAAGGAGGCCGACGAGGACGGGCTGCCCGTCTACGTCGCCGACCCCGAACGCGCCGCCCGCGTCGCCGGGATCGCCGTGCGGCACGCCCGGCTGCGGCACGTCCCGGCCGCGGAGAAGCGGCTCGCGCTGGTGCTGTCCGCGTACCCCACCAAGCACTCCCGGATCGGCAACGCCGTCGGCCTCGACACCCCCGCCAGCGCCGTCGCCCTGCTCCGCAGGCTGCGCGCCGAGGGCTACGACCTGGGGCCGGAGGACGGCCCCGAGGCACTCCCGGGTCTCGTCTCCGGCGACGGCGACGAGCTGATCTACGCCCTTATCGAGGCCGGCGGCCACGACCAGGACTGGCTCACCGAGGAGCAGCTCGCCCGCAACCCGGTGCGCATCCGCGCCGCCGACTACCGCCGCTGGTACGCGGAACTGCCGAAGGAGCTGCGCGACGCGGTGGAGGAGCACTGGGGCCCGCCGCCCGGCGAGATGTTCGTCGACCGCAGCCGCGACCCCGAGGGCGAGATCGTCCTCGCCGCGCTGCGCCGCGGCAACCTGCTGCTGCTCATCCAGCCCCCGCGCGGCTTCGGCGAGAACCCGATCGCGATCTACCACGACCCCGACCTGCCGCCCTCGCACCACTACCTGGCGGCGTACCGCTGGATCGCCGCCTCCGCCGAGGACGGCGGCTTCGGCGCGGACGCCATGGTCCACCTCGGCAAGCACGGCAACCTGGAGTGGCTGCCCGGGAAGAACGCGGGACTGTCCGCCGCCTGCGGCCCAGACGCCGCCCTCGGCGACCTGCCGCTGGTCTACCCGTTCCTGGTGAACGACCCCGGCGAGGGCACCCAGGCCAAGCGCCGGGTGCACGCCACGCTCGTCGACCACCTCGTACCGCCCATGGCCCGCGCCGAGTCCTACGGCGACATCGCCCGGCTCGAACAGCTCCTCGACGAGTACGCCGCCATCTCCGCGATGGACCCGGCCAAGCTCCCCGCCATCCGCGCCCAGATCTGGACCCTCATCCGGGCCGCCCGGCTCGACCACGACCTCGGGCTGGAGGACCGGCCCGACGACGACGGGTTCGACGACTTCCTGCTGCACGTCGACGGCTGGCTGTGCGAGGTCAAGGACGCCCAGATCCGCGACGGACTGCACGTCCTCGGAGCCGCCCCGGAGGGTGCGGCCCGCGTCAACCTCGTCCTCGCCGTCCTGCGGGCCCGGCAGATCTGGGGCGGCACCACCGCGCTGCCCGGACTGCGCGAGGCCCTCGGTCTCGACGAGTCCGCCGCCACCCGCACCGGCGCCGACGAGGCCGAGGAGCAGGCCCGGGCCCTCGTCCAGGCCATGGACGACGCGGGCTGGGACCCGGCGCGGGCTGCGGACGTGTGCGCCGTGCTGCCGGCGGAACGGCGCGCGGACGCCACCGCGATCCTGGAGTTCGCCGCCCGGGAGGTCGTGCCCCGGCTGGCCGCCACCGGCGACGAGATCGAGCACACCGTGCACGCCCTGAACGGCGGCTTCGTCCCCGCGGGCCCCTCCGGTTCCCCGCTGCGCGGCCTGGTCAACGTGCTGCCGACCGGGCGGAACTTCTACTCCGTCGACCCCAAGGCCGTGCCCAGCAGGCTCGCCTGGGAGACCGGCCAGGCCCTCGCCGCCTCGCTGCTGGAGCGCTACCGCACCGACAACGGCCGCTGGCCCGAGTCCGTGGGCCTCTCCCTCTGGGGCACCAGCGCGATGCGCACCTCCGGCGACGACGTCGCCGAGGCCCTGGCGCTGCTCGGCGTCCGCCCGGTGTGGGACGACGCCTCACGCCGGGTCACCGGCCTGGAGGCCGTCCCGCTCGCCGAGCTGGGCCGCCCCCGCATCGACGTCACGCTGCGCATCAGCGGCTTCTTCCGCGACGCCTTCCCGCACGTCATCGGCGTACTCGACGACGCCGTACGGCTCGCCGCCGCGCTGGACGAGAGCGACGCCGACAACTACGTCCGGGCACACGCCCGGGCCGACCTCGCCGAACACGGTGACGAACGCCGCGCCACCACCCGCATCTTCGGTTCCCGCCCCGGCACGTACGGCGCCGGACTGCTCCAGCTCATCGACAGCCGCGACTGGCGCACCGACGCCGACCTCGCCGAGGTCTACTCCGTGTGGGGCGGCTACGCCTACGGCCGCGAACTCGAGGGCCGCCCGGCGCGCGAGGAGATGGAGACGGCGTACCGGCGCATCGCGGTCGCCGCGAAGAACACCGACACCCGTGAACACGACATCGCCGACTCCGACGACTACTACCAGTACCACGGCGGCATGGTCGCCACGGTCCGCGCGCTGAAGGGCACCGCACCGGCCGCGTACATCGGCGACAGCACCCGCCCGGAGACGGTCCGCACCCGCAGCCTCACCGAGGAGACCTCCCGCGTCTTCCGCGCCCGCGTGGTCAACCCCCGCTGGATCGAGGCCATGCGCCGGCACGGCTACAAGGGCGCCTTCGAACTCGCCGCCACCGTCGACTACCTCTTCGGCTACGACGCGACCACGGGTGTCGTCGCCGACTGGATGTACGACAAGCTCGCCCGGACCTACGTCCTCGACCCGGAGAACCGGGACTTCCTCCAGCAGGCCAACCCCTGGGCCCTGCACGGCATGGCCGAACGCCTGCTGGAGGCCGAGAGCCGCGGCATGTGGGCCGAGCCGGACCCGGAGGTGCTGGCCGGGCTGCGCCAGGCGTACCTGGAGACCGAGGGGGACCTGGAGGGCGGCCAGGAGGACGGCGGGGCCTGACCCGCAGGGGGCCGCGCCGGCAGCGGCACGCCCCCGGCACGCCGCCGGGGGCGCCGGACGTCACCGCTGCCGGCGCGGCCTACAACTCCCGCCGCATGCACACCCGCGGCCACCGGTCCAGGCCGTGCGCGGCCTCCGCGGCACGGATCCGCCGCAGTCCCGGCGTCAGTTCGTCCCCGCGCAGCCTGCGGAAGCCGCAGCGCTCGTAGTAGGGCGCGTTCCACGGCACCTCGGCGAAGGTCGTCAGGGTCTGCGCCGCCGAACCGCGTTCCCGCGCCCGCCCCGCGGCGTGCTCGATCAGCGCCCGGCCCAGCCGCCGCCCTGCGTGGTCCGGATGCACCGACACCTGGTCGATGTGCGCGCAGCCGTCGACGTCCTCGGCCAGCAGATACGCCACCGGCACGCCGCCGGCACCGGCCGCCACCCAGACCTGCCCGGCCTCCCGGTGGGCGCGGAGCGCCGCGAGGGACGGCGGCTCGTCCTCGGCGACGGCGCGCATCCCGATGTCCGCGAAGCAGCGCCCCGCGGCCCGTTCGATGTCCCGCAGCAGCGGCAGGTCGTTCTCGGCGGCGGCCCGGATCTCCATCCGCGCAGCGTACCGAGGGGCGGTTAGCAGTGTCCTGCTGATTTTCTCCGGCGGAGCGGGGCACTGGCGGAGAACGGATCGAAAAAACGATTCGTATGAATGAACGCGACCGCTTTTCCGCTTTCTTTAAATCGTACGCCAGTGCATTTCTGGGAAAAGTGCATCTTCATCCCGGGTGCCCGGTGAAACGGCTATGCTCCATGTCCCGCAGCGAGTTGCGGCAATAGCCGCAGTTCGCCGTCGGCCGCCGCGACGCCGCAGAACACGTGCAGGACACCGTGTATTCGACAAACCGCGCCGGCTGCCCCTGATTCTTATCGCAAGGGTTGAGGATATTGATGGTTCGTGCTGGCTCGTCACCGGGAGGCCGGCAACCCGGCTCCGTGTCTCTCTGGCTGATTCCCCCCGCGGTGACGGCACTGTGCGCGGTGCTGGCCGTCATCGGCGTCCCCGACGGGGCCCGCGCTCCGGCCGCCTGGTGCGGCGCGGTCGCCACCCTCGCCGTGGGCCTGGCGTCGGCCGAAGTCGTCCGCCGCGGCCGGGTGATCGCCACACTCCGGCAGCGCCACGCCGGACAGGAGGCCGCTCTGCGGCAGCGCCTCGTGGAGCAGGAGACCGAGACCGTACGCCTGGCCGACGACCTGCTGCCCGCCGCCGTGGAGCGACTCCAGCGGGGCGCCACCGTCGAGGAGGTGCTCGCCGCCGTCGGCTACCAGCCGGGCATCGACCCCCAGTTCCGCACCGCCCACCAGGCCGTGCTGCGGTCCGTGATGGAGGCCGTGCGCGCGGAGGAGGACCTCCGCGACTCCGCCCAGCGCGCCTTCGTCAACATCGCCCGCCGCGTCCAGGCCATCGTCCACCAGCAGGGGCAGGACCTGCGGGAGATGGAGGACCGGCACGGCAACACCCCGGAGGTCTTCGGCGACCTGCTGCACCTCGACCACGGCACGGCGCTGATCGGCCGGCTCGCCGACAGCATCGCCGTCCTCGGCGGATCCCGCCCGGGACGCCAGTGGCAGCAGAACGTCCCGCTGTTCAACGTCGCGCGCGGCGCCATGTCCCGGATCCTCGACTACCAGCGCGTCGACCTGCACTCGGTGGCCGAGGTCGCCATCGTCGGGCCCGCCGTCGAACCGCTCATCCACGCGCTCGCCGAGCTGCTCGACAACGCCACCCGCTACTCCCCGCCGCAGACCCGGGTGCATCTCACCGCCGTCGAGGTGCAGTCCGGCGTGGCGCTGGAGATCGAGGACGCCGGAGTGGGCCTCACCGAGGAGGCCCGCCGCCGCGCCGAACGGGTGCTGGCACAGGCCTCCGCCGGCATCGACCTCAACGACCTCGGGGAGACCCCGCGCCTCGGCCTGGCCGTGGTCGGCCGGCTCTCCCAGGCGCACGACTTCCAGGTCTCCCTGCGCCCTTCCGCGTACGGCGGCGTGCGCTCCGTCCTGATCGTCCCGCAGGACCTGATCACGGCCACGCCCACCCCCGGCGGCACGGTCGCCAAGGGCGCGACCCTGCCGCCCGCCAAGCCGCGGAAGCGTCCCGCGCCGATGCCCTTGGCGAGGCAGAACGGATCGCCCCTGTCCATGGACGCCTCCGGACCCGTCACCCGCGGCAGCAACGGGCTGCCGCAGCGCCGGCGCCGCAACTCCGGTGTGGCACCCGTGCCGGGGACCGCGCCGTCCCCCACCGCCTCCGTGGCCCCGCCCCGCCCGCCCGCGGCCGCCGAGCAGGTCAAACCCGGGCTGTGGCTGGCCGCCTTCCAGAGCGGGGTCAACGGCGAGAAACCGATAACCGGCGCGACCCGACCGCACACCGAAGAAGCGTTGGACAGGGATGAGTAGGCACGTGACACAGCAGCGGCTCAAGATGGACTGGATGCTCAGGGACCTGGCGTCGAGCGTCCCGCAGACCCGGCACGTGGTGGTGCTGTCCTCGGACGGCCTGTGCATGGCCCAACACGGCACGGACGGTGACACCGCGGACCGGCTCGCGGCGGCCTGCGCCGGCCTGCAGAGCCTGTCCGGCGCGATCGCCGCCGAATTCCCGCACGGCAGCGGCCGGATGAGGCTCGTCGTCATCGAGGTCAGCGGCGGGTTCTTCTACCTGATGGCGGCCGGCTCCGGGGCGTATCTGGCGGTCCTCGCCGACGACGGCGTCGACGCCGGACTGATGGGCCAGCGCATGCGCGACCTGGTCGCCCGGATCGGCGAGCATCTGAGCAGCCCGCCGCGCGTCGACGAGCAGGTCACATGAGCGGCGCGGAGGAAGAAGGCTGGGACGAGGGCGCCCCGGAACGGCTGTACGTCGTCACCGGGGGCCGCAGCCGGGCCGGGACCGAGAGCGTCCGTCTGGACCTCGTCACCCTGATCGTGTCCCGGGACGTGCCGCAGCCCGGAATGCCCCCCGAACAGACCGCGCTGCTGCGGATGTGCCACTACCCGCTCTCCGTGGCGGAGATCTCCGCCTATCTGGTGCTTCCGGTCAGCACGGTGGCCGTGCTGCTGACCGATCTGCTGGCCGACGGCCGGATGGAGGCACGCGCCCCGATCCCGGCCGCCGCGTTGCCCGACGCGGAACTCCTCAAGGCGGTGATGCATGGACTACAGAATCTCTGACCAGCTGCCCGGCACCGGGATGCCGGGCGACCGGCCCGGCGACCGGGTCCCGGGTCCCCGCAGCGAGGACGCCCTGCCCGCGTCGACCACCTCGGCCGTCAAGGTCGTCATCGTCGGCGGCTTCGGCGTCGGCAAGACCACCCTGGTCGGCTCGGTGAGCGAGATCCGCCCGCTGACCACCGAGGAGACGATGACCCAGGCGGGTGTCGGGGTCGACGACATCGCCGGGGTGGAACGGAAGACCGAGACCACCGTCGCGATGGACTTCGGCCGGATCAGCATCAACGAGCAGCTGGTGCTGTACCTGTTCGGCACCCCGGGCCAGGAGCGCTTCTGGTTCCTGTGGAACGGCCTGTTCGAGGGCGCCCTCGGCGCGCTCGTGCTCATCGACACCCGCCGCCTCGAGGTCAGCTTCGACGTGGTCGGCAGGCTGGAGGACCGCGGCGTGCCGTTCGTCGTGGTCGTCAACGCCTTCCCGGAGGCCCCCGTTCACCCCATGGAGGACCTGCGGACGGCGCTCGACCTGCCCGAGAGCGTGCCGATGGTCGACTGCGACGCCCGCGACCGGGGCTCGTGCCGCGACGCCCTGCTCACCCTCATGCGCTACCTGCACACCCTCACCACCGCCCCAGCGAACGCCATCCCGGAGCCACAGTGACCCTCCCTTCCCCCGACCACGCGGACCCCGCGCTCGCCCCGCCCCCCGGCTGCCCCGCCCACGCCCCGGGCGGGGGCGGCCCGGCCCGGCTCTTCGGGCCGGAGGCCGAGTCGGACCCGATGGGCCTCTACGAGCGACTGCGCGCCCGGCACGGCGCCGTGGCCCCCGTCCTGGTCCACGGCGACGTGCCCGCCTGGCTCGTCCTGGGCTACCGGGAGAACCTCGACGTCGCCCGTACCCCGTCGCGCTTCACCCGGGACTCCCGGCACTGGCGCGCCATGCAGGAGGGCAGGGTCACGCCGGACCATCCGCTGGCGCCGATCGTGGCCTGGCAGCCGATGTGCACCCTGGTCGACGGCCCGGAACACGAGCGGCTGCGCGGCGCGGTCACCGACAGCATGAACCGGTTCGACCGGCGCGGGATCCGCCGGCACGTCACCCGCTTCGCCGACCTCCTGGTCGACCAGTTCTGCACGGACGGCCGGGCCGACCTGGTCGACCAGTTCGCCGAACATCTCCCGATGCTCGTCATGACCCAGCTGCTCGGCATGCCCGAGTCCTACGGGCCCAAGCTCGTCGAGGCGGCCCGGGACCTGCTCAAGGGCACCGAGACCGCGGTCGCGAGCAACGAGTACGTCATGGAGGCGCTGCGCCGGCTCGTGCGGCGCAAGTCGGCGGAGCCCGGTCCGGACTTCGCCTCGTGGCTCATCGAGCACCGCGCGGAGCTGACCGAGGACGAGGTGGTGCAGCACTTGCGCATCGTGCTCATCGCCGCGTACGAGACGACGGCCAATCTGATCGTCAATCTGCTCCGGATGGTGCTCACCGACCGCCGCTTCCGCGCGGACCTGGCCGGCGGCCACATGACGCTTCCCGACGCCATGGAACAGGTGTTGTGGGACGAACCGCCGATGATGACGGCCGTCGGCCGCTGGGCGACCAGCGACACGGAACTCGCCGGGCAGTCCATCAAGGCCGGCGACCTGCTGATCCTCGGACTGGCGGCCGGGAACGCGGACCGCGCGGTGCGGCCGGACCCGAATGTGCCGGTCCACGGCAACCGGTCCCACCTGGCCTTCAGCGGCGGACCGCACGAGTGCCCCGGCCAGGACATCGGCCGCGCCATCGCGGACACCGGCGTGGAGGCGCTGCTCGCGCGGCTGCCCGATGTGCGGCTGGCCGTCTCCGAGGCCGATCTGACCTGGGTGTCCGCGCTGATGACCAGGCATCTGGTGGAGCTGCCCGTGGCGTTCACCCCGCGCCGGCCGAGGCCGCCCGAGCCGATCGTCGTCCCGCCGCCGCCCGCTCCGCCCCGGCCCTCCACGGCGGATACCGCGGTCCGCTCCGGGACCGGACCCGGGACGGCATCCGGGACCGGACCCGGGACGGTACCCGGCGACGGCTCCCTCGCGGGCGCGCGGCCCCGGCGGGTGCGTACGACCTGGCGGCAGCGCCTGGCGCGCTGGCTGTCGGGCGGGTGACGGCGGTTCAGCAGTCCAGCTGGTCCCACCACCAGTCGACGGTCGGGATGCCGGGGGCGCCGCCGCGGGAGTCCGTGGGTGTGTCGCGCCATGTGACGCCGAGGGTGGCCCCCGGCACGGGGAGGCGGTGGAGACGGCGCGGGCTGGCGTAGCGCGGCGCGGTGTCGGACCAGCGGATGTTCCCGGCGATCCAGTGGCCCAGGCCGCCGAGATAGCCCCGCAGGTCCGGACCGGCAGTCCGCAGGACCTGCTCGCGCAGCCGGAGGAAGAGCGTCATGGCCCGGTCCCGCAGGGCGACCGCGCGGGTCACCGCCTCCTCCGGCGGGCAGCGGTGGTGGTGCGCCAGTACGGTCACCATGTTCTGGCCCTGCGCCCCGGGGCCGTTCTCCTTGGCGTAGGAGAGCAGGTCGTTGTCGCAGGCCGCGATGAATCCGGTGAGTTCGGTCAGCGCCCGTACGGGCGCGGAGTACAGGCTCACCCCGGGCACCTCGATGTCATTGGCGATCTCCGTGAAGGCCGCGTCGAAGCGCGTTCCGACGTCGGAGATCCGCCCCGGGATGTATTCCGCGGGCGTCGGCAGGACGCGGCGCCCGGCGTTCCCGCTCTGCCAGGCGACGCCGAGCACCAGGTCCCGCACCCCGTCCACCAGCCGTCGGTAGCGCACCTCGCCGGCGACGGGCACGGTCCTCGCCACGAGATCGTCCAGCGCCGCGGCCGTCGGACCGGTCCCGAGCAGGCCGCAGCCGGGCGCCTCCAGGCAGCGGACGAGCCGGAGCCCGAGGTCGACGATCTCCGGACAGCGGCCGGCCGCCGGTTCGACGTCCAGCCGGTCGTCGTCGAGGGCGAACAGCCAGTAGCTCCACTGCGCGAACAGCACGAGCCGGTCCTCGTCGCCGTACGGCGCCAGGCGGCAGCTGAACTCGGCCGCGTGCGTGGCGGCGTTCCACGCCCTCTCGACGTCGTCGGCGTACACGCCGCGGGCTTCCAGCCAGTCCAGCGCGCGCTCTTCGATCCGCCGGACCTGCGGGTGGACGGCCGACGGGACGGGGCAGTAGAAGGGCGGCGGACGGTGGCCGGGGAGCGTGGCCGCCGGGGCGATCGGCTCGGCCACGGGTCACCGCTTCCTCTTGCGGAACAGCAGAAGCCGCGTCTCCACGGCGTGATCCCGCCAGATGCGGAAGAGCCGCCCGTGCGCGAGCGCCGACTCCCGGAGCCGTTCGGGGCCGACCGGCGACGGGGTGCCCGTCATCCGGCTCCGCTCCAGTTCCGCGGTCGTCCACGCCATGCTCTGCACCCAGAACTCCGAGACCCCGTCGGTGACGTCCTCGTTCTGTTCGAGTTCGAGTCCGGCGTCGCGGGCGGCGGCGACGTACTCCGGTACGGTCCCCAGCCGGGTCTTGTAGTAGCCGTTCACGAAGTCCGCCACCTGCGGCCGGCACAGGAAGTGCTCCTGCAACCCGAACCAGCCGCCGGGCCGCAGAGCCCTGGACACCACGGCGAAGAGCCGTACGCGGTCCATGTGCACGGCGCTCTCGACCGCCACGGCCGCGTCGTACGCCCGCTCCTCGCGCAGGTCGTGGGCATCGCCCAGCACCGGCGTCACCAGCCCGGACACCGAGGCCTGCCGCACCAGGCGGGCCATGACCGGGATGTGTTCGGCGGTGATCGTCAGACCGGTGACGGCGCTGCCGTACTCCTGTGCCCAGTAGATCGAGCCGCCGCCCAGGCCGCAGCCGATGTCGAGGACTTCGGCGGGCGGCGCGGCGGGCACACCCCACAGGGCGGCGGCGTGCTCCAGGACGGTTTCCTGCGATTCGACGATGCGGCGGCGTACGACGTGCTGCGGGACGGTGGTGTTCGGGGTGGAGTCGAACAGGCCGAGATGGAAATGGACACGCGGACCGGGACCGTACTTGTGCAGGATGTCCCGGGTTTTCGCCGAGTAGTACACGGGCACTTGAGACTCGTCGAATGCCGTTTCCGGGGAATGCGGCGGTCCGATGACGAGCTTGTCGGTCATGGGAGACCTCCGGAGGTCCGCGCCTGCTGTTCCGGTCGTATTCGATCTGCTGTGGGCATGAATGAACTCGTACGGAGCGCATGCGGGGCTGCGCACCCGGCTGTCGTCGCCGGCTGTCGGCGCCTCGAACCTGCCCCGCGCGGCTTGTTCCGTAACCCTCGGTGCGCCCGTGGTTTGAGGCCGGCGGTGCGATTGGGACGGCCGGATGCGAGCCTGGGCGATCAAAATTGATTTCTTGCGATTGAACGCGACCGCTCTTGCATGCATGTCGATCGATGGAATAATTGAATTTCATAACATTAGCGGCATGTCCGCCGCGCTCGCAGCGGTGGTGCCGCCCGGTTCGGCCTGTCTGGAACCGGCCCACGCGGAAGGGCCCGCTCCATGGTGCGGAGCGGGCCCTGGTCGTCGGCGTCCGGTGGGCGGCCGCGGGCGCCGGCCGCCTGCCGGCGGGCGTCGGGGCGGAACGGCCGCACGGGCGCGGCGCGGTGGCACCGGCCGGCCCCGCCAAGATCGGCGTGCCGGCGCGGAAGGGGAGGTCAGGGCATCCGTGCGACGCCGCCGTACTCGATCCATTCCCGGGTGAGCTGCTTGGGTGCGACCTCGTTGTCCGGGTGCCAGGTCGAGACCTCCACCAGGCCGGGCTCCAGGATCTCCAGGCCCTCGAAGTAGGCGTCCAGCTCCCGGGGCTCGCGGACCCGGCCCCAGTTGCCGTGGGTGCTCTGGTCCATGAAGTCGGTGACGAAGTTGCGCGTCGCCTCGTCCTCGCTGACCAGCTGGCAGATGACGAAGAAGCTGCCCGGGGCGAGCCGTTCCCGCACCCGCCGGATGATGCCCGCCGGATCGTCGCGGTCGGGAATGCAGTGCATCACGGAGACGAAGAGCGCGGCGACCGGCTCGTTCAGGTCGATCAGCCGGACCACGTCCGGGTGGGCGAATACGGCGTCGGTGTCGCGCATGTCCGCCGTGATGACGGCGGTGTTGTCGTTCTCCTGGAGCAGGGCCCTGCCGTGTGCCAGGACGATCGGGTCGTTGTCGACATAGACGACCCGGGCGTCCTTGTCGACGCTCTGCGCCACCTGGTGCACGTTGTCCTGCGTGGGCAGGCCGGATCCGTGGTCCAGGAACTGGCGTATGCCGTGCTCCTCGGCCAGCCGCCGGACGACCCGGACCAGGAACCGGCGGTTGTTCACCGCCAGCTCCTTCGTGCTCGGCACGACCTTGAGCAACTCGTCCGAAGCCTCCCGGTCGACGGCGTAGTTGTCCTTGCCGCCGAGGTAGTAGTCGTACATCCGGGCAACGCTCGGCACAGTGATGTCGACCCCGGAAACCGGCTCGCTGCTCTGACTCATCGGACCCCTCACAGTCTTTCCCGCGCGCACCCCGGAGCGGCTGCGGCAGCATCATCCTAGGGCGTGTGCGCGGGCTGAAAAGAGTCCCAACAGGCGGGATTTCCACCGGTGTTGACCACTGGCGGTGACGCTTTCGTCAGGGGTGCCCGGTGGGTTCAGCCACCGGCCCAGGAGCGCAGAGCCGCCCGGTCGTCGAACCGGCCGACATTGGTGTCGATCGGACTCGTCGTGTACTGGTGGAACTTCCACTCCGCCTGGATTCCCGGATTCCCCGGATCGTTGTTGTGGTTCGCGATCCACAGGCCGTCGCCGGCGAAGGAGGTGGTGTCCCGGTTGAGCCAGTAGTCCCGGTTGCAGTAGAGAAGGACCTTGTGGCCCGGCGCCTTGCCCTGGGTGTACCGGAGCCAGGAGTCCTTGTCGGCGTTGGAGACGTCCGGGTCCTCCCAGTCCAGGACCAGCATGTCTCCCGCGGCCAGATTGATCTCGCCCAGGAAGTAGTCGGCCTGCGCGGACATGCTGCCCGAGCGTACGAAGTGGTAGAAGCCGGTCACGAGACCCGCGTCACGCGCCGTGGCACGCTGGGCGACCCATTTCGGGTTGATGTAGGACGTCCCCTCGGTGATCTTGATGAAAGCGAAGTCCATCCCCTCGGTCCGGTAGTCCTCCGGCTGCCAGGACGAGACGTCGACGCCCTTCACGCTCATACGGGGTCCCCTTCCGCCGTTTACCCGTCATGTGCCCGTACGGAACCGCGCGCATGCGGGCGGCGGGCGGGCGCGGCGCGGGACGGCGGAGCCCGGGCCGCCGGGCGGGGCGGCGCACCGGGCGGCCCGCGGCCATGTGACCCGCGTGGCCCGCGTCATGTGTGTGGCCCGCGTCATGTGTGTGGTCCGCGTGACCCACATCAAGAGTGTGGTCCGCGTGATCCGCGTGACCCGTGTCACCCCGTACGCCCGCGTCCCCCGTGGCAGCGCGGCTCCGCGGAAGGCCGCATTTGGCGCAGCCGCCCGGCTCTACGTACAGTTCCGCCGGGGTGTGTGCCGATACCGGCGCACGACGGACATGAAGGAAAGCGGCAGCGGCGATGACGGTGACTGACGACGGCCGGACCGAGCAGCCCGGGACCGGCCGGCCGGAACCCGGGGACGACCACCCGGGCATCGACCCGCAGCGGCTCGCCGAATGCCTCAGCGTGCTCGCGGAGCTGGACGACCTCCCGCTGGACCACCCCGACGCGATAACCGTGCGCCGGGCCACCGCGGGCATCTACCGCACCGTCAAGCAGCGCCGCCGCCAGGAGCGCCGGGCCGCGAAGACCGCCAACGACAAGGCCGTCACCGAGGCCACCGCCACCGGCTCCGCCGACCGCATCGACGACGAGACCGCGGGCATCCCGCTCGCCGCGACCAGCAGTACGGAGATCGTCGGGGTGCTGGAGCGGCCCCGGTCCTGCTACATCTGCAAGACCCGCTACCGCGAGGTGGACGCCTTCTACCACCAGCTGTGCCCGCCGTGCGCCGGCGAGAACCGCGCCCGCCGTGACGCGCGCACCGACCTCACCGGCCGCCGCGCGCTGCTCACCGGCGGCCGGGCGAAGATCGGCATGTACATCGCGCTGCGCCTGCTGCGGGACGGGGCGCACACCACCATCACCACCCGGTTCCCCAAGGACGCGATCCGCCGCTTCCAGGCCATGCCGGACAGCGCGGACTGGCTGCACCGGCTCAAGATCGTCGGGATCGACCTCCGGGACCCGGCGCAGGTCGTCGCGCTCACGGACTCGGTGAGCGCCGCGGGCCCCCTCGACATCCTGATCAACAACGCCGCGCAGACCGTACGCCGCTCCCCGCAGGCGTACGCCGAGCTGGTGGCCGGCGAGTCCGCGCCGCTCCCGGCCGGGGAGCTGCCGGAATCCGTCGTCCTCGGCGCCTTCGGCAGCGGGGCCCAGCACGCGCTCCCGTCGGCCGGTGACCGGCCCGGCGGCCTCACCCCGGACACGGTCGCCGCGCTGGCGCTGACCAGCGGCTCCGCCGCGCCGGCCCGGATCGAGGCGGGCAACGCCATCGACGCGGGCGGCCTGGTGCCCGACCTCGCGGACACCAACAGCTGGATCCAGACGGTGAGCGAGGTCGACCCGGTCGAGCTGCTCGAGGTCCAGCTGTGCAATGTGACCGCTCCGTTCGTACTGGTCAGCAGGTTGCGCCCGGCGATGGCCGCGGCCGCGGCGCGCCGGAAGTACGTCGTGAACGTCTCCGCGATGGAGGGTGTCTTCAGCCGCGGCTACAAGGGCGCGGGCCATCCGCACACCAACATGGCCAAGGCCGCGCTCAACATGCTCACCCGCACCAGCGCCCAGGAGATGCTGGAGAGCGACGGCATCCTGATGACGAGCGTCGACACCGGGTGGATCACCGACGAGCGGCCGCACCCGGACAAGATGCGGCTCGCCGAGGCGGGCTTCCACGCCCCGCTCGACCTGGTCGACGGCGCCGCCCGGGTCTACGACCCCATCGTCCGCGGCGAGGCCGGCGAGGACCTGTACGGCTGCTTCCTGAAGGACTACGCGCCCGCCGGCTGGTGACACGCCCCCGCGGCCGCCGGTCCGGCGGGCGGCGGAGCGGCGCCCCGTCACCCGGACGGCCCAGCCCCGCCGGCCCGTCCGGGCGGCGGCCGGGCCGGTCCCGCCGGGGCCGGAGCGGCTTGGACGGTCCGGTCGCGTACCGCCGGTACGGATAACGGCGCGCGTCCGCCGGTGGATGTATGTAGGGTGAACTCTGACGGAGAGCCCCATCGGGAAGCCAAACACCGATGTCCAAGGGCCGTCCCGGGACAGGCCAGCCACCTTGGCCGCAGCCCGGTCGTAATACCGACGCCACCGCGTCCGACGTGACCTTCCCAGCCCTACCGGGCGCCCCCGTCCGGTCCGGCAGAGCCCCCGGCGTGCGGCGTCCGGTGCACCCGACACGAAGGAGTGCGCGGTGACATCCGACAAGACCAAGGCCAATCAGCTCCGGCCGGAGCCGAGCGAGCGGGCCGACCGCCAGAAGGAAGCCCGGAACCTGGACGTGTGGTCCCGGTCCGCGCCGATCCGGCTGGCCGGCTACGAGGACGATCCGGCCGAATCCCACATCCTCCGCGGCATCGACTGATATTCCGCGCCCGCCCCGTTGACGATCCGCCGAAGGGATGCCTTCGGCGGATCTTCGTATGTCCCGTGAGTAACGGCCGCGCGGCGGGGCACCCGACGTCGGTCGCGACCGGCGGACGGCGGAGGATGAGCGATGGGCGTGCGCAGCCGGGTCCTGAACTGGCCCGTGTACCGGCAACTCACGGGCGCGGATCCGCTCGGCCGCGGCGCGGCCGCCGTGTCCCGGGACACGGAGCGGCTGCGGGCCCGGACCGAGACCGCCGACCGGGTCGTGAAGTCCGTCTGCCCGTACTGTGCCGTGGGCTGCGGCCAGGACGTCTACGTCAAGGACGGGAAGGTCGTGCAGATCGAGGGCGACCCCGACTCGCCCGTCAGCCGTGGCCGGCTCTGCCCCAAGGGTTCGGCGACGCTCCAGCTCACCACCGGCGACGCCCGCCACCACCAGGTGCTGTACCGGCCGCCGCACGCCCGGGACTGGCAGCCGCTGGACCTCGACACGGCCATGGACATGGTCGCCGAACGGGTGATCCGAACCCGCCGGGAGACCTGGGAGTGGGAGAGCGACGGGGTGCGCACCGCCCGCACCCCGGGCATCGCGAGCCTCGGCGGGGCGACGCTGGACAACGAGGAGAACTACCTCATCAAGAAGCTGCTGACCGGCCTCGGCGTGGTGCAGGTGGAGAACCAGGCCCGGGTCTGCCACAGCTCGACCGTCGCGGGACTCGGCACCTCCTTCGGGCGCGGCGGCGCGACCACGTTCATGCAGGACCTCCAGCACTCCGACTGCATCGTCATCGAGGGCTCGAACTACGCGGAGGCCCATCCCGTCGGCTTCCAGTGGGTGATGGAGGCGAAGGCGCGCGGTGCCCGCGTCATCCACGTCGATCCGCGCTACACCCGCACCAGCGCCCTCGCCGACCGGTACGTCCCGATCCGGGCCGGCACCGACATCGCCTTCCTCGGCGGCATCATCAATCACGTGCTCACCGAGGAGAAGGACTTCCGGGAGTACGTCCTCGCCTACACCAACGCGGCCACGGTCGTCACCGAGGACTTCGCGGACACCGAGGACCTCGACGGCGTCTTCTCCGGCTTCGACCCGGAGGAGCGCTCCTACGACCCGCGCAGCTGGCAGTACCGGAGCGGCTACGTCCAGGCCGCCTCCGGCGAGCGGGACGCCCAGTACTGGGAGCGCGTGCGCGGCCAAAGCGCCCAGCAGGCCGACCACAAGGTCCAGCAGGCCGGGGGCTCCGAGACCCACGGATCCGGCGGCGCCGTCGCCGAGTCCGACCCCGACCACGACCCGACCCTGCGGCATCCGCGCTGCGTCTACCAGCTCCTCAAGCGGCACTACGCCCGCTACACCCCCGAACTGGTCGAGCAGGTGTGCGGCATCTCCCGCGAGGACTTCCTCGCCGTCTGCGACGCGCTCACCGAGAACTCCGGCCGGGACCGCACCAGCGCCTTCGTGTACGCCGTCGGCTGGACCCAGCACACCGTCGGCGCCCAGTACATCCGCGCCGCGAGCGTCCTCCAGCTGCTGCTGGGCAACATCGGCCGCCCCGGCGGAGGCATCCAGGCGCTCCGCGGCCACGCCAGCATCCAGGGCTCCAGTGACATCCCGACGCTGTTCAACCTGCTGCCCGGCTATCTGCCGATGCCGCACGCGCACGCCCACGAGGACCTGGACGCCTTCGTCCTGGCGAGCCGCACCGGCAAGGGCTTCTGGGGCGACATGCGGAAGTACATGGTCAGCCTGCTCAAGGCGTACTACGGTGACGCGGCCACCGCGGAGAACGACTTCTGCTTCGGCCACATCCCACGGCTCACCGGCTCGCACAGCACCTACGACACCGTCATGGCCCAGCTCGACGGCGTCTGCAAGGGCTACTTCCTGATGGGGGAGAACCCGGCCGTCGGCTCCGCCAACACCCGGCTCCAGCGGCTCGGCATGGCCCAGCTCGACTGGCTCGTCGTCCGCGACTTCTCCCTGATCGAGTCCGCCACCTGGTGGCGGGACGGCCCGGAGATCGAGACCGGTGAGCTGCGCACCGAGGACATCGGCACCGAGGTCTTCTTCTTCCCGGCCGCCGCGCACACCGAGAAGTCCGGCACCTTCACCAACACCAACCGCTGGCTCCAGTGGCACGACGCGGCCGTCGAACCGGGCGGCGACGCCCGCAGCGACCTGTGGTTCACGTACCACCTGGGCCGCCGCATCCGGGAGAAGCTGGCCGGTTCCGCGGACCCGATGGACCGGCCGCTGCTCGACCTCACCTGGGACTACCCCGTCGAGGGCACCCGCGCGGAGCCGTCCGCCGCGGCCGTACTCCAGGAAATCAACGGCCGGGGACCGGACGGCGGGCTGCTCGGCGCGTACACCGAACTGAAGGACGACGGCTCGACCTCCTGCGGCTGCTGGATCTACTGCGGCGTGTACGCCGGCGGGGTCAACCAGGCGGCCCGCCGCAAGCCGCACACCGAGCAGGACTGGGTGGCCTCCGAGTGGGCCTGGGCCTGGCCCGCCAACCGGCGCGTCCTCTACAACCGGGCCTCCGCCGCCCCCGACGGCACGCCGTGGAGCGAGCGGAAGGCGTACGTCTGGTGGGACGCCGGCGCCGGGCGGTGGACCGGGCACGACGTCCCCGACTTCATCCCCGACCGCGACCCCGCGTACGTACCGCCGGAGGACGCCACCGGCCCCGCCGCGCTGCGCGGTGACGACCCGTTCATCATGCAGGCCGACGGCAAGGGCTGGCTGTACGCCCCCGCGGGACTCACCGACGGGCCCATGCCCACCCACTACGAGCCGCAGGACTCGCCCTTCCACAACGCCCTGTACGGAGACCACAGCCGGTCACCGGTGCGGCAGCTCCAGCCCCGCGAGGGCAACCGCTACCACCCGAGCGGCGACGAGCCCGGCGCGGACGTCTTCCCGTACGTCGTCACCACGCACCGGCTCACCGAGCACTTCACCGCCGGCGGGATGAGCCGCTGGTCGCCCTATCTCTCCGAGCTCCAGCCGGAGTTCTTCTGCGAGGTCTCGCCCGCGCTGGCCGCCGAACGCGGGCTGGAGCACGGCGGCTGGGCCACCCTCGTCACCGCCCGCAACGCCATCGAGGCACGGGTGATGGTCACCGAGCGGATCAGGCCGCTGACCGTGCACGGCCGCACCGTCCACCAGATCGGGCTGCCCTTCCACTGGGGGCCGAACGGTGTCGCGCCCGGCGACGCCGCCAACGAGCTGGTCGCCATCGCCCAGGACCCCAGCACGCACATCCAGGAGGACAAGGCGCTGACCGCCGACATCCGGCCCGGCCGCCGCCCCCGTGGACCCGACCTGCCCCGGCTGGTCGCCGACTACCGCGCCCGCGCGGGCATCACCGAGACCACCGGCACGGAGGCCCTGTCATGACCACCGTCGACATCCGCGACCTGCTGTCCGGCCCCGAGCCCGACCCGGCGGGCGACGCCGGCCACACCGCGCACCCCGAGCGGGCCGGATTCTTCACCGACACCTCCGTCTGCATCGGCTGCAAGGCGTGCGAGGTCGCCTGCAAGGAGTGGAACGCCATCCCCGAGGACGGCCTGTCGCTGACCGGGATGAGCTACGACAACAGCGAGGGCCTGGGCGCGTCCACCTGGCGGCACGTCGCCTTCGTCGAACAGAGCGTCCCCGTGCGCGCCCCGGACCCCCCGCCACCCGCCGACCCGGTCACCCCCGGCGCGGAGGTGCCGCGGCCCGAGGGGCGCACCGAACTGCGCTGGCTGATGGCGTCCGACGTGTGCAAGCACTGCACGCACGCCGCCTGCCTCGACGTCTGCCCGACCGGTTCGCTGTTCCGCACCGAGTTCGGCACCGTCGTCGTCCAGGAGGACATCTGCAACGGCTGCGGCTACTGCGTGCCGGCCTGCCCGTACGGTGTCATCGAGCAGCGGCCGGACGACGGCCGCGCGTTCAAGTGCACGATGTGCTACGACCGGCTCGGCGCCGGGCAAGAACCGGCCTGCGCCAAGGCGTGCCCCACGGAGTCCATCCAGTTCGGCCCGCTCGACGAACTGCGCGAGACCGCCGCGCGGCGCGTCGAGCAGCTGCACGAGGCGGGCGTCACCGACGCGCGGCTCTACGGGCACGAGCCGGACGACGGCGTGGGCGGCGACGGCGCGTTCTTCCTGCTGCTGGACGAGCCCGAGGTGTACGGACTGCCGCCCGACCCGGTCGTCACCACCCGCGACCTGCCGGCCATGTGGAAGCACGCCGGGGCGGCCGCGCTGGCGCTGCTGGGCGGGGTCACGGCCGCCTTCCTCGGCTCCCCGGCCGGACGCGGGGCGACCACCGTGCGGGGGCGCACGACGGCCCGGGCCGCCGCCCGGACCGCCGCCACCGCCGCCCGGGCGGCGGCGCACCGGAGAGGAACACGCCGATGACCGGATCCGACGTCACCCGGGACGGCCCGCGCGGGGAACGCCCCGGCCGGGAGGCCGTCCCCGCCGCGCTCCAGCCCGGAAAGCCCCCGGGCACCGGCCGCCGCCGGAAGGGCAAGGGGCGCGGCGAGCAGCTGATGGTGCCCCGCGCCGAGTTCCGGTCGTACTACGGCAGGCCCGTCGTCAAGGCCCCGGCCTGGCAGGCGCGCGACATCGCCGGGTACTTCTTCACCGGAGGGCTCGCGGGCGCGGGTTCCGTCCTCGCGGCGGGCGCCGGACTCACCGGACGGCACGCGACCGCCAAGGCGATGAAGGTCTCCTCCCTCGCCGCGATCTCGCTGTCCACCGCCGCACTGATCCACGACCTCGGCCGCCCCGAGCGGTTCGCCAACATGCTGCGGGTGATCAAGCCGACCTCGCCGATGAGCGTCGGCTCCTGGCTCCTCGCCGGCTACGGGCCCGCCGCGGGCGCCGCCGCCGGCAGCGCGCTGACCGGGCTGCTGCCCCGCGCCGGCCGGGCCGCCACCGGTGTCGCCGCCATGCTCGGTCCCGCGGTCGCCGCGTACACGGCCGTGCTCGCCGCGGACACCGCCGTACCGGCCTGGCACGACGCCCACCGCGAACTCCCGTACGTCTTCACCGCGTCGGCGACGGCCGCCGCGGCCGGCATGGCGCTGACCCTCGCACCCGCCCGGGAGAACGGGCCGGCCCGCAACGCCGCGCTGCTCGCCGCCGCCGGGGAAGCCGTCGCCGTACGGCTGATGAAACGCCGCACCGGCATCGTCGCCGAGACCTATGAACAGGGGCGGGGCGGACGGCTGTTGCGGGCCGCGGAACGGCTCACGGCGGGCGGGGCCCTCGGCGCGGCCCTCCTCGGCCGCCACCGGGCCGCCGCCGTCGCGAGCGGACTGGCGCTGCTCGCCGGGTCGGCCTGCACCCGCTTCGGGATCTTCCACGCGGGCATCGCGTCCGCCGAGGACCCCCGCTACACCGTCGTCCCCCAGCGCGAACGGCTCGACAGCCGGCCGCCGGAGCACGGGAACGGCCGGTCGGAACGGCCCGGCCGGCACGACCGGAACGAAAGGAAGGCCCAGGCATGAGGGCACTGACCTGGCACGGCAAGCGCGATGTGCGGGTGGAGACGGTCCCCGACCCGACCATCCAGGAACCGGCCGACGTGATCGTACGGATCACCTCCAGCGGCCTGTGCGGATCGGACCTCCATCTGTACGAGGTGCTGGGCCCGTTCCTGGAGCCGGGGGACATCCTCGGCCACGAGCCGATGGGCGTCGTCGAGGAGACCGGCTCCGACGTCACCGCGCTCAAACCCGGCGACCGGGTCGTGATCCCCTTCAACGTCTCCTGCGGCACCTGCTGGATGTGCGGCCAGGGCCTGCACTCGCAGTGCGAGACCACCCAGAACCGGGACCGCGGCATGGGCGCGACGCTGTTCGGCTACACCAAGCTCTACGGCCAGATGCCGGGCGGCCAGGCCGAGTTCCTGCGGGTGCCGTTCGGCAACACCCTGCCCGTCAAGGTGCCCGACGGGCCGCCCGACGAGCGGTTCGTGTTCCTCTCCGACGTCCTGCCCACCGCGTGGCAGGCCGTCGACTACGCGGCCGTGCCCGACGGCGGCACCCTGGTGGTGCTGGGCCTCGGGCCCATCGGCGACATGGCCTGCCGGATCGCGCTGCACCGGGGCGCGGGCCAGGTCATCGGCGTGGACCTGGTCCCCGAGCGGCTGGAGCGGGCCCGCCGGAACGGGGTGAGGGCGCTCGACCTGAGGGAGCACGGCAAGAAGATCGGCGACACCATCCGCGACCTGACCGACGGCCGCGGCGCCGACTCCGTCGTCGACGCCGTGGGCATGGAGGCCCACGGAGCGCCCGCGGGACGGCTCGCCCACCAGATGGTGGGGCTGCTGCCCGGACCCGTCGCGGAGAAGCTGATGGAACGCGCCGGGGTGGACCGGCTCGCCGCGCTCTACACCGCCATCGACGTCGTCCGGCGCGGCGGCACGATCTCGCTCAGCGGCGTCTACGGCGGCATGACCGACCCGATGCCGATGCTCACCCTGTTCGACAAGCAGATCCAGCTGCGGATGGGCCAGGCGAACGTCCACCGGTGGGTGCCCGACATCCTGCCGCTGCTCACCGACCAGGATCCGCTGGGGGTCGACGGGTTCGCCACCCACACCGTGCCGCTGGAGGATGCGCCGGAGGCCTACAAGACGTTCCAGGACAAGGCCGACGGCATGATCAAGACACTGTTCAGGCCGGGCGTCGCGGCCTGACCCCGGCCGGAGCCCCGCCGTCGGCGCCGGGCGCGCGGGGCGCCGGGCGCGCGGGGGCTTCCAGGGCCTCCGGGGCTTTCCGGGACGCTTCCGGGGCTTTCGGAGGCTTCCAGGACCTCCGGGGACGAGGACACGGCGGCCCTCCCGGCAGGTGGGCGGCTCCCGGGGCGTGCGCGGGCTCCGGGCGCGTGCCTCCGGCTCGTGGGCGGGGCGGTGGCGGCTGCCGAGCGGTGCCGGTGCCGGGTTCGCGGTGCCGATCGCGGTTCAGCCCGGGATCCGGTCCGTGCGCAGTGATCGGGCCAGTGCCTCGGGAGCAGGCCCGTGCCCCGGGATCCGGCCTGTGCCCCGGGATCCGCCGTGCCCAGTGGTCTCTCCGTGCCCCCGGGATCCGCTCCGGTACCGGCCCTGGTGCGGTACGCGCTCCGGTCCGGTACGCGATCCGGGCCGGGCCGGGGTCAGTTGCCGCCGTTGCCGCCGTCCGTCCCCCGCGCCGCCGACTGCAACTGCCGGTTGCGGTGGCGCAGCCACGCCGCGGGCAGGAACCAGCAGCTCACGAACCAGAGCAGCACGGCGGCCGCCAGCCAGACCGCCAACGAGTCGTGGATCACGAAGCGCAGGATCAGCGTCAGCGCCGCCCCGACGGTGCACAGCAGGAGCACCAGGCCGACCATCGTGATCCGGGAGGCCCACAGCACCGTCTCCGGCTTGAGCCGGTGCCCCGTCACCATGCGGTGCAGGGTGACGGGCGCGATCAGCGCGCCCGTCGCCCCGGCGCCGAACATGATCGTCACCACGTACAGGTCGTGGCCGAAGTCGTCCAGCTCGGGGAAGCGCGGGGAGAACGCGGACGTCAGCAGGAAGGCCAGCAGGATCTGGATGCCGGTCTGGGCGACCCGGACCTCCTGGAGCAGCTCGCCCCATTTGCGGTCCGCCTGCTCCTCCTTCGTCTCGTCACGGCCGGTAGGGGGCTCATAGGCGTGCGGCATGGGGGACGGCCTCCTGAATTCCTTCGCCTGCGGTGTTCTCAGCCTGCCCGGGCAGCGCTCCGAGAACCGATCCGCCGTTCGAGCGCCTCGACCGCGCCCGGCCGCGGTCCGGGGACCCGGCGGCGCAGCGGCAGCAACTGCTGTGCGAGCCCGCCGGAGACGCCGGGCTCGCCGAGCTGCTCCCAGCAGTGGTGGGCCCGGTCGACGGCCGCCACCACGTCCGCCGCGTCGGCGGGCTCGCCGCGGCCTAGCCGTGCGGAGGCGGCGGCCATCCACAGCTCGCACGAGCGGGCGAAGTCACCGGCGAGGCGGGCCAGGTCGGCCCGGACCTCGAGCCAGTGCCCCGCTTCCACGGACGACGGGCCGTGGTTGCGCAGCGCGTACTGCTCCCAGGCCGCGGCCATCGCCGCCGCCTCTCCGTGCCGCCCGGCGTGGGCGGCGGCGAGTATCGCAGGGTGCGGGTCCGGCGGCTGCTGCTGCGTCTCCGCCGGGGGGTACGCGGGCCTCGGGGGAGTGGCCTGCCGCGGTACGGGAGCGGCGGCGGTCCCCGCGGTGCGTTCCGGTACGGACCCGGCCGTGTCGTGCGGCCGCGCCGGGGGAGCCGGGATCGGAGGAGTGGCCTGCCGCGGTTCCGGCGTGGACGCCGACGCGCCGGTGTCCGCGGCCCGACCCGGCGGCTGCGCGGCGGGCTCCCGCGCCGACCGTGCCGGGGCCTGTTCCGGAGAACGCGCGGCGGGCTGCGCCTGCGCCGGTGCCTGCGCGGTGGACTGTGCCGGTGCCGGTGCCTGCGCGCCGGGCTGAGCGGGGACTTGTGCCGGCGCCGGTGTCGTTCCCCCGGCCGGTGTCCCCGGCAGGGTCAGGAAGCGCACCTCGGGAGAGAGCTGAGCCCGGGACACCGCGAGCGCGTGCAGGTCCGCCACCGGCGGGCGCCGAGCGGCGGGGCGGAGGAGGTCGGCGACCGCCCGGCTGTACAGCGGTTCCGCGAGGTCGTCCCGGCGGCCCGGCGGCGGCGTCACCACGCCGTACAGATCGGCCCCGGCCACGCCGAGGGCGGGGAGCCGTGCCCAGGCGGCGGGGTCGGCCACCAGGTCGGCGAGGACCGTGGTGGTGCCCGGCCGCCGGTGCTGGAGTTCCGCGGACAGCCAGTGCCAGGGCAGCGCGGTGTACCGGGCGGTCGCCGGAGTGGTGCGGGCGAGGGCCACGTGCGGCAGCTGCTGCTTGCGGTCCAGGGTGAGCTGCCCGATCAGATGCACCAACAGCGGGCCCGGAACGGCCGCAGCCACCCGGAGCCGGGTCAGCACCACCTGCGGGTCGGCGGGCTCCACCAGCTCCACCACGCTCGCGGCGGCCGTGCCCGCGAGTATCCCCGGCCGCACCGCGGCCAGCGCGGGCAGCGCCGCAGCGGCGTCCACCAGCCGTCCCTTGCCGGCGGGCGCGGCCGCCAAGAGCAGCGCGGCCCCCGGAACCGTCTCGTCCCCGTTCATCGCCACCGGATCACCGTATCCGCTGTTTCGTGACGCGTCGGCACACGGGCCGGAACGCGGCTGCCGTCGCGGCGGCGCAACCCCGTGGCGGACCGGCCGGAACCCGCCCTCACGCGATCCGGGCCGGGCCGATCGAAACGCGGCGCCCGAGCAGGCATACTCGTCACGACGAGCGCGGCCCCGGCACCACCGGACGGACCCGTCGCCAGCGCCGGAACCGTTCCCGGGACCGGTGACGGACACGAGCACCGCCGGACGGCGGGGGAGGGGAGGACCGGCATGGACGTGCGCCCCGCCGGCTCCCGGCCCGTGTCCCGCCGCCCCCGGCCCCGTGGCCTCTCCGCACTGCTGACGGTGCTGGCCGTGCTGCTCGGCGGCCCGCTGTTCACCGGCGCCGCGAGCGCCGCCGGACCTGCGGACCGGGCCGCGTCCGCGCACCACGCAGGCACCGACCGGCCCGCGCTGACCGGCGTGCTCGGCCAGCAGAGCAGGGCGGCCACGCTCTCCGCCGGCGAACACCTGACCCCGCATCACGGGCCTCCGCTCCTCCTGCCGCCGCCCCGGCCCCGGGCCGGTACGGATCCCGGCCCGGGCGCCGCGTCGGCGCCGTACGGCTCGGCGGCGACCGCGCACCGGGCGACGACGCGCGGCCGTGCGCCGCCGGACGACGGGGCGCTCCAGAGGTCCCGTACCGCACACCGGCAGATGGCGCTCCGCTAGCGCGGTCACCGGCGGACCGGTCCGCCGGGCCCGTGCGGGCGGCCGGAATGCCGGCGACCGCCGGACGGGCTCGCTCGTGCGGCCCGCTTGTCCGGCTGCCGAGCCCGGGCGCGGTCGCGAGGCGGTTCCGCTTCGCGAGGCGGTTCCGCTGCGCGGGTCGAGAGCGCGAGCCGATACCGCGGGGCGATACCGCGAGGCCTGCTCGCCAGGCGTCGCCGCCGCCGCGCTCCGCGGCGCGGGTTCCGCTCGGCTCCGGTGGACGCTCCGTGGTCACCGCACCGGGCGGCTCGCCGCCTCGGCCGTCCCCGCCGTCCGTGCCCGCCGCCGTACCCGTACGGCTTCGTACGGCTTACGGCTTCAGCGACCCGGACCGCGGCGGCGACCGCGAGCGGGTGCCGCCAACGGCCGGCCGCGTGCGTGCCGCCCTGGCCGCGGCTGCCCGCGGTGGCGGCCGGGCCGGCCACGGCTGCGGTGCCGCGGTGCCGGTGCCTGTGGTGCCTGCTGTGTCCGCGATACGTGCTGTGTCCGCGGCGCGTTCGGCGTCCGTGATGCCGGCGAGCCGGTGGCGTCCGGGTGCCTGCGGGCCGTGCCTGCGGGCGTCTGCGGGCGTCCGGTGCGTGCGGTCGTTCGGTGCCGGCGGCGTTGCGCGCCTGCCGTGCCGCCGTACGGCCGTGCCGGCCGGGTCACGCGTCCGCGGACCCGCGCGCACCGCACCGCGGTACGGCTCATGTGCACCGCGGCAGGCGGCACACGCACCGCGTCACGCGCACCGCGCGTCGCCGTCGCGCCGTGCCGCGGTGCGCCCGCGGCCGGCGGACCTCCTCTGCGCGCCCCATTCCGGCGATGACCACCGTCACTTTCCGCCGCCGTGCCCCGGACGGGCCCGCGGCGAGCCCGCTGGAGGCAATTCCGTGCCAGACCGAGAACCAGACCGCACCCGCGCCCGGCCGTCCGGCCGGCCCCGTCCCAAACCCTCCGGACGGGGCCGTTCGCGGCCCGGCCGCGGCAACGTCGTCCGGGCGGTCGTCGCCCTGGCCGTCGTCGCGCTCTTCCTCGCCCTCACCCAGTCCCCCCGGCTGGGGCTGGACCTGCGGGGCGGCACCCAGATCGTCCTGGAGACCCGGGACTCGCCACAGGCCGAGGCGGATGCCGAGGCCACCGACCGGACACTGGAGGTGCTCCGGCGCAGGATCGACGCCCTCGGCGTCACCGAACCCGGCATCACCCGCTCCGGGGACAACCGGATCATCGTCGAACTGCCCGGTGTGCAGGACCCGCGCGAGGCCGAGAAGGTGCTCGGCCGCACCGCGCAGCTCTCCTTCCACCCGGTCCTGGGGGCCGGGGAACCAGCCACCGAGCGGAAGGACGGCGAGGACGGCGAGGACGGCGCGGAGAAGGACGAGGGGCGGACCCTCAACGACGAGGACGGCCGTCCGCTGCGGCTCGGCCCCACCCGGATGACGGGCGAGGGCGTCGAGGGCGCCGAGGCCCGCTTCGACTCCGAGACGGGAGGCGGCTGGTTCGTCTCCCTCGACCTGAAGGGGGCGGGCGGCAAGGAGTGGCAGCGGCTGACCGGTGAGGCGGCCTGCGCCGCACCCGGCGACCCGGCCCGGCGGGTCGCGATCGTCCTCGACGACAAGGTGATCTCCTCACCGCAGGTCGACCCGTCGGTGCGGTGCGAGGCGGGCATCGCGGGCGGCTCCACCCAGATCACCGGCAGCTTCGGACAGCAGGAGGCCGAGGAACTGTCGCTGCTGATCAGCGGCGGGGCGCTGCCGGTGCCGGTGGAGACCGTGGAGCAGCGCACGGTCGGCCCGACGCTCGGTGCCGCCGCCATCGAGGCAAGCGCTTGGGCCGCGGTCATCGGCGTGGCGCTGACCTCGCTGTTCATCCTGTTCGTCTACCGGCTCTTCGGCGGGCTCGCGGCGATCGCCCTGGCCGCCTACGGCCTCATCTCCTACGCCGCGCTGGTGGCCGTCGGCGCGACCCTCACCCTCCCCGGCCTGGCCGGCTTCGTGCTGGCCATCGGCATGGCGGTGGACGCCAACGTGCTCGTCTTCGAGCGGGCGCGGGAGGAGTACGCGGCGCGCCGTACCAAGAGCCTGCGGACCGCGCTCACGTCCGGGTACCGCAACGCGTTCAGCGCCATCGCGGACTCCAACGTCACCACACTGCTGGCCGCGGTCCTGTTGTTCTTCCTGGCCTCGGGACCGGTCCGGGGCTTCGGTGTCACCCTGTCCATCGGTGTGCTGGCGTCCATGGTCAGCGCGCTCGTGGTGGCCCGGGCGCTCACCGGGTTCGCGGGTGACCGGACGTGGGTGCGACGGCGCCCGGCGGTCACCGGGATCGCCGCGGTGGGCCGGGTCCGTACCTGGATCACCCGCCGGAGTCCCGATCTGATGCGGCACGGCAGGCGCTGGCTCGCCGTCTCGGCCGCGGCCGTGGTCCTCGCCACGAGCGGCATCGTGGTGCGCGGCCTGGACTTCGGTGTCGAGTTCACCGGCGGGCGGCTCGTGGAGTACGCGACGAACCGGCCGGTGGACGCGGAACGGGCCCGCGAGGCGGTCTCCGACGCGGGCTTCCCGCGCGCGGTGGTGCAGTCCTCCGGCGAGGGCGACATCTCCGTACGGACCGAGGAGCTCACCAACGCCGAGGAGGCCCGGGTGCGGGAAGCGCTCGCCGGGCCCGGCGGCGGCGCGGAGAAACTGCGCGACGAGCTGATCGGCCCGAGCCTCGGGGACGAGCTGCGCCGCAACGCCCTGATCGCCCTCGGGGTGGCGCTCCTGGCCCAGCTCGGCTATCTGGCGGTCCGCTTCCGCTGGACGTTCGGGATCGGCGCGGTGGCGGCCATGGCCCATGACGTGCTGATCCTCACCGGCGTCTTCGCCTGGCTCGGCAAGCCGGTGGACGGGGTGTTCCTGGCGGCGCTGCTCACCGTCATCGGCTACTCGGTGAACGACTCGGTCGTGGTCTTCGACCGGGTGCGCGAGCTGTGGGCCCGGCACCGCGGCACCCCGTTCGCCCGGGTGGCCAACACCGCCGTGCTCCAGACCGTGCCGCGCACTGTCAACACCGGTACGGGAGCCGTGTTCATCCTCGCCGCCCTGGCCCTGCTCGGCGGGGACTCGCTCACGGACTTCGCCCTGGCGCTGCTGATCGGCATCGTCGTGGGGACGTACTCGTCGGTGTTCACCGCCACCCCCATGGCCGTTGAGCTGGAAGAACGCTGTTCGGAACGTGCCATTCCGGTGAAGCGAAAAGATTCGGCCACGAAGCCGTCCGCAGGCGGAAAGAAGTCGGTGGAGCGGCAGTCCGGTGACAATGGGGCCGTAGTCTGACCCGCAGCGTCTCGGCAAGCCCCGGAGGGCCGGGAAAGTACCTGGTCGTCCGGGGCTCCGTGGACCAAACATGTTCACGCAATCAATATCGAAACGAACAAAACCGCCCTAAGGGACAGCGGTCGCTGAAACGCCATCGCACAGCTTGGCGCAGAACACAACAGCGGGAGTTTCAGCCAAAGATCAACAACGATCTTGGCTTGAGGTGGTTTCCTGTCGAAAGATGTTGCCCACGGCGAACTGTGACGGGGCGGTCGCCGTGGGCCACAATGTCCCCGCGTCCTCCCGCGCGGGGAAGACGCGGATGAGGGGCTTTGCCGTGGATTCCTGCTTCACCGACCGTCGGCATCATGAACTGCGCCGACGGGTCCGTGAGTTCGCCGAGAAAGAGGTACGTCCCCGGATACCCGGCATGGAGGCGTCGCGCACCGTCTCCCACGAGATCTCCCGCCTGATCGCCCGGCAGGGATGGATCGGTGCCACCATCGATCCCGGCTACGGCGGCATGGGTGCCGGGCACCTGGCCAAAACCATCATCATCGAGGAACTCGCCCGCGTCAGCGGCGCCATGGGCGCCATGGTGCAGGCGTCCCAGCTCGGCGTCGCCAAGATCGTCCACTTCGGTGACGACGCCCAGCGCAAGACCTGGCTGCCCAGGATCGCCGCCGGCGAGTGCCTGCCGACCATCGCCGTGACGGAGCCGCAGTCCGGCGGGCACGTGCTCGGCATGGAGGGCACCGCCGTCCGCGACGGCGACCACTACGTCCTCAACGGGCGCAAGGTGTTCGTCGGCAACAGCCACGTCGGCGACCTGCACGGCGTCGTGGTCCGCACGGGCCCCGGCTCCAAGGGGCTGACGGCCTTTCTGGTCGAGTCCGACGCACCCGGCTTCTCGCTCGGCGAGCAGCAGCCCGCCATGGGCCTGCACGGCTTCAGCTTCGGCGAGCTGATCTTCGACGACTGCCGGGTACCCGCCGCCAACCGGCTCGGCGAGGAGGGTGACGGCCTGTCCGTCGCCTACTCCTCCAGCGTGCTCTACGGCCGGTCGAACCTCGCCGCCGTCTCGCTCGGCATCCACCAGGCGATCATGGAGGAGACCACGGCCTTCTGCACGGAGCGGGAGCGGTACGGCAAGCCCCTGGCCGAACTCAACAACATCAAGCTCAAGGTCGGCCAGATGCAGTCCCGGCTGATGACCGCGCGGCTGGCCGCCTACCACGCCGTCCACCTGCTCGACCGCGGCCTGCCCTGCGACGCGGAGCTGATGAACGCGAAGCTGCTGAACGTCGAGTACGCCCTCGACTCGGCCCGCAGCGCGATGGAGATCCACGCGGCCAGCGGGCTGTTCACCGACCGCCCGCTGGAGCGCTACGTGCGCGACGCGTTCCACATCTTCGCCCCGGCCGGCACCTCCGACATCCAACTGCTGCGGCTGGGAGAGGTGGCGCTCGGCGGCGCGAAGGGCTCCTGGTCGGAGAAGCTGTCCGAGGTGGTGCGCACCGTCGAGCCCCAGCCGGTGCACTGACCGGCCGCGGCCCCGTGCGGGCGCACGGCGGCGCCGTGCCGGGACACGGACGGCCCGTGGCGGCGTACGGAGCCCCCGAGAGGGCGCGCACGGGCCCCGGGAAGGGCTCCCGCCCCCGCGGGCCGGACGCACCGGACGCGGCGCGGGCGGAGGCGGACGCGGAGACGGCGGAGGGCCACGGCAGACGCTGCCGTGGCCCTCTGTGCCGCTGTCCGCGGACCGTCCCCCGTCGGCCCGTCAGATGCCGTGGCCGGACTCCCGCCGGTGGATCTGGTCGACCATCTCGGCGGCCATCGACTTGATGGTCTCCAGGCCCTGCCGCCCCCACGGGCGCGGCTCCTGCGCGACCACGCAGATCGTGCCGAGCGCCATGCCCGTACGGTCGATCAGCGGGGCGCCCAGGTAGGAGCGGATGCCGATCTCGTCGACGACCGGGTTGCCCGCGAACCGCGGGTAGTCGCAGACGTCCTCCAGCACCAGCGCCTTGCGGCGGACCACCACGTGCGGGCAGTAGCCGTGGTCCCGGGCCATCACGCGGCCCGGCTGCGACGCCTGCTGCGCGGGGCTGATGTCGACCCCCGCGTGCTGGTCCCCGGGGGTGTAGAGCCCGGCGAAGTACTGGCGGTGCTCGTCGATGAAGTTGACCATGGCGTACGGCGCGCCGGTGATCCGGGCGAGTTCGCGGGCGAACTCGTCGAACTCGGGCACCGGGGCGTCCCCGATGCCGAGTTCGGCCAGCCGGGTGGCCCGCTTCGGGGCCTCGCCGTCCTGGGGAGTCAGCAGGAGGTGGCCGGTCGGGTCGTAGGACGTGTACGGGGAGGGTGTGGACACAAGTGCTCCGTTCGGCTGCGTAGCGGGGGATCGGGGGCGGGCACGGGGGTTCTCAGCGCAGCAGGTCGGCCTTCGCCGGGGAGCCGGCGACGGTGGTGAGCAGGTGCTGGACGAGCGCGACGAGGACCTGGGTACCGGAGTTGCACTGCCGGGCGTCACAGAGCACCACCGGGACGTCGGACCGCAGATCGATGGCCGCCCGCACCTCGTCCGGGGTGTAGCGGTGCGAGCCGTCGAACTCGTTGACGGCCACGACGAATCCGATGCCGCGGCGCTCGAAGAAGTCCACCGCGGCGAAGCACTGGTCGAGCCGCCGGGTGTCGGCGAGCACGACCGCGCCCAGCGCGCCGTTCGACAGCTCGTCCCACATGAACCAGAACCGTTCCTGGCCGGGGGTGCCGAACAGGTACAGCACATGCCGTTCGTCCAGGGTGATCCGGCCGAAGTCCATCGCCACGGTGGTCGTCGACTTGTTCTCGACCCCGGCGAGGCTGTCGGTCCGCGCGCTCACCTGGGTGAGCAGTTCCTCCGTGCTGAGCGGCTCGATCTCGCTGACCGCGCCGACAAAGGTGGTCTTGCCCGCCCCGAAGCCCCCCGCGACCAGGATCTTCAGAGCGGTCGGGAAGGGATCAGAGCCGCTTGCGGAGACCATGCAGCACCGCCTCCAAAATATTCATGTCGTTCGGAACGGCCGCCACCGTACGGGGAGCCTTCGTGGTCACGGCCCCGCAGTCGACCAGGTCCGAGAGGAGGACCTTGGTGACGACCGCGGGGAGCCGTACATGGGCGGACAGCTCGGCCACCGACATGGGGTCGTCGCACAACTCCAAAACCTGGGCGTGGTCGGGGCCGAGATAGTTCTCGGGTTGGCTGCCGGTGGCCATCACCATCGTGAGCAGATCGAAGTGCGCCGAGGGACGGGTGCGCCCGTTGCTGACCGTGTACGGGCGGACCAGCCGGCCCGCCTCGTCGTCCAGCCACATTCCGTCCCGCGCTCCGGGCATCCTCAGCGCCCCAGACCGGTTTGGTGCACTCCGCCGTCGGTCTGCGGGGCGGCGGACTGCCGGGCGGGCGTCACCAGGTACGGGCGCACGCTCTTGACGAGCATGGCCATCTCGTAGCCCAGCACGGCCGCGTCGGCCTCACGGCCCGCCAGCACCGCGAGACAGGCGCCGGAACCGGCGGTGGAGACGAACAGCAAGGAGGAGTCGAGTTCCACCACCACCTGCCGGACGTCCCCGCCGTCGTCGAAGCGCATGCCGGCGCTCCGGGCGAGGGAGTAGAGGCCCGACGCCAGCGCGGCGAGGTGGTCCGCGCTGTCGGTGTCGAGGCCGTCGGCGGCCTTGACGAGGCCGTCGGAGGACAGCAGCAGCGCGCTGCGGGTATGGGGCACGCGCTGGACGAGGCCGGTCAGAAGCCAGGAGAGGTCGGAGTTCTGGCCGGTGCGCATGTCGCTCACCATGAAAGCGTTCTTCTCCTCGGATAGGAGCCTGCGGGGGTTCAGGAAGGGGTGTCCGTGCGGTTCTCGTCGGGTGTTTCGGGACGGTCCGCGAGGCTGAAACCGCGGCGGAACGCGGCCATCAGCTCGGGGTTGTGCTCCGCCTCGTTCCCCGCGGAGCCGGAGGACGCCGCGGACGGCGGTGCGTCGCGGAGTTCCGGTGCGAGGTGTTCCTGACGGCGCCGACGCGGCAGTTCGGGCCGGTCCCCCGTGGCGTCGCCGGAACGGTTCGCGGCCCCGGAGGGCGCGGGAGGCGTGTTCGTTTCCATGGCGCGTACCGCCATCTGGTCGGTGTCCGCGGCCCGGGTGTGCTGAGGCGCCGCGGGGGGAGGGGAAGCGGGGGCGGCCGCCGCCGGCGCGGTGGCGGGTGCGGGCATCGGGCCGGGGCCGCGGACGTGCTGCGGTGCGGCCAGGGGAGCCTGTTCCCGGCGCGGCGCGGGGACCGAGACCTGCTCCGTGCGGGGCGGGGGGACGGCGGCGGCCGGCGCGGCCGCGGTGTGCGGTACGGCCCGCTCGGCCGTCTCGTCGCTGCCGAGCAGGGCCTGCGGCAGCACGAGCACGGCCTGCACACCGCCGTAGATGTTGCTCTGGAGCTGCACGGCGATGCCGTGCCGGCGCGCCAGCGAGGACACCACGAACAGCCCGATGCGGCCGTCCCGCAGCAGCTCGCCCACGTCGATCCGCTCCGGGTCGGCGAGCAGCGCGTTCATCCGCTCCTGCTCGCCGCGCGGCATGCCGAGGCCGCGGTCCTCGACCTCGACGGCGAGCCCGGCCGCCACGTGCTGGGCGCGCAGCAGCACCTGGGTCTGCGGGGCGGAGAAGATCGTGGCGTTCTCGACCAGCTCCGCGAGGAGGTGGATGACGTCGGCGACCGCGTGGCCGCGCAGGGTGCCGTCGATCGGCGGCACCAGCTTGACCCGGGAGTAGTGCTCGACCTCGGCGATCGAGGAGCGGAGCACCTCGGTCAGGGTGACCGGGCGGCTCCACTGGCGGCGGGAGACGGCGCCACCGAGCACGGCGAGGTTCTCCGCGTGCCGCCGGATGCGGGTCGCGAGGTGGTCGACCTGGAACAGGCCCTTGAGCAGGTCCGGGTCCTCGACCTCGTTCTCCAGTTCGTCCAGCAGCTCGATCTCGCGGTGCACCAGGGACTGCAGACGCCGGGCGAGGTTGACGAAGACCTCGACCTTGTCGTCGCTGTCGGTCTCGCCCCGGATCACCTGCGCGGCCTGCACCACCGCGTCCTCGGCCGCCCGCTGGGCGCGGGTGAACTCGTGCGACAGCAGGTCCAGCGCGTCGCCCTCGGGATCCGGGACCGGCGCGTGCGGGTGCAGCTGGATGCGCTCGCCGTCGCCGAGCCTGCGCAGCAGCTCCTGCAGGTCGGACCGGCCGCGGACACCGGCACGGCGCAGCGCCGCGTACCGCCGGAGCGTGGCGCGGGCCTGCGCGTCGCCCATCGCGGCGGCCGCGGTGACGATGCCGCAGCCGAGCACGGCCATGCCGATGGTGACGCCCCAGGAGACGCCGTCGCCGCCGTCGTCCTGCGAACGGAGCACGAACACCAGGGCGCCCACGGACAGCACGGTGACCAGCAGGGCGGGGAGCGCCGCGAGCCGTACGGTGCGGGAGCGCAGGGCCGAGTCGGCGGCCGCCTCGTGGGCGGGCGGGCTGCCGTGTCTCTTCCCGTTGCGCACCGGGGGAGGGCCGGTTTCCTGACGTGCGGCGTAAGCAGGGGGTGCAGGCATGGGAATCCTCTCGACCAGCCGTGCGCGGACACCGCAGGCTAGTCGTCAACGCACATGAGACAAGGGGCAGTTGTGGTCTTCGCCACCCTACGCCACCCTCTTGGGGCGTCAGTAATCATGCGGCGGGCGGCAAACCCGGCGAACAGCGGGGTTCCTGCTCGGCAGACAGCGTAGCCTCAAGATCCTTGGCCTGAACTTTGCACCGTGTCAAGAGAGTTGACAGAGCCGCCCGAAACACCGGAACCACCGGAACCGGCCGGAGCGCCGGCGTCACGCGCACCGCCGGAGCCACCCGGACCGTCTGCCTCCCCGGAGTCACCGGACTCCCCGGCGCCACCCGGGTCGCCGGGGCCGCCCGGCTCTCCCGAGCTTCCCGAGCCCCCGGAGCCGTCCGAGCCGCCCCAGTCGCCGGACTCCCCGCCGTCCCCGGAGCCGCCGTCGTCCCCGGCCCCGTCCCGCACCAGCCGCTCCGACAGCCGGCGGGCCTCCATCAGCAGCGAGCCGAACACCGCCACGGCCTCCGGACTCCCGGTGGCCCAGCGGGGGAGTTCCCGGCGGAGCGTGTCGTGCAGCGAACCGGCGGACCTCAGGGTGTCCCTCAGTTCCTCCCGGGCCGACTCGGGGCCGTCGACGGACCGGCCGTAGGCGCGTACCGCGGTGGCGACGCGGCGGAGGAAACCCGCGTACGGGCCGGTGACCTCGGAGCCGGGCTGCGGATCGGAGGTGCGCCGGTCGGCCGCGTCCAGCAGGTTGCGGGTGAGCGCGCCCACGTGGTCGGCGACGTGGGCGAGGGTCTCCAGCGCCTCCTCGTAGGCCGGGGTCAGCCGGGAGATCTCGGACTTCCACCGCCGCTCCGGGTTGAGCCGGGTGCTCTCCCGGCTCCACGCCAGCGAGGTCCGGACGTCGCGGATCATCCCCGGCAGCCGGTGCGCCCGGTCGTACCAGCGGACCGCCCGCTCGTACTCCCAGGGCTCCTCCATCCCGTCCGCGATCTCGTCCAGGATGTCGCCCACCTCGTCGACGACCCCGCCCACCGCCTTGCGGGAGTCGCGCAGATAGGAGGGCGGGCGCACCAGGGCGTTGATCCCGATGCCGATCGCCGCGCCGAGCAGCGCGGCCAGCAGCCTTTCCCCCGCGTCCCCCGCCGACGCTTCCCCCGCGGACACGGTGAACAGGGCCGAAGTGGCACTGTAGATGCCCTGGTGGCCCAGCCGGGGCCAGTTCCCCACCAGCACCGTGAGCGGCAGCACGACGGCCATCGCCGCCACCGGATGACCGAGGAGCGCCAGGGCGCCGGTCGCCAGCACGGTGCCGAACGCGATCGCCAGCAGCTGCTGCACGCCCTGCGCGACCGAGCGGTAGACGGTGGCCTGCACCAGCACCACGGCCACCCACGGCGCCATCAGCGCCAGGGAGTCGGCCAGCAGCCAGGACGACACGATCCAGGCGAGGATCGCGGCCGCCGCCGCCTTCAGGGCCTGGATGACGAGGTCCCGCTCCCGCCCCGGGCCGGACCAGGCGTTGCGCGCGGCACGCGCCACGGCGCTGCTCTCCGTACGGACGAAGGACGACAGTGACCTCGAGTAGTCCATGCTCTCTCCGGTGCCACGTGAGACGCGATCCACGCATGCCGGATTGCCGAGGATGCCCCGGCGGATGCGGGGTACTCCGGCGGGAGACCGTGCCCCGACCGTTCACGAGGAAGCGACATGGACTACGACAATCTGCGCGAGCTCGGGCAGCAGCTGCGGGTCGACGCCGTACGGGCCGCCGACGCGGCCGGCTCCGGGCACCCCACGTCGTCGATGTCGGCGGCCGACCTGATGGCCGTCCTGCTGGCCCGGCACCTGCACTACGACTTCGGCGAGCCCGCGCGCCCCGGCAACGACCACCTCGTGTTCTCCAAGGGGCACGCGTCACCGCTGCTCTACGCCCTCTACAAGGCCGGGGGAGCGGTCACCGACGAGGAACTCCTGACCTTCCGCGCCGAGGGCAGCAGGCTGGAGGGGCACCCGACACCCCAGCTGCCGTGGGTGGACGTCGCCACCGGCTCGCTGGGGCAGGGGCTGCCCGTAGGCGTGGGGATCGCGCTGGCCGGCAAGCACCTGGACCGGCTGCCGTACCGGGTGTGGGTGCTCTGCGGCGACAGCGAGATGGCCGAGGGCTCCATGTGGGAGGCGTTCGAGCACGCCGGGCACGAGCGGCTGGACAACCTCACCGCGGTGATCGACGTCAACCGTCTCGGCCAGCGCGGCCCGACCCGCCACGAGTGGGACCTGGACGCCTACGCCCACCGCATCCGGTCCTTCGGCTGGCACACGGTGGAGGTCGACGGGCACGACGTCGCGGCCGTCGACGAGGCGTACGCCGAGGCACGCTCCACCGCCCTGCGGCCCACGGCGATCATCGCCAGGACCAGGAAGGGCCGGGGCGTCCAGGCCGTCGAGGACCGGGAAGGCGCGCACGGCAAGCCGCTGCCCGACGCGGCCGAGGCCATCGCCGAACTCGGCGGCCGGCGAGACCTCGCGGTCGACGTGGCGCCGCCGCCCGACGTGCGGGCACCGCACCGCGCGCACGAGGACCTGGTGCTGCCGCACTACGAGACCGGCGACAGCGTGGCCACCCGAGACGCCTACGGGGCGGCGCTGACCGCCCTGGGCGCCGCGCGCGGCGACGTCGTGGCGCTCGACGGCGAGGTGAGCGACTCCACCCGGTCCCGCGCCTTCGCCAAGGACCACCCGGACCGGTTCTTCGAGTGCTACATCGCCGAACAGCAGCTCGTCGCGGCGGGCGTCGGCATGCAGGCCCGGGGCTGGACCCCGTTCGTCTCCACCTTCGCGGCCTTCCTCACCCGCGCCCACGACTTCGTCAGGATGGCCGCCGTCAGCCGCGCCTCGCTCAACTTCGCGGGCTCGCACGCGGGCGTCGCGATCGGCGAGGACGGGCCCTCCCAGATGGGCCTGGAGGACCTGGCGATGTTCCGCGCCGTACACGACAGCACGGTGCTCTACCCCTGCGACGCCAACCAGACGGCGCGCCTGATGTCCGCGATGACCGACCGGCCGGGCGTCAACTACCTGCGCACGTCCCGCGGCGCCACACCGGTGATCTACGGGCCCGAGGAGCGCTTCCAGGTCGGCGGCAGCACCGTGCTGCGCTCCTCCGACGCGGACCAGGTCACGCTGATCGGTGCCGGCGTCACCCTGCACGAGGCGCTGGCCGCGGCCGACCGGCTCGCCGAGGAGGACATCGCGGCCCGGGTGATCGACCTGTACTCGGTCAAGCCCGTCGACGCCGAGACGCTGCACACGGCCGCCGACGCCACGGGCCGCTTCGTCACCGTGGAGGACCACCGGCCCGAGGGCGGGCTCGGCGACGCCGTCCTCGAGGCCTTCACCGACGGCCGCCGGGCACCCCGCGTCGCACGGCTCGCGGTGCGGAACCTGCCGGCCTCCGCCGGCGCGGAGCGGCAGCTCGCCATCGCCGGGATCGACGCGGAAGCCATCGTCGGGGCGGCCCGCCGGCTCCTCGCCGCGGGCGACTGAGACGGCACCGGGACGGCAGCACGGCCGCGCGCGGCCGGGGCCGTGCCCGTGCCTGTGAACGGCGCGACGAGACGGCCGGAAGGAGCAACGCGGATGAGCAGCGCAACCAGGAGCGGCGAGGGCGGGCTGAGGGTCGTGGTCGTCGGGGCGACGGGCAACGTCGGCACCAGCGTCGTACAGGCCCTCAGCGAGGACCCGGCAGTCGGCTCCGTCCTCGGCCTGGCCCGCAGGATTCCCCGCTGGCAGCCGGAGCGGACCACCTGGGCCGCCACGGACATCGGCACGGAGGCCTCGCTCGGGGACCTGACCCGGCACTTCCGGGGCGCGGACGCCGTGATCCACCTCGCCTGGCTGTTCCAGCCCACGCACGACCCCGGGACCACCTGGCGCACGAATGTCCTCGGCGGCCTGCGGGTGTTCGACGCGGTGGCCGCGGCGGAGGTGCCGGTGCTCGTGTACGCGTCCTCCGTCGGCGCCTACTCGCCCGGGCCCAAGGACCGCCCCGTCGACGAGTCCTGGCCGACCCACGGCTGGGCGGAGGCCGCCTACTGCCGCGAGAAGTCGTACCTCGAACGGGCCCTCGACGGCTTCGAGCGGGCCCGTCCCGGGATCCGGGTGGTCCGGATGCGCCCGGGCTTCCTGTTCAAGCGCGAGGCCGCCACCGAACAGCGCCGGCTCTTCGCCGGTCCGCTGCTCCCGCAGCGCCTGCCCCGCCCCGAGCGGCTGCCCGTCGTCCCCGACCTGCCCGGACTCCGGTTCCAGGTGCTGCACACGGACGACGCGGCGGAGGCCTACCGGCTGGCCGTGACGACCCCGGGCGCCCGGGGCGCGTACAACCTCGCGGCGGGCCCGCCCGTCGATCCCCGGCTGCTCGCCCGGATGTGGGACGCGCGGGTGGTGCGGCTGCCGCTGCGGCCGGTGCGCGCGGCGGTCGCCGCCGCCTGGCACCTGCGCCTGGTGCCCGCCGCGCCCCAGCTGTTCGACGCGGTGCTGCGGCTGCCGCTGATGGACACCGGGCGGGCGGAACGGGAGCTGGGCTGGCGGCCCCGGTACTCCGCGGAGGAGGCGCTGGGCGCCTTCGTCAGCGGGCTCCGGGAGGGCGCGGGGATGTCCACTGCCCCGCTGGCCGCCCGGCTGCCCGGGGGCCGGGTGGAGGAACTGAGAACGGGGGTGGGAAGCCGCGGCTAGAGCGGGCACGGGCACGGGCACAGGTGCGGGGGCGGGCACCGGCACGGGTGCGGGCGCGTAGGTGCGGGGCGCACACGTCGGCCGGCTCGGGGCGTGACGGTCCGGCTCGGGGCGTTGCGTGACAGGTCCGGCTCGGGGCGCGAGGGCTCCGGGCGAGGGGCTGGACGGAGCGCGCGGCCCGGGAACCGGGCGGGCGCGTGGCGCGGCGTCCGACCGGGAGCCGGGCGCGCGAGAGGCCAAGCGCACGTGGAGAGGCCAAGCGCACGGGCGCGCCGGCATGCGGCACGGCGTACCCGAGCGAGCGCACGCCCGCATACCGGAGCCGTGAGAGCACTCCGGCATGGCGTACCGGTGCGTCGCGGCGCGCTCAGGTCCGCGGCGGCACGGCCCTCAGGAAGTCCGACACGGCCCTCAGGAGGTCCACAGCGACACGGCCATGGCCAGCAGGAACACCGCGAACAGCGCCACGACCAGCCAGATCGCGATCAGCGGACCCTTCGCCCAGCCCTTCGTGGGGTTGTGGGTCTCCCGCGGCCCGGCCTCGGACATGCTGCTCTCTCCGGGTGGAGTCTCCCCGGGCGGTACGCCGCCACCCGGCCCCGGGCCGGAGGCGCGGCGGGGGGCCGGATCGGGGTCCGGTGGGCTGTGGTGGGAGGTGTTCATGGTGACCGAGTGCGCAGGGATCGGCGTCTCACACCTCGCGGGGTGAGGCTCGGCCGGTTTGACGCAACGACCACGGGCTACCGGAGTGGGGCAGACAGCAGAGGGCCAGCTGACACCTGACACCTGACAGCAGTCGGCAGGAGCAGCCAGCAGGAGCAGGCAGACGCGAAACCGCCGGCCGCGCACACGCGACCGGCCCGGCAGAGGGGAGGCCGTCACCCATGACGTCCGCGACGGGAGACGAGGCGAAGACGGCCGGGCCGCCGCGCGAGGCACCCGTGCCCGGCTCCGTGGGCGTGGTCATCGCGACCCGCGACCGCGCCGAGTCGCTGGCGGTGACCCTGCGCCACCTGCTGGAGCTGCCGGAACGGCCGCCCGTCCTGGTCGTGGACAACGCCTCCAGCGATCACACCCGGAGCATGGTCGCCGAACGCTTCCCGGAGGTCCGGCTCCTCGCGCTGCCGGCCAACCGCGGCGCCCTCGCCCGCAACGAGGGGGTCCGCGCCATGGACACCCCGTACATCGCCTTCAGCGACGACGACTCCTGGTGGCAGCCGGGCGCCCTCGCGCACGCGGTGCGGATCCTGGAGGACCACCCGCGGCTCGGGCTGCTCGCCGCCCGCACCCTCGTCGGCCCGCGGAACCGGTCTGATCCCCTCAACGCCGCCCTCGCGGACTCCCCCGTGGGACGCGCCCGCGACCTGCCCGGTCCGGACGTCCTCGGTTATCTCGGCTGCGCGGCCGTGGCCCGGCGGCGGGCGTATCTCGACGCCGGCGGCTACCACCCGGTGCTCTTCTTCGGCGGCGAGGAGACCCTGCTCGCCTACGATCTGGCCGCGCGCGGCTGGGGCGTGGCCTACTGCCCGGAAGTCGTCGCGCACCACCACCCCGCCCCCGGGCCGCGCACCCGGCGCGCGGCCCGCGTGCTGCGCAACGAACTGCTGACGGCATGGCTGCGCCGCCCGCTGCCGACCGCCCTGCGGCGGACGGCCGCACTGGCCGCCGCCGCCCGCACCGACGCCACCGCTCGGCAGGCGCTGGGCGGCGCCGTCGCCCGGCTGCCCGCCGCGCTGCGCTGCCGCGAACCGCTGCCGGCGCATGTCGAGGGAGCCGTCCGGCGGCTGGAAGCGCGGGGGACGGCGTGAACGGGCGCCCGACGGACGCCGCACGGGAGCGGGAGCGGACGCGACAGCAGGAGCACGGGCAGGAACGGCAGCCGCACGAGCAGGAACGGCAGCCGCACGAGCACGAGCGGCAGCAGGAGCAGCAGGAGCACGGGCGTCAGCAGGAACAGCAGGAGAAGAAGCAGGAACGGGGAGGGCGGCGGGGACAGCCTCGGCGGTCGCCCGGGCCCGCGGCGGCGGGCGGACCGGCCGGGAGGACGGGAGCCGGGGCGAGCACCGGCCCCGCCGCGGAGGCCGCGGCGCACCGGGCCGGGCACGACGGCCGGACGACCGTTGTCGTGATCACCCGGAACCGGCGGGAGGAACTGCTGCACACCCTCGACCGGCTCGCCGAACTGCCCGAGGACCCCGAGGTCGTCGTCGTCGACAACGGTTCCTCCGACGGTACGGCCGGGGCCGTCGCCGCCCGCCACCCCCGCACCCGGCTGCTGCGGCCGGGCCGCAACCTCGGTGCCGTGGGACGCAACCTGGCCGTACGGCAGGTCCGCACCCCGTACGTGGCCTTCTGTGACGACGACTCCTGGTGGGCGCCGGGCTCCCTGGCGGCCTGCGCGGATCTGCTCGACCGCCACCCCGGGCTCGCCGGTGTGACGGCCCGGATCGTCGTCGAGCCCGCCGGCACCGAGGACCCGATCGTCGGGGAGCTGCGCGACTCGCCCGTCCGCGGCCCGGACTGGCTGCCGGGCCCGGCGCTGGGCTCGTTCCTGGCCGCCGCGACCACCCTGCGGACCGACGCCTTCCGGGCCGTCGGCGGCTTCTCGCCGAGGCTCTGGCTGGGCGGTGAGGAGGAACTGCTCGCCACGGACCTCGCCGTCCGCGGCTGGTGGCTGGTGTACGCCGAGGGCGCGGCCGTCCACCACGCCCCGTCCGTCGCGCGCGACGCGACCGGGCGGCGCACCAACGGGCTCCGCAACACCCTCTGGTTCGGCTGGCTGCGCCGCCCCTGGCCGGCCGCGCTCCGCCGCACCGCGTACCTGGCCCGCACGGTGCCCCGGGACCGGGCGTCGCTGCGCGCCTTCCGGCTGGCGCTGGCCGGGCTGCCGTGGGTGCTGCGGGAGCGCAGCGTCGTACCGCGGGAGGTCGAGGCCCGGCTCCGGCTGCTGGAGCGGGCCCAGCGGCGTTCGACGGCGCGGCGCTACGTGGGCTGAACCGCCCCACCACGTTACGGAACGGCCCGGCGGGGTCACCCGGGAAGCGAGCCGACGCAAACGACCACGGAGGCGGTGCTCACCATGCGCTACGAACATCTCACCGGCCAGGTGCAGGCCCAGGCCCAGTTGCCGGACCGGCAGTCGGCCGAACGGGCTCTGCGCGGCACGCTGGAGACGCTCGCCGAACGCCTGCCGGACGGACTCGCCGACCACCTGGCGGCGCAGCTGCCGGAGGGCGCGGCGGAATCCGTGGAACGGGTGACCGCCGCCCACGAGGCCTCCCCCGAGCTGCGGGCGCACAGCCGGGACCACGGTGAGCGGTTCGACCTGACGACCTTCGCGGGCCGGATCGCCTGGCGCACCGGCACCACGGAGGAGACCGCGCTGCGGGAGGCGGCGGCCGTACTGGAGGTGCTGGATGCCGCCGTCAGCCCGGAACTCATGCACAAGCTCAGCACCGTCCTGCCGCGGGACATCGGCGGGCTGCTCCCGGAGTCACGGGCCGCGGGCGGCCCCGGGGCCTGACCGGCGGGCGTGCCCGGCGACCGTGCCCGGCGACCGTGCCCGGCGACAGGTGAGGCCCCCGGAGAGCCGGCGGGCGCACCGGGCAAGGCGGGAGACCAGGGGAAGCGGGGGCCGGCGGGGACGAGGAGGAGACAGATGGACCCGATGGACCCGAAGGAGCCGCGGGACCCCCGGGATCCCCGGGACCGGCCCGCGGACGACCGCTTCGGGAGCGACCGCCCCGCGGACGGCTCCCGGCACGACCGCCCCGCGGACGGTGAGGAGCCCGGCGGCCCGGTCCCGAGGTCCCGTTCCGGTGTCGTGGGGCGCCGCTGGGAGCGGACCGGGGACGAACCCGTCACCGCGCGCAGCGCGCTCGGGCTGCGGCTGCTGCTGGCCGTCGTCTACACGCCGGTGTTCGTGGCCGGCGCGGTGCTGTTCGCCGTCTGGTCCGCCTCGGCGGATCCCGCCGGCGCGCCCAGTGCGGGTTCGCTTGCCGTGGTCGCGGCGCTCTGCGCGGCACTGGCGCTGCTGTCGGCTCTCGACCTCGCGGTGGTCCTGCGGCGGAGGAGACGGGAACGCGGCCCCCGGAACCGCTGACCGCCGGGGAACACACCGGCGCGGCCGGGGCGGGCGCCGGGCCGGAACATGATTCGGCCCGGCGGTCCGGGGCACCCGGCTGACTGCGACCGAGCCACCGACCAAGGAGCGAACGGGAACCATGAGCCGACCGCGCATCGTGATCGTCGGAGCCGGGTTCGCCGGTTACCAGACCGCCCGCACGCTGTCCCGGATCGCCAAGGGCGCCGCGGAGATCGTGCTCGTGAACCCGCACGACTACTTCCTGTACGTGCCGCTGCTCCCGGAGGTCGCGACCGGGACCCTCGAGCCCCGCCGGATCTCGGTGTCGCTCACCGGCACCCTGCCCGGCGTGCGGCTGGTGCTCGGCCAGGCGGAGCACGTCGACCTGGACGGCCGCAGGATCGGCCTGACCGACCCCGAGGGCAACCACCGCGAGCTGTCCTACGACCGTCTGGTCCTCGCCGCGGGCAGCGTCAACAAGCTGCTGCCGATCCCCGGCGTCACCGAGCACGCCCACGGCTTCCGCGGCATGCCCGAGGCGCTCTACCTGCGCGACCACATGACCCGTCAGATCGAACTGGCCGACGCGAGCGACGACCCGGCCGAACGCGAGGCCCGCTGCACCTTCGTGGTCGTCGGCGCCGGTTACACCGGCAGTGAGGTCGCCGCGCACGGCAAGCTGTTCACCGACGCGCTCGCCCGCAAGCACGGTTCGCTGCGGGACCGGGAGCCGCCGCGCTGGCTGCTGCTCGACGTGGCCCCGCGGGTGCTGCCCGGACTGCCCGAGCACATGGCCCGGACCACGGAACGGGTGCTCACCGACCGGGGCGTCGATGTCCGCATGGGCACGTCCGTGGACGAGGCGACCAAGGAGGGCGTGCACCTCACCAGCGGAGACTTCGTCGCGACCCGCTCGCTGATCTGGTGCGTCGGGGTGCGGCCGGACCCGCTCGTCGGGGACCTGGGGCTGCCGGTGGACAAGGGGCGCCTCTGTGTCGACGAGTATCTGAACGTGCCGGGGCACCCGGAGGTCTTCGCCTGCGGGGACGCCGCCGCCGTCCCGGACCTCAACCACCCGGGCGAGGTCACGCCGATGACCGCCCAGCACGCCTGGCGCCAGGGCAAGACCGCCGCCCGCAACATCGCGGCCTCCTACGGCCGTGGCGAGCGGGCTCCGTACCGCCACCGCGACCTGGGCTTCGTCGTGGATCTCGGCGGCGCCAGCGCGGCGGCCAACCCGCTGCAACTGCCGCTGTCGGGGCTCGCCGCCAAGGCCGTCAGCCGCGGGTACCACCTGATGTCGATGCCGGGGAACCGGGTGCGCACCGGGGCCGACTGGCTGCTGGACGCGATGCTGCCCAAGCAGGCCGTCCAGCTCGGCCTGGTCCGCTCCGACGCGGTGCCGCTGGAGAACACGGCGCCCGAGCTCCCGGCCCGCAGCGGCGGCTGACCGGCCCGCCGGGCACGGCCCGGGGTGCCCGCGGCTGTCCGGCGTGCCCGCCGGGCACGCCGCGGCCCGTACCGGTGGCCCGTACCGGTGGCCCGTACCGGTGGCCCGTACCGGTGGCCCGTACCGGCGAGCGGGCCGGCCGCGTCCGTCCCTGCCGTCCGCGGCGCCCGCGGCACCGAAAGCCACTGGTCAGCAGGGACCGGCATCGGCGATGCTGGCCGGCATGGAGATCAGGGAAGTCACGGCGGCCGACTGGGCCGCGATCTGGCCGTTCCAGCAGAAGATCGTCGCGGCGGGAGAGACATACACGTATCCGCGCGACCTGGACGAGGACCGCGCCCGCGAGATGTGGATGCTCCGGGCGCCCGGTCACACGGTCGTGGCCGTGGACGAGACCGGTGCGGTGCTCGGCACGGCCAAGATGAACCCGAATCACATGGGCGGCGCCTCGCACATCGCGAGCGCCAGCTTCATGGTCGCCCCCGAGCACGGCGGACGGGGCGTGGGCCGGGCGCTCGGCGAGTACGTACTGCGGTGGGCCCGGGCGGAGGGCTACCGGGCAATGCAGTTCAACGCGGTGGTGGAGACCAACACCAGGGCGGTGGCGCTCTGGAGGTCCCTCGGCTTCGAGGTGCTGGGCACCCTGCCGGAGGGCTTTCTGCACCCGGAGAAGGGCTACGTCGGGCTGCACATCATGCACCGCAAACTCTGAACGGGCGACGGGCGACGGGCGACGGGCGAACGGCCCCGGCGCTGGAGGAGAGAGGGCGGCGGGGGCGGACACGGGCGGAGACGCGAACGCGGGAGCGGTCGTGGGCGCGGGCGTGCCGGTGGCGGTGGAGGCGCAGGCGGACACCAACGCGCGGCGCGGCGCGCACGGGGGCGGGGGCAGGGGCATGGCCAGGGGGCGCCGCAGGGGGATTCGGATGGGATCAGGTAGCGCGCTGTGACTCTCCGACTCTGCTCAGCGCCCGATTCCGAGCGCTGTCTGAGCGGATCCTTATGGGTTCATGAAGAACCCGCCTCTTCGGTGATCGAACTCGACCGGGCGGCCTATCGTCGGCGAGGTCGGTCCAACTCCGCGGTCGGACCGGCACGTCCCAGTTCCGCAATGGCCGGCACCCGGTGTGCCGCCGGCCGACCTGCCCGGAGGCCCCCACCATGAGTCCACGCCACGGCAGACGGCGCTCCGTGCCGCTTCGCGAAATCGCGTTGGCGGCCGGAGCGCTCACTGTTGTGGCGGGTGTCGGAGCGGGCTTCGCCCTCGACGACACGGGCACGTCACCGGCGGATCCCGATCACCGGACCGCCGCGGAAGGTGCCGTTTCCTCGGCGTCCCCCATGGCCGAGGAAACGGCGCCCACACCCTCCCCCTCGCGGACCGGCGGCAGCCCGTCCGCGACACCGCGCGAGAAGAAGAGCCGCGCCCCGGAAACCCCGGTGACACGGTCGAAGGCGCCCGCGACGCCGGAACGCGAGGCTCCCGCCCCGTCGGCCCCCCGCAAGACGACGCTTCGGTCGTCCGGGTCCGGCGGCGGCACGGCGGACCGGACCACGGCCGGGCAGATCCTGAGCCTGGTCAACGAGGAGCGCGCACAGGCCGGTTGCCCGGCGCTCAAAGCCAGCGCGGCACTGGACCGCGCCGCCCAGAAGTACAGCGAGACCATGGCCTCCGACGGCGAGCTCTCGCACACCGGCCCCGACGGGTCGACCGTCGCGGACCGCGTCGGGCGCGAGGGCTACGCCTGGTCCGCGGTCGGCGAGAACATAGCGGTCGGCCAGCAGGACGCGCGGGCCGTCATGGACAGCTGGATGAACAGTGAGGGCCACCGGGCGAACATCCTCAACTGCTCCTTCGAGGAGCTGGGTGTCGGCGTCCGGCACAGCGGCGGCCCCTGGTGGACCCAGGTCTTCGCAACCGGCCGCTGACGGATCCGCCCCCGCCCCGCCGCGGCCCGGAGCCGCGCCCCTGCCTCTGCCGGGTGCCGCGCCCCTGC
>NZ_WHPN01000035.1 GCF_009735685.1 Streptomyces lycii | reverse complement strand
TGCCGGGGCCGCGGCGGCATCTGTGGAACCAGCGGGTCCCGCGGATGCCCCGTGGGCCGCGGAGCCGGCGGCGGGCCGGGCCCCGGCGCGGCCGCTGTCGGAGGCCGCGGCGGGCAGGGCCGCCGGGAGCAGCGCGGCGGCTGCCGCGGTACCGGCCAGGGCGGCCGTGGTGAGGGCGTGGCGCATCTGGATCACTTCCCCGTTCGTGGTGCGGGACGGCTCGGATCGCCGTCGTGCGGTGCGGGACGGCGGGACCGCCGTCGTGGTGGCGACGGCCGATCGCCGTCGTGTGGTGCGGCGACGAGACTCGCGGCCCGCCGCTTCCGCTGCCAAGAGGGGACGGGCGGAGCCACCCGGATAGGCGACAGCCCCGCCGGTACCGGACCGGCGGGGCTGCTGGGTGCGCCGGGACCGGCGCTGTCGACCTGCGGAGTTGACGTCTGCCACGGCGTCCCGTCCGTGGCCGGACCGGCTCAGATGTGGACGCCCCCGCCGCCTGCCTCGGCGTTCTCGCCGCGCTTGGTCAGCAGGGCGACTCCGGCTGCGCAGAGAGCGACGACTCCCGCGACGGTGAACGCGAAGCCCATACCGGACACGAAAGTGTCATGGGTGACGTTGGTGATGGCCGTGACGATCTCCGGCGGGGCCTCCGGCGGAACCGGCGGGGTGCCGATCTCCACGGCGGCGGACGCCTGGTCGAGCTGCTCCGCGCTGAGCGGAGGCAGCTGCGCGTCGGTCCAGTTGCCGGGCAGTTCGTCGTCGACCCGGGCCGCCATGGTGGCGCCGAGCACGGCGGTGCCGAGGCTGCCGCCGACCTGCATGCCCGCCTGCTGGAGACCCCCGGCCACTCCGGACAGCTCCAGCGGCGCGTTGCCGACGATGACGTCGGTCGCGCCGACCATGACCGGTGCCAGGCCGAGGCCGAGCAGTGCGAACCACAGGGACATCCCGAGGCCGCCGCTCTGCGCGTCGAGGCTGGACATGCCGAACATCGCGGCCGAGGTGCAGAGCATGCCGCCGACGAGCGGGACCCGTGGGCCGAACTTGGTGATCATGCCGCCGGCGAGCGGCGAGGCCACGATCATCATGCCGGTCAGCGGCATCAGCTGGAGGCCGCTGTCGACCGGGCTCATACCGTGCACGCTCTGCAGGTAGAAGGTGACGAAGAACAGCCCGCCCATGAAGGCGAAGGCCATCAGCACCATCAGCACGACGCCCGCGGACAGCGGTACGGAACGGAACATGCCGAGCGGGATCAGCGGTTCGGCGACCTTGGTCTCCCAGAAGGCGAAGACCGCGAAGCCGGCCACCGCGAGGCCGAGGAAGGTCCAGGTGGTCAGGTCGCCCCAGCCCCACTCGGGGGCCTTGATCAGCGCCCAGATCAGGAAGAACATCGCGGCGGAGAGCAGCGCGATGCCCGGCAGGTCGAAGGACCGGGGCGCGTTCTTCGCACGGTGGTCCTTGAGGATCACCAGGCCGAGGACGAGCGCGGCCACACCGACCGGCACGTTGATGAAGAAGACGGACTGCCAGCTGACGTGCTCGACCAGCAGGCCGCCGGCGATCGGACCGCCGGCGGTGGAGGCGCCGATGACCATGCCCCAGATGCCGATCGCCATGTTCAGCTTCTCGGCCGGGAAGGTCGCGCGGAGCAGGCCGAGGGCGGCGGGCATCAGCAGGGCGCCGAAGAGCCCCTGGAGGACGCGGAAGCCGATGACGAACGGCACGCTCTCGGAGAGCCCGATGGCGCCGGACGCGAGGGCGAAGCCGGCGATGCCGATCAGGAAGGTCTGCCGGTGGCCGTAGCGGTCACCGAGCTTGCCGGCCGTGATCAGCGACACGGCCAGGGCCAGCAGATAGCCGTTGGTTATCCATTGCACGTCGGCGAGCGACGCGTCGAGATCGGCCGCGATGGCAGGGTTGGCGATGGCGACGATGGTGCCGTCGAGGGCAACCATCATCACGCCGATCGCGACGGAGAAGAGAGTGAGCCACGGGTGGCCCCGGACGCCCTTGCGGGGTCCGGCCGGAAGGTCCGGCGCCGGCTCGGCGACGGTGGTCTGAGACGTCATGCGGAGAGATTATTGTCAGCCTCTGACAGTTGACAAACCAATTCACCAGTCGGTAACTGTCACGTAGCTCACAAACTTTCCCACCAGCGGAAAGAAGACCAGGAAAGGCCCCGTAGTTGACGATTCGGCACGTGTCGGGAGAGCCGGGGGGACTCCGCGAACTGAAGAAGCGGCGCACGCGCACCGCGCTCCTGCACTCGGCCCTGGAACTCTTCACCACCCAGGGCTTCGAGGCGACGACCATCGACCAGATCGCGGAGCCCGTGGAGGTCTCCCAGCGCACCTTCTTCCGCTACTTCGCGAGCAAGGAGGAGGTCGCCTTCGCCGTCCCGGACACCGTCGAGTCGCACTTCTTCGACGCCTTCCGCGCCAGGCCGCCGGCCGAACCGCCGATGACGGCCCTGCGCCGGGCGATGCGGGCGACCTGGGAGACCTTCGGCGAGTCCGTCGAGGGCGTCTCACCGGCCCTGCACATGCGGATGTACCAGCTGATCGAGTCCACGCCCGCGCTGCTCGCGGTGCTGATGTGCCGCTCCGCCGCGATGGAGGAGCGGCTCGCCGAGGAGATCGCCCGCCGGGAGGGGCTGGACCTGGACGCCGATCCGCGGCCCCGGGTCCTCGTCGCGGCGTTCACCGGGGTGATGCGGGCGACCGGCCGGATCTGGGGGGCGGGCGGCGACACCTCGGCCGCGTCCCTGCGCAGGATCACCGAGGAGCATCTCGACCGGCTCGGCCCGGCGCTCGTGACGGCCTGGGACCGCCCGGAGCCGGGAGCCGGGGCGGCCGGGGCCACGTGACGCGGTACACGGGGGGGGGGACGCGGCCGGCCGGGCGTCCGGTGTGACCGCTTTGCCCGCGGGGAAACGTGAAATGGGTCACCCTCCGCGCGGGGGTCGGGGCGCTTCTCCTAGGGTGTCCCGCAGTGTCTTCCATTCCTGAGCTCGGCTCCTCCTCGACGACCTCCTGGTTCAGCGGCTCACCCGCCTCGCGGGCCGCGCTGGTTCTGGCCCTGGTGCTGATACTGCTCGCCACCTCCGGCTGGACCGCGATCCGCAACCACAGGCCGGAGCCGGGTCCGCGGGCGGCCGCGCTGACCGCCTGGGCCCACGGCCGGGTGGACGGCAGGGAGCTGCCGGACCCGGGCGCTTCGGCCGAGGCGGTGGCGGAGTTCTTCCTCTCCCTGGACCGGGCGCAGCGACGGCGGCTGGCCGACCGCTATCCGCTGGTCGTCGGCAATCTCGGCGGAGTCCCGCTGACGCTGCGCTACCGCGCCAACCGGGAGGCGCTCCGGCAGGCGAGGGCGGCCGAGGAGGAACGCACCCACGACCGGCGGCTCACCGACCTCGGCCGGCTTCAGGCGGTGCGCCGTGTGCACCGCTTCACGTCGATGCTCGGCCACGGGCGGCAGATCCTGGCCTTCGACCCCACCGGCGGCGGGCGTGCCGCGGAGGTCTTCGGTGACCTGGCCTCGGCGCGCCGGGTCTCCGTGGTGGTGCCGGGCGTGGACACCGACCTGCTCAGCTTCGAGCGCACCCGGCGCAAGTACACGGCCCCGGCGGGCATGGCGCAGGCGCTGTACGCCGCCGAGCGCGAGGCCGCGCCGCGGGCCCGTACGGCGGTCATCGCCTGGGCCGACTACACCACGCCCGCGGGCATCGGGGTGGACGCCGCGGCCGGCCGGCTCGCCGAGGAGGGAGCCGTGCGGCTGGGGTCCCTGGTCGACTCGCTGCCCGGCGGGTCCCGTGTCTCCCTCTTCTGCCACAGCTACGGCTCGGTGGTGTGCGGTGTCGCCGCGCCCTCCCTGCCGTCCCGGGTCACCGACATAGCGGTCTCCGGCAGCCCGGGGATGCGCGCCGGGTCGGCGGCGGACCTCGGCGGGCGGGCCCGGATCTGGGCCACCCGGGACGCCGACGACTGGATCGAGGACGTGCCGAACCTGGAGCTGGGCGCGCTCGGCCACGGTCCGGACCCGGTGTCGCCGTCCTTCGGCGCCCGGCTGCTGTCGGCCGCCGGCGCGCGCGGCCACGCGGGCTACTTCGAGCCGGGCACCGCCAGCCTGCGGAATTTCGCCAAGGTCGGGGTGGGCGCGCTCGGCTCGGTCAGCTGCTCGGGCGGCGGCGACGGCTGCCGGACCGGGGCAAACGGAAGCACAGCGGTTTGACGCGCGTAGCGTTCGGAAGGGGGACGGGCGGGCCGCCGCCGCCTACGATGAGCCGTATGGGTGATGTGCTGGCCGGTTTTCACACCGTCTGGGAGTTCGACACGGACTCCGTGCTCATCCGCTTCGAACGGGGGATCCGCACACCGAAGCTCTTCCAGGTGCTCGGTGAGCGGCGCGTCCCCTTCGAGGCGCTGTCGGCCGTGGAGCTCGCTCCCGGCAAGAAGGGGACGGTGGTGCTGCGGGCCGTGCCCCGGCCCGGCGCGGATCCGCTGGCGGACGCGGCGGCCGGCCAGCTCAAGGAGAGCGCGGACCCCTACCGGCTGGTGCTGCCCGCCGAGCGCGAGACCCTCGCCGAGTACTACGCCGACGAGCTGCGGTCCGTGCTGGACCCGAAGGCCGCCGAACCCGCCGAGCAGCATCTGGTCGCAGCCCCCGTGCCGCCGCTGTCGTTCAAGGCGTACGACGGCAAGGCGGGCTTCGACGGTGAGACCGTCAGTTTCCGCTGGTTCTGGACGGGCGCCTCGTCCGCGAAGTGGAAAGCGGGCGACCAGCACTTCGCGGTCGGCGAACTGGCGGGCATCGAGTGGCGTTCCCCGGAGGTCTTCAACGGCCATCTGCGGCTGCTGCGCCGGGGCCCGGACGGCGGCGACCCGCCCGGGCCCGCCGACCAGGACCCGGCCTCGGTCGTCTTCGGCCTCGGCTACGGGCTGGTGCACGAGTCGCTGCCCTTCGCCGCCGCGGTCCTCCAGGCGGTCCAGGCCGCGGACCCGGCGCCGGGTCCCGCCGCGGCGGGCTGTCCGGCGCCGGTCCTCGCGGCCGACGTGCGCCCGGCCCCGGCCGACATCGCGGACCGGATCCGGCACCTGGGCGCGCTGCACGACGCGGGGCTGCTGACCGACGCCGAGTTCAGCCACAAGAAGGCCGAACTGCTCGCGGAGCTGTAGCCGTACCGGCTCCGGCCTCGCCGCGGCGGCTCCGCCCGCCCGGGCCACCGCGGCTCCGCCCGCCCGGTCTGCTCCCGCCGGGCCGCTCGCGCACGGTCTGCTCCCGCCGGGCCGCTCGCGCACGGACTGCTCGCGCACGGTCTGCTCCCGCCGGACTGCTCCTGCCGGGCCGCTCCCGGACGGACTGTTCCCGCCCGGACTGCTCCCGCCCGGACTGCCGCGGCTCCGCCCCGCCCTTCCGGGCTACTCCCGTCCGGCCGAGGTGAAGGACATGCTGGGGTAGCGGGTGCCCGCCACCCGGTCCGCGATCGGGTCGAGGCGCGCCAGTTCCTCGGCGGTGAGCGCGATCCGGCTCGCGGCGGTGTTCTCCTCCACCCGGCTCCGCTTCCGGGTGCCGGGGATCGGCACCACGCTCAGCCCGTGCCGCTCCGCCCGGGCGTGCACCCAGGCCAGCGCGATCTGGCCGGGGGTGGCGCCCCGGGCCTCGGCGACGGCCCGTACCGGCTCCAGCAGGGCCGCGTTGGCCGCGGCGTTCTCCCCGGAGAAGCGGGGCATCGTACGCCGGAAGTCGTCGCTGCTCAGCTCCTGGATCGCGTCGGTGAACGCGCCGGTCAGGAAGCCGCGGCCGAGCGGTGAGTACGGCACGAAGGCGACGCCCAGGCCGGCGGCGGCGGGCACCGCGGTGCGCTCGACGTCCCGGCTGAAGAGCGACCATTCCGACTGCACCGCGGCGATCGGGTGGACCGCGTGCGCGGCGCGCAGCTCGTCACCGGTGACCTCGCTCAGCCCGAGCCGGCGGACCTTGCCCTCGGTGACCAGTTCGGCCATGGCCCCGGCGGTCTCCTCGATCGGCACGTCCGGGTCGCGGCGGTGCATGTAGTAGAGGTCGATCGTCTCGACCCCGAGGCGGCGCAGGCTGCCCTCGACGCAGGAGCGGAGGTACCCGCGGTCGTTGCGGATGGTCCGACGGGCCGGGTCGTCCGGATCCAGCTGGATGCCGAACTTCGTCGCGAGCACGATCTCGTCGCGGTGCGCCCGCACGAAGGGGGCGATGAACTTCTCGTTCTCCCCGAACCCGTACATGTCCGCGGTGTCGTAGAGCGTCACGCCGAGTTCCAGGGCGCGTTCCAGGGTGGCGCGGGCCTCGGTCTCGTCCGTCGGCCCGTAGGCGAAGCTCATGCCCATGCAGCCGAGCCCCTGGACCCCGACCTCGGGGCCGCCGGTGCCGAGCGTGGTGCGTGTGATCTCCGTGCCGGTCATGCGCTGGTCTGGCATGTGCTGGTCTGGCATGTGCTGGTCTGACATGTGCTGTGGGACCTCTCCGGCGCGGTGTCCGCCGCGCCCGGGTGCACGGCCGCGGGGCGCGCGGCCTCCGAATAGAAATCGATCTTGAAGTCCAGTACGGACAGGGTCTCCTGGAGGTCGGAGATCTTTCTCCGTACGTCCTCCCGGTGCGCGGCGAGCAGTTCGCGGCGCTCGGCGAACGTCTCGTCGCCCGCGCGGATCATCTCGGCATAGCGGACCATGTCCGCGACCGGCATCCCGGTCAGCCGCAGCCTGCCGACGAAGCCGAGCCAGTCCAGGTCGCGGTTGTTGTAGCGGCGCTGGCCGGTGTGCGAGCGGTCGACGTCGGGCATCAGCCCGATCCGTTCGTACCAGCGCAGGGTGTGCGCCGAGAGGCCGGTCCAGGCGACGACCTCGCTGATGGTGTACCGGTCCTGTCCGGCGGGGCGTGGATGCGGGGCGGGCCCCGAGGCGCACAGATCCCGTCGTGCGGGCACGCTCTCCACCACGGTCATGTCGAAGAATCCCTTCCTGGATCCGAACCTCGCGGGGGTCAACGCTAGAGACTTCGAGTGCACTCCAAGCAAGCACAATTCCCCCATGTTTTCCGGTCATTCGTCCGGCATGTGCCAATCGATGGCCGGTTCGACTGCGCAAAGCGGCCGACGGGGGGCGCTCCCATGGCCTCCGGGTGAGCACCGGATGCCAAGACCGCCAACATCCATCTTGTCCGGAAAAGCCCCCCGCCGGCTGTCCTACGCTGCCCACGCGGAGCGGCCTCTCCCCACCTCACCGGCGTCCGTCCGCGCTGATGGGACTGGTTCGGCGACGGCGGCCGGCGCGGGACCGCGGTCACCGCCCCGCCCAGAGGGATGGCTCCACATGCACACGCCACAGCAGGAATCCGGACGCCCGGCCACCGCCACCACGCCGGGCGACCGGCGCGCGCCGGCGGCCCGGGACACCGGCGGCTCCGGCCTCTCCGACGCGGGCGCGTCCCTCGCCGGGCCCTCGCCCGCGGGCCCGGACGCGCGGCAGCTGCTCGCCCTCCAGCAGTCGGCCGGCAACGCCGCCGTGACGCGCCTGATGCTCCAGCGCGGTTCGCTCCCTCCCATCGCCGAGGAGCCGGCCCCGTCCGCCGCCCGCCGCCGGCCGTCCCGTCTGCCGGGCCCCTCGCTGGCGCCGGTCGCCGAGGAGGCCGAGACCCCGCGCCGCCTCTCCTCCTCCCGCCCGGCCCGCCCCGGCGGGCGCGCCCCCGGCCGGGAGACCCCGGCGAACGCGCCCGCGGCGCCGCCCCGGATCCTGCTGCTCCCCCCGTATCTGCGCGATCTCCGGGCCCCGGGGCTGGCCTCCGTCAGCGGCCTCGACGGATACGAGTCCGTGCTCGGCGATCTGCGGAAGGCCGTCAAGGGCTCCGAGGAGTCCGTCGCCGGGATACGCGACGAGCTGACCGGGCGCCCGGAGTCGTTCTTCGGCCGGGGCCGCTCCTTCCACATCCGCGGCCGGGGCGCCCCGAGCGCCTGGTACGACGTGACGCTCGCGGTCACCGCGGACCCCGCCGAGACGCCCCCGCGCTTCGTCGAGCCGCCCGCGGACGCCCCACGGCCCGGCCCCGGCACCGGTCCCGGCCCCGCACCGGCCCCCGGGCAGCCGCGGGAGCTGTCGGACCCCGACGACGCCGCCACCAAGCTGGACCTGCACCGCAACTCCGGCGGATCGGCGAGCCGCGGCCACGGCCGGTCCTCCCGCTACGGCGGCTCCGCCGCGGGCATGGGCCTGGTCCCCACGCCGGTGCCGGGCCTCACGGCGGGCGTCGCCTTCAACGTCGGCGCCCACCCCTTCCACACCGCCGACGAGTCCCGCACCCAGCGCACCGTCAACGAGCACCGGGTGCTGCGTTCCGACGAGGGAACCGTACGGGTGCCGCGCCGGGTGCGGTTCACCCTGCGGACCGAGCACTCCGCGCTGCACACCGTGCAGCGGTTCGACGGCACCGGTTCGCTCGACCTGCTCGTCCCGCGCGAGCACCTGGTGCCCGCCCTGCGGAGCGCGCTCGGGCCCATGGCGGAGCTGGACGGCCCGCAGGCACGCTCGGTGCGGCTCGCCGACTCCCTCGCCGCGGTCGCGGTCACCGAGCCCCCGGGGGAGCACGACCCGCACGACGGCGGGGACGGCCTGTTCGACACCGTGAAGTCCGTGCTGCACCCGTCGCTGACCGGCCCCGGCGCCCCGGGCCGCGCCCGCCTCTACGCCGCCACCTCCGCCGCGACCGTCGCCGAGGACCTGCCCCGGCTGCTGGGCGGCTGGGTCACCGGCGAGGACCTGGTCGCCAAGGACGGTTCCACCGAGGGCTCGTACCGGATGCGCGCCACGCTCAGCGGGCTCGCGCCGGGCTGGTCCGCCGGCAGGACCCAGCTGCGCACCCATCAGCAGGTCCAGCACAGCGAGGCGAACAGCCACGGACAGGGGCGCGGCGGCCAGGTGGGCGTGGGCCCGGCGGTGGGCGCGGGCGTCCTGGACGCCGGGCCGCGGGCACGTGCCGGGGTGCTGCCGCTCGCCGAGGCCCGGAAGATGCGGTTCGCCTCGGCCGACCAGTCCATCGGCATCCGGCAGGGCGCGGAGATCCGCGGTGACAAGGTGCTCTACCGCGGCCGGGTGGTGATCGCCGTGGAGGGGAGCGGACCGCTGTCCCCCGCGATGAAGGCCGGCCGGCAGTCGCGCTCGGCGGAACACACCATGGACGTCTGGGTGACGCTGCGCGCCGAGGAGGCCCGGCACCTCGGCCTGCCGCTGCCCCCCGGCACCGCCGAGAAGGACCTGTTCGTCAGGGAGCGCGACGAGAACGGCGCGGAGGCGGGCCGCCATCTGCCGTTCGGCGCGATGGGCGGCAGCGTGTCGCTCAGCGGGCTGGACACCGGGCCGCTGATCTCCGGCATCGAGCAGCTGTTCGCCACGCACCCGAAGCTGGCCGGCTGTCTCCCGGCCCACGGTGACGCCCCCGCCCCCACGCCGGAGCCGCCCCGCACGCCGGGCAAGCTCCGGAAGAAGCAGCCGGAGAAGAAGTTCAGCCGGGAGGAGCAGACCGCGCAGCGGGAGAACTACCGGCAGTTGCTCACCGTCCTGTCCGAGACCAATCTGCGGGCGAACAAGGAACAGCTGCTCTCCTCCGGCGTGCCGGTCCGGCTGCGCCGCAAGACCACCTGGACCTCGCACGACGCACTGGTCCGGGTGTCCGGCGAGATGGGCGAACTGACCTGGCTCGGCGACACCGGGGACTGGCTGACGCGGAGCACCGCCGGGGTCACCACCGGCCTCCAGAGCGGTCGTGCCGGCGCCCGCGGGGGCGGCGTGCGCGCCGTCGGGCAGGTGCGCCTGATCCCGGGCGCGCTCTCCGGCCAGGTCACGGGGGACGCCCTGTGGCAGGGCACCCGGCGCGCCCAGGGCGGGCCCACGACCCGTACCGACTCGCTCAGCAACGGCGACACCCGGTCGAGCGCCTTCGGCGGCCCGCTCCGGCTGTCCGTGCAGGTGACGCTGGTGGAGCGGGAGCGCACCGCCAAGCGGGCCCTCACCCCGGGCGCCCCCGGCCGGGACACGCCGGAGGTGGAGCGGATCGCGTCCTCCGCCGACGACGCCGCGGACAATCCGCTGCGGCTCGGCACACAGGACGTACGGCTGACCACCCCCAGCGCCTTCACCCTGGACGACGAGAACCACCAGCTGCTGGAGGCCCGTGCCGGCCGCCGCCGCGCCACCCCCCTCACCCCGGTCGCGGAGTCCGGCATCGGCGAGCTGACCTCCGGCTCCTGGCAGCCGCGCGGCCGCACGGTGCGGGACTGGCAGTTCGTGGAGACCGCCGGCAGCGGCGAGCCGGTCCGTGCCATGGCGTACGAACTGCTGGCCAAGGCGGCGGCGCGCAACGACGCCGTACGCCGCGACCGCGCGTTCGAGACGGACGGGCTGGCGCCCCGGCTCGCGATCGAGGAGCGGCTCTCCGCGCGCGCCGTGTCCGCCGCCCTGCGCCAGGGCGTCTCCTCCGGCTGGGTGGTGAAGAACCTGCGCCACCCCAGGCGGCTGGCCGCGCTGAGCGGTGCGGTCGGCACCCGGTTCGCGCTCACCCGGCCGCGGGTGGTGCACCGGGACAGCGGCGCGGGCACCGAGAACTACGTCCTCGGCGGCCACCAGGCGTCCGGCCAGCGCGGCAGGGGCCGCAGCGGCGGCTTCCGCGCCCAGGGCCTGAGCATGCAGGACAACCAGGTGCTGCACCCCGGCGACGACCCGAAGTGGCGGATCGGCGAGGCCGTGGGCGCGAGCTGGACACTGGCGGGCACCAGCAACGCGTCCGAGTCGCTGGCCGGCAGCATCGAGCGCAACGCGCACAGCCCGCGCGGCCGGGACCTGTACCTGGTGCAGTGCGACCTGGCGATGCGGATGTCCGCCGAGGTCACCGTCGGCGGCAGGCCGTACGTCGCCTCCGCCGAGCGGACCGTTCCGGCGGAGGTCTCCGTATGGCTCACGAAGGAGCAGTGCGAAGCCGCGGGCATCCCCCTGCGAACGCCCGCGGAACGGGCGGCGGAGCGGCGGGCGGCCCGGGAACAGGGCGAGGCCGACCGCGCGGCCGGCCGGACGCCGGCCAGTCTGCTGCCGCCCGGGGAACGGCCGCGCGAGGGGGCCGCGGACGGACCCGCGCCCGCCGCGCCCGCCGTCACCCCGGCGCAGGCGGGCGTGCCGGCGCAGCTGCGGCAGGGCACTCCCCCGGGCTTCGGGATGATCGAGCAGCTGCCCGACTTCAGACCGCTGATCCGGCAGCTGCGCACCGAGGGCGGCGCGAAGGCGCGCGCCCTGGCCCGGGAGCTGCTGCCGGAGCGGCAGTCGGACGACCCGTACGACAACGTCCAGCGGCTGCTGCGGGTGCTGGACCGGGACGGCGCGACCGGGCTGCTGGCCGGTGCCATGGACGGCGGGGTGACGGTCGAGCTGTTCCGCGGCCGGAGGACGCCGTACTGGGCGGAGTTCGCCGTGGAGGCCACCGGCCCCGGCTCGGTCGGCGACCGGGCCTCGGACGGCCGGGACATGGAGTACATCACCTCCGCCGTCAGCGGCCGCAGCGACAGCGAGGAGGAGTCCGGCATCCGTGGTGTCGACGCGATGGTCACGGGTGCCGGCAAGCCGGAACTCGGACAGCACCCGGTCAAGAGCACCGGTGCGGCCGCCGGGCTCGGCGCAGGCTCGAGCTCCTCGCGCAAGCGCGGCTCCTCGGGGCGCGGCCAGACCGGGGTCAAGACCGTCGCCGACGCCAAGGCGGAGTCCCGCGGGGTGACCGTCCCGGTCCGGGGCGCGCTGACGCTGCGCTCCTCCGAGGGCGTGATCGCCCGGACCGCCCTGGAGGGTGATCTGGTCCACCGGATCCTCGAACACGATCTGCGGGCCCTGGACCGGGTGACCCCGGTGCGGGACGGGGCGTTGGCCGGGAGGAACCTGAAGCGCACGGGCGGGGACGACCCGTCGCGTCTGGCGCGGTGGCGCTCGCTAGGAGTCACCCTCCCCGACGAGGCGCAGGTCAACGGCTTCCGCGGGGCGCCGGGCATCCGGGGCGCGGTCCGCGAGGCGGTGCGGGCCGCACACGGCGGTTCCCGGTTCCACGACACGGGGCAGGCCGCCGCGTACGCGCAGCAGGAGGCCGTGTCCACCGAGTGGCTCGCGTCGGCGCTGCCGCTGCTGGCGTCCGCCGGGGTGAAGCTGCCGCCCGCCCACGCCACCGGCGTCGCGGGCCAGGACCTGGAGACGTCCCTGCACGCGCAGCTGACCCACGGCAGGGTGCTGGACGCCGGTGACACCATGACGTTCGAGGCGATCGCGCCGAGTTCCCCGGACGGGGACCGGCCGACGGGGCAGGACCACCAGCACGGGCGGGAGCACGGCAAGAACGTGCGCGGAGCGGCGGGAGCGGGGCTGCTGAACGCGCAGGAGTTCCGGCTGAACGAGGCGCTGCTCCGCTCCGACAACGGCGGCGCCGTCACCGACAACGCCGCGGCCGGCTCCGGCTCCATGCCGGTGCGCAAGCCCAGGACGCAGTCGGTCCTGGTCCAGTTCGACCTGCGGGTACGGGTCGTCGCGCGGGTGCGCAACCGGGCGACGCGGCGGGTCGAGTCGGCCGTCCGCGACCATCTGGTGCCCACCCCGGTGATCGTGCGGATGCCCGCGCCCGCGGTCCGGCGGATGCTCGCGTCCGCCCGGGACGGGGCCAAGGTGGCGGACCCGCACGGCCGCCTCGGGGCACCGGCCGGCGGTGTCCAGAGGTGACCGGCGGACCTCGGCGGAGGCCGCGGGCGTCCACCGGACGACTGCGTTTAGGCTCGGTCGCATGCAGAGCCTGCGCACGATCGAGAACTGGCCGGTGCCCACCGCGGCGGCCGTCGTCGTCCGAGCCGACGGCGGTGTCGCCGGGTCGCACGGGCCGGACGGTCACCGTTTCCCCCTCGCCTCCGTCACCAAGCCGCTCGCCGCCTACGCCGCGCTCGTGGCGTACGAGGAGGGCGCCGTCGATCTGGACGAACCGGCCGGGCCGGAGGGCTCGACCGTCCGCCATCTGCTGGCCCACACCTCCGGGCTCGCGTTCGACGACGACCGGCCGCTGGCGCCGCCCGGCGACCGGCGGCTGTACTCCAACGCCGGTTTCGAGGCGCTGGGCGACCATCTGGCGAAGGTCACCGAGATCCCGTTCCCCGAGTATCTGCGCCAGGCGGTGCTGGAACCGCTCGGCATGACCGCCACCGACCTGCCCGGCTCCCCCGCCAAGGACGGCGTCTCCACGACCGCCGACCTGGCGCGGTTCGCCGCCGAGTTGCAGGCGCCGCGCCTGCTGGACCCGAGGACCGTGGCCGAGGCGACCCGGGTCGTCCACCCCGGCCTGTCCGGCGTGCTCCCGGGCTACGGCCACCAGAAGCCCAACGACTGGGGCCTCGGCTTCGAAATCCGCAACGGCAAGTCCCCGCACTGGACCGGCGGTTCGTCCTCGCCCGGGACGTTCGGCCACTTCGGGCAGTCGGGCACGTTCCTGTGGGTCGACCCGGAGGCGGGGGCGGCCTGTGTCGTGCTCACCGACCGGGACTTCGGGCCGTGGGCGGCCGAGGCCTGGCCGGCGTTCACCGACGCGGTGCTGGCCGAACTCCGGGAGGGCTGACGGCGCCGCCACCCTTCCCGCGTCCCGGGAGCCCGCGTCGGCGCACACCAAGAACCCGGCGCGGGCCCGGTCCGCGGCCCGGGGCCGGGGGCCTGCGCCTGCGGACCGCTTACGGGATTCCCACCACCGGAGTGCGACGTGGCGATTACGCTCGGCTACGTACCGATACGAACGCCGTGAGGCGTCGCAGGCCGGAGGTGTCCGCCGTGGCCCATGTCCAGTCGCTCGATCCCACCGCTTCCCCCTTGGCGTACTACGGCTGGGAGCTGCGCCGCCAGAGAGAGGCCAACGGCCTCAGTCAGGCCCAGCTCGGCGACATCATCTTCTGCACCGGTTCGCTCATCGGCCAGATCGAGACCACGAAGAAAATCCCGACGCGCGACTTCTCGGAGCGGGTGGACGCGGCGCTCGGCACGGACGGCGTCTTCTCCCGCCTGGTCGGCCTGGTCCTGCGCAGCCGGCTCCCGAACTGGTTCCAGCCGTACGCGGACATGGAGGCGCGCGCCGCGTACATCTCGACGTATCAGGCGCAGTTGGTGTACGGCCTGCTGCAGACCGAGGAGTACGCGCGGGCCGTGCTGGCCACCGGCATGCCGGACGACCTGGAGGGCTTGGTCGCGGCCCGGATGGAGCGCCAGCGCATCCTGGACCGGGAGCGGCCGCCGCTGGCCTGGGTGATCCTGGACGAGGCGGCGCTGCACCGGCCGATCGGCGGCCGGGAGACGATGCGGGGGCAGCTCGAACGGTTGCTGGAGTTCGCCGGTCACCGCTGGATGCGCGTTCAGGTGCTGCCGTTCATGGCTGGTGAACACGCAAGCCTGGCCGGCTCGTTCACCACCATGCGCTTCGACGACGACCCGGACGTCGTCTACACGGAGGACCTCATCTCCGGGCACATGACCGCCAACCCCGACACCATCAGGGAAGCCTCACGCCGCTACGCTCACCTCCAAGCCGCAGCCCTCTCCGTCGAGGACTCGGCGGCGCTGATCGCCCGCGTGATGGAGGAGCGTTATGGAGACCGGTCCCAGCCTGAAGAACGCGCGGTGGCGTAAGTCCAGCTACAGCGGCAACACCGGCGGCGAGTGCGTCGAGGTGGCCGACGACCGCCGTGACGCCGTCCTGGTCCGTGACAGCAAGAATCCGACCGGCCCCGTCCTGACCCTCGCCCCGGGCGCCTGGCGGGCGTTCGTCGACGACCTGCGCTGATCTCCCCGCACACCGGCCGGGCAGGAGCCACGGCTTCCCGACCCCGAACCCCGTGCCGCGCGGCGGCACGGGGACGGTCGGGAAGGCCGACCTCTCCGGCTTCAGTCCGAGGGGCGGGTCAAGGCAGCTCCCAGACCAGGAGTTCCGTCGGTCCCGCGTCGTCCGCGACCATCCCGCGGCCCGCGCACGGCGCGATCCGCGCCGCGTCCCCCGGTCCCAGCCACTCGCCGTCCGTCCGCTCCCCGTCCGTCCGTTCCCCGTCCAGCCGCACGGAGTCCAGCCGCACGGCGCCCCGCACCACGTGCACGTACACCCGCGGCGCGTCCGGCAGCGCGACCGGCGCTCCCGGGGCCGGGCGGCGCGGGTACAGCACGGCGCCCGCCCGTTCCACGGCGAGCGGCGTGCGGTCCGCGATGCCGCGCACCACCTCGTACTCCGGCTGCCCGCCGGGCCGCTCCGGCGACAGCCAGGTCTGTACGAAGACCAGCGGCGCTTCGCCGTCGTTGCGCTCCTCGTGCCGCACGCCGGAGCCCGCGCCGAGGCGCTGGACGTCACCGGGGCGCACGACCGTCTCGTTCCCCGCCGAGTCCCGGTGGGTCAGCTCTCCCTCGACGACCCAGGTCACGATCTCCGTGTCGCGGTGCGGGTGCTCCGCGAAGCCCGCCCCCGGCGCCAGCCGCTCCTCGTTGCAGGCGACGAGCGCGCCGAAGCGGAGATTGTCCGGGTCGTAGAACCTGCCGAAGGAGAACGCGTGCCGGGTGTCGATCCCGGCCTCCGCGTCGCCGCCCGGGAACCGTGCGTCCGCCCGCCAGACCTCGCTCATGCCCTCACCGTAGACGGCGGCACGCGGGCGGGCACGGGCGGCCTCGCGGGCACGGCACCGGCCCCGCGCCCCCGGACCGGCCACGGATGAGGCAGGCTTGTCCCGTGCCTCAATCCGATGCGTCTGATCACTCCCATGCCCACGCCGGCACCCTGCGCCGGCTGGAGAAGTCGTCCGGCAGCCTCGCGGCGAGCGCCATCGCCCGCATGGACGAGACGCTGCCGTGGTACCGGGCGATGCCCCCGGAGAACCGGTCCTGGATCGGACTGGTCGCCCAGGCCGGCATCGCGGCCTTCACCGAGTGGTTCCGGCACCCGGAGACCCCGCAGGCGATCAGCACGGACGTCTTCGGCACCGCGCCGCGCGAGCTGACCCGGGCGATCACGCTGCGGCAGACCGTCGAGATGGTCCGTACGACCATCGAGGTCATGGAGTCGGCGATCGACGAGGTCGCAGCCCCCGGTGACGAGTCGGCGCTGCGCGAGGCGCTGCTCGTCTACGCCCGTGAGATCGCCTTCGCCACCGCCCAGGTGTACGCGCAGGCCGCCGAGGCCCGGGGCGCCTGGGACGCCCGGCTGGAGTCGCTGGTCGTCAACGCGGTGCTGTCCGGGGAGGCCGACGAGGGCGCGCTGTCCCGGGCCGCCGCGCTGGGCTGGAGCTCGCCCGAGCATGTCGCGGTCGTACTCGGCACCGCGCCCGACGGCGACAGCGAACTGACCGTCGAGGCCATCCGCCGCGCCGCGCGGCACGCCAAGCTCCAGGTGCTCACCGGGGTGCTCGGCACCCGGCTGGTGGTGATCGCGGGCGGCAGCGACGACCCGCTGCGCTGCGCGAAGGACCTGATCGGCCCGTTCGCCGCGGGCCCGGTCGTGGCCGGCCCCGTCGTCGGCGACCTGCTGTCCGCGACCCGTTCCGCCGCCGCCGCGGCCGCCGGGCTGAGGGCGTGCGCGGCCTGGCCCGACGCGCCCCGTCCGGTGCTCGCGGACGATCTGCTGCCGGAGCGCGCGATGGCCGGCGACACCGCCGCCCGCGAGCAGCTGGTGGAGGAGATCTACAGACCGCTGGAGGAGGCCGGCTCGGCGCTCCTGGAAACCCTGAGCGTCTATCTGGAGCAGGCGAGCAGCCTCGAAGGCGCCGCCCGGATGCTTTTCGTTCACCCCAACACCGTGCGCTACCGGCTCCGACGTGTGACAGACGTCACCGGCTGGTCGCCCTCCGACGTGCGGTCGGCGTTCACGCTGCGCGTCGCGCTGATCCTGGGGCGACTTCGGGACGCGGATTCCCAGCCGTAGCTTTTTGTCGGACACCCACAATTACCCTGTCCGTTCTTGGTCCCTGTCCCCACCGGCGGCGGGGGCCGCCGACAAGAGAGAGTGTGAGAGTGCTCGTACTCGTCGCTCCCGGCCAAGGCGCTCAGACGCCCGGCTTCCTGACTCCCTGGCTCGACCTCCCCGGTGTCTCCGCACGCCTGGCGGAGTGGTCGGCCGTCTCCGGCCTGGACCTGGTCCACTACGGCACGGAGGCCGACGCCGACGCGATCCGCGACACCGCCGTGGCCCAGCCGCTGCTGGTGGCCGCGGGCCTGGTCTCCGCCCGCGCCCTCTTCGACGACCCGGCGGCCGACATCCCGCGGCTGGTCGGCGCCGCCGCCGGACACAGCGTCGGCGAGCTGACCGCCGCCGCGCTCACCGGTGTGCTGAGCGAGACGGACGCCATCGCGCTGGTGCGCAAGCGGGGCCTGGCGATGGCCGAGGCCGCGGCCGTCACCGAGACCGGCATGTCCGCCGTGCTCGGCGGCGACCACGAACAGGTCGTCGCGCATCTGACCAAGCTCGGCCTGGCCCCGGCGAACGTCAACGGCGCCGGCCAGATCGTCGCCGCGGGCACCGCGGAGCAGCTGGCGGCGCTCGCCGAGGACCGGCCCGAGAAGGCGCGCGTCATGCCGCTGAAGGTGGCCGGGGCGTTCCACACCCACCACATGGCTCCGGCGGTCGCCGCGATGGAGGACGCCGTCGGCGCCCTCACCGTCCACGACCCGCACACGCCGTACGTCTCGAACCGGGACGGGCAGACCGTCAAGTCCGGCCGGGACGTCGTCCGGCGGCTGGCCGGACAGGTCTCCAACCCGGTCCGCTGGGACCTGTGCATGGAGACCTTCAAGGCCCTGGGCGTCACCGCGCTGATCGAGGTCTCCCCCGCCGGCACCCTCACGGGCCTGGCCAAGCGGGCGCTGCCGGGGGTCAAGACGCTGGCGCTGAAGACACCGGACCACATCGAGGCCGCCCGCGAGCTCATCGCCGAGCACGCCGGCCCGTCCGCGGAACAGGAGCGCTCCTCACGATGACGTCGAAGATCAAGCCCGGCAAGGGCGCACCGTACGCGCGGATCACCGGCGTCGGCGGCTACCGCCCCACCCGGGTGGTGCCGAACGAGGAGATCCTCAAGCACATCGACTCGTCCGACGAGTGGATCCGCTCGCGCTCCGGCATCGCCACCCGGCACTGGGCGGGCCCGGAGGAGACCGTCGCGGTGATGGCGGTCGAGGCGGCGGGCAAGGCCATCGCCGACGCGGGGCTCGATCCGGAGCAGATCGGCGGCGTCATCGTCGCCACCGTCTCGCACTTCAAGCAGACCCCCGCCATCGCCACCGAGATCGCGCACAAGCTGGGCGCCGGCAAGCCCGCGGCGTTCGACATCAACGCGGGCTGCGCGGCCTTCGGCTACGGGCTCACCCTGGCCAAGGGCATGGTCACCGAGGGCAGCGCCGAGCACGTCCTCGTCATCGGCGTCGAGCGGCTGTCGGACCTGACCGACGTCACGGACCGCTCGACGGCGTTCCTGTTCGGCGACGGCGCGGGAGCGGTCGTCGTCGGCCCGTCCCAGGAGCCGGCGATGGGCCCGAGCGTCTGGGGCTCGGAGGGCGACAAGTCCGACGTCATCTCGCAGACCGTCCCGTGGGACGGCTACCGCGTCGGCGACGTGGGTCAGCTGCCGGTCGGCGCCGACGGGGAGCTGAAGTTCCCCGCGATCCGCCAGGAGGGCCAGGCGGTCTTCCGGTGGGCGGTGTTCGAGATGGCCAAGGTCGCCCAGCAGGCGCTGGACGCGGCCGGGGTCAGCCCGGCCGACCTGGACGTCTTCATCCCGCACCAGGCCAACATGCGGATCATCGACTCGATGGTGAAGACCCTCAAGCTGCCCGAGCACGTCACGGTCGCCCGGGACGTCGAGACCACCGGCAACACCTCGGCGGCCTCGATTCCGCTCGCGATGGAGCGGCTGCTCGCGACGGGGCAGGCGAAGAGCGGTGACACCGCGCTGGTCATCGGCTTCGGGGCGGGTCTCGCCTACGCAGCCACGGTCGTTACCCTCCCGTAGGCACATCACCGCGGTCCGGGCTTCCGGGCACGGAACAGCTTCATCCTGAAGATCAGTAACGAAACACACCGAAGGAGCGCCGTCATGGCCGCCACGCAGGAAGAGATCGTCGCCGGTCTCGCCGAGATCGTCAACGAGATCGCCGGTATCCCCGCCGAGGACGTCCAGCTGGACAAGTCCTTCACCGACGACCTGGACGTCGACTCGCTGTCCATGGTCGAGGTGGTCGTCGCCGCCGAGGAGCGCTTCGACGTGAAGATTCCGGACGACGACGTCAAGAACCTCAAGACCGTCGGCGACGCCGCGGACTACATCCTCAAGCACCAGGCCTGAGCGAAGCGTTCGTCGCCACCCCGGCGGTGGCGGTTGAGACACCCCTCTACTCGTGGAGACAGAATTCCGATGAACTCGACCAATGGCACCGTGGTCGTCACCGGTATCGGCGCAACCACACCGCTGGGTGGCGACAGCGCTTCGACCTGGGAAGGCCTGCTCGCCGGGCGCTCCGGGGCCAAGGCACTCGACGGCGAACTCTTCGCCGACCTCCCGGTCCGGATCGCGGCCCCCGCGGCTGTCGAGCCGGGCGACGTCCTGCCCCGGCCGCTGGCCCGCAAGCTGGACCGCTCGGCGCAGTTCGCGCTGATCGCGGCCCGGGAGGCGTGGGCCGACGCGGGCTTCGACGGCCCGGCCGGCGCGGACCCCGGTGACGGCGCGGCCGTGGCGCCCGAGCGGCTGGGCGCGGTCATCGCCTCCGGCATCGGCGGCGTCACCACCCTGCTCGGCCAGTACGACGTGCTCAAGGAGAAGGGCGCACGCCGCGTCTCCCCGCACACCGTGCCGATGCTCATGCCCAACAGCCCGTCGGCCAACGTCGGCCTGGAGGTGGGTGCCCGAGCCGGTGTCCACACCCCGGTCAGCGCCTGCGCCTCCGGCGCCGAGGCCATCGGGTACGCCGTCGAGATGATCCGCACCGGCCGCGCCGACGTGGTCGTCGCGGGCGGCACCGAGGCGGCCATCCACCCGCTGCCGGTGGCGGCGTTCGCCAACATGATGGCGATGTCCAAGAACAACGACGAGCCGGAGAAGGCGTCGCGGCCGTACGACACGGCGCGGGACGGCTTCGTCCTCGGCGAGGGCGCGGGCGTCGTCGTCCTGGAGTCCGCCGAGCACGCCGCCGCGCGCGGCGCCCAGGTGTACTGCGAGGTGCTCGGCCAGGGCCTGTCGGCCGACAGCCACCACATCGCGCAGCCGGAGCCGGCCGGCCTCGGCATCGCCGCGGCCCTGCGCGGGCTGCTGGAGACGACGGACCTCAAGGCGGGCGAGGTCGCGCACCTCAACGCGCACGCGACCTCCACTCCGCTCGGTGACGTCGCCGAGGTCAAGGCGCTGCGCTCGGTGCTCGGCGACGACCTCGACCATGTGGCGATCTCGGCCACCAAGTCGATGACCGGCCATCTGCTGGGCGGCGCGGGCGGTGTCGAGACCGTCGCCACCGTGCTGGCGCTGAAGAACCGGATCGCCCCGCCGACCATCAACATCGACGACCTGGACACCGAGGTGGACGCGGACGTGGTGCGGGGCGAGGCCCGTGCGCTGCCCGAGGGCACGATCGCGGCGCTGAACAACTCCTTCGGGTTCGGCGGCCACAACGTCGTCCTGGCGTTCCGGACGGCCTGAGCCGCGGCGCACCGCCACAGCGCACCGCGCCGGAGCCACGAACGAAGGGGCCCGGCGGCCGACCGGCCGCCGGGCCCCTTTCGCCGTTCGCCCGGCTCTCCGTTCGCCCGGCTCTTCCGCAGGCGTCTTCCGTACGCGTCGTCCCTACGCGTCGTCACAGGCGTCGTCCGTACGGGACTGACGGATCCCTGTGCCGGGACGCCGCGAGTTCGCCCGTACGGATGGCCCTTGCGGATCGCCGTGCGTGACGCACCGTCCGTGCGGACCGCCGTTGCGGACGCCGTGTGAACCGCCGTGTGAACCGCCGTGTGAACCGCCGTGCGGATCGTCCGACGTCGCTCCCGGGCGGTGCGCCGGGGCCCGGCCGCCCCGCCGCAGTCGCGGTCGGCGGTCGGCGGTCGGCGGTCGGCGGTCAGACGACCTGGTGCAGCCAGCGGACCGGGGCTCCCTCGCCGGCGTACCGGAAGGGTTCCAGCTCGTCGTCCCAGGGCTTGCCGAGCAGCTTGGCGATCTCGCTCTCGAGCACCGTCTCACCGCGGCCGGAGCGGGCGAGAGCGGCGCGCAGCCGGTCCTCGGGGATCAGGATGTCCCCGTGGATCCCGGTGACGGCGTGGAAGATGCCCAGGTCAGGAGTGGAGCTGTAGCGCTCGCCCTCGGCGGTGGGGCAGGGCTCCGCGGTCACCTCGAAGCGGAGCAGATGCCAGCCGCGCAGCGCCGACGCCAGCTTGGAGGCCGTCCCCGTCTCGCCCTGCCAGGAGAACTCCGCGCGCCAGGTCCCCGGTTCCGCGGGCTGTCTGATCCAGTCGAGGCTCACGCGCACGCCGAGGACCCCCGCGACGGCCCATTCGACGTGCGGGCACAGGGCACGGGGGGCGGAGTGCACGTACAGGACTCCACGTGTCGTCACCGGGACCTCCAGTGTGGGACGAGGTACGCCTTCCCCAGCGGCCTCGTGCCCGTACCGATCTCGTCCGGAACAGCACTTGACATTCTGCCCCAGAGATCACTTCCGCACCAGGCCTGGAGATCACCAGCAGTAAACACCATGGGGAGCATTTTCTATAAAAGGGACAGGATGTGACGCGCCATAACGTTCGGGAAGCGGAGGGGGTGCCCACCCCTGCCGCGCGGGGCGGCCGTGCGGCCCGCGCCCGGCCGGGTTCCGGCACCGACGGCCGTGGGGAAAAGCTACCGCGCGACGGGCGCACGGGGGTGACGTACCGTCGCTCCGGGACGGTTATCACGGAAGCTTCACTCTCGCAGGGGCCCTCCGGCGCCCTGTCAGGGGAACGCACCGGCGGGCACACACGTTCTTTCCGCGGGTTTGCGGTGAAATTCGGCGAACCCGGACCGGGACCGGCCCGGACGGCGGACCGGAATCCGGCCGCCCGGTGAAGGAGAGGTGGAGGACGCATGCGGGTCAGCCCCCGGCGCACCCCCGGTGAGATCGCCGCGCGCGCCGGCCGGGCCCGGCGGCGTCCCCGCACCCGCGGCGCCGTGGCCGTGCTGGCCGCGGCTGCCGCCCTGCTCACGGCGGTGACGGGGTGCGAGGACGGCGCGGGCTCCGACGACGCCGCGCGGGACCCCTCCCGCAGCCCCTCCCCCTCCCCGCTCTGGGACACGAGCCCGGACTCGCTCGCCGCCGTCGGGGACTCCATCACCCGCGGCTTCGACGCCTGCTCGGTGCTCGCCGACTGCCCGGAGGTCTCCTGGGCGACCGGCACCGGCGACGGGATGCGCAGCCTGGCCCGGCGGCTGCTGGACGACCCTGCGGGCAGCAGCTGGAACCACGCCCGCTCGGGCGCCACGATGGCGGACCTGCCCGCCCAGATGGCGCGGGCGGTCCGGCACCGGCCGGAACTGGTCACGGTGATGGTGGGCGGCAACGACGCCTGCCGGGACACGGTCGCGCTGATGACCCCGGCCGAGGAGTTCCGCGCCGGTTTCCGGACCGCGCTGAAGACGCTGCGCGAGGCGCTGCCGAAGACCCAGGTGTACGTGGCGAGCGTGCCGGATCTGCACCGGCTGTGGTCGGAGGGCCGGAAGAACCCCGTCGGCAAGCAGATCTGGAAGCTCGGCATCTGCCAGTCGATGCTGGGCGACCCGGACTCGTTCGACGCGGCGGACGTCGAGCGGCGGGAGGAGGTGCGGGAGCGGGTGATCGCGTACAACGACGCCCTGGCGGACGTCTGCGGCGCGGACCCGCTGTGCCGGTACGACGGCGGCGCGGTCTTCGACTACCACTTCACCGGCAAGCAGCTGAGCGCCTGGGACTGGTTCCATCCCAGCCGGAACGGCCAGCAGCGGCTGGCGGAGATCGCGCACCGGCAGATCACGGCGGCCGCCCCGCCGTCCTGAGACTCCGCCCGCCGCGGCACCCCGCGGACGGCGGCTGACAGCGGCTCAGCGGCTGACGGCGGCTGACAGCGGCCGCGTCACGGCCGGCAGCGGCCGACCGCCGCCGAACCGCCCACCGCTGCCGCACCGCCGACCACTGACCGCTGCCGCACCGCCGGCCACCGCCCGGCCGTGGCGGGCAGGCGCAGCCGCGCCCGCCGCCCGTGGCTCACGCGGGGCAGCGCCCGGTGCCTCCGGGGCGCTCGCCGCCCGCGGGAGGCCGTACGACCCGTGCGGGAGGTGCCCGGAGCCCCTCGCGCGGGTAGTGAACCCGTTGCCGGCGCGCATTGACCCCTGCAAAGTCATTGACACTGCTCGCGGCTCCTCATTACCGTCACGCCAGGATTTCGAACGAGTGACGAAATATCGAACGTCGCACACCGCGAAAGGGTCCTGGTCTTGCGCATCACCGGAATCACCACCCACGTCGTCGGCACCCCCTGGCGCAATCTGACGTATGTCCAGGTCCATACCGACGAAGGACTCACCGGCGTCGGCGAGACCCGCATGCTCGGCCGCACCGACGCGATGATCGGCTATCTGCGCGAGGCGGAGGCCAACCACCTCGTCGGCTCCGACCCGTTCGCCGTCGAGGACCTCGTACGCCGCATGAAGTACGGCGACTACGGGCGGGCGGGCGAGATCGTCATGTCCGCCATCGCCTGCGTGGAGATGGCCTGCTGGGACATCAAGGGCAAGGCGCTGGGCGTGCCGGTCTGGCAGCTGCTCGGCGGCCGCGTCACGGACAAGGTCAAGGCGTACGCCAATGGCTGGTACACCGTCGAGCGCACCCCCGAGGCGTTCCACGAGGCGGCCCGCAAGGTGACCGACCGCGGCTACCGCGCCCTGAAGCTCGACCCGTTCGGCACCGGCCACTTCGAGCTGGACCACGCCGAGACGCTGCACTCGCTCTCACTGGTCGAGGCCGTCCGGGACGCCATCGGGCCGGACGCGGAGCTGCTGGTCGAGATGCACGGACGGTTCAGCCCGGCGACGGCGATCCGGCTGGCGAAGGAGCTGGAGCGGTTCCACCCGTCCTGGCTGGAGGAGCCCGTGCCGCCGGAGAACCTCAAGGCGCTCGCGAAGGTCGCCGGGAAGACCGACCTGCCGATCGCGACCGGTGAACGCATCCACGACCGCATCGAGTTCCGCGAGCTGTTCGAGTCGCAGGCCGCCGACATCATCCAGCCGGACATCGGGCACATCGGCGGCATCGGCGAGACCCGCAAGCTGGCGGCCACCGCCGAGACCCACTACGTGCTGATCGCGCCGCACAACGTCGGCGGCTCGGTGCTCACCGCCGCCTCGCTCCAGCTCGCGGGCTGCACCCCGAACTTCAAGATCCTGGAGCACTTCAACGACTTCGCCGACGCCGAGATCAAGAAGGTCGTCAAGGGCGCCCCCGAGGTCGTCGACGGCTACTTCCGGCTGCCGGACGCGCCCGGGCTCGGTGTCGAGCTGGACACCGACGCGGCGGCCGAGTTCCCGCAGCAGCAGGCCCGGTTCGACCTGTGGGCCGAGGGCTGGGAGAAGCGCGACCCCACCGGGACGGGCAAGTGACACCGGGACCGGCGGCCGGGGGCCGCGGATGAGCGGGCGGCAGCGGCAGGTCGTCCTGGACCGGCCCGGCGCGTACCGGATCGCGGACACGGAGCCCGCCGAGCCGGGCCCCGGCGAGGTCCGGGTACGGGTCTTCGCCGCCGGGATCTGCGGCAGCGACCGGGAGCTGTACGACGGCACGCGGCACGCGGACTACGTCCGCTACCCCGTCGTCCCCGGTCACGAGTGGTCCGGGACGGTGGAGGCCGTCGGTGACGGCGTCGACCCGGCCCTGGCCGGACGCAGGACCGTCGGGGAGGGCTTCCGCAACTGCCAGGTGTGCGAGCGCTGCCGCCGCGGCGACACGTCGCTGTGCGGCGGCGGCTACGACGAGACGGGCTTCACCCGGCCCGGCGCGTTCGCCGACACGCTCGTGCTGCCCGCCCGGCTGCTGCACCCCCTCGGCCCGGACGCGGACCTGCGGGCCGCGGCGCTGCTGGAGCCCGCGGCCGTCGTCGCGTCCGCCGCGCTGACGGCCCGGGCGCTGCCGGGCGAGCGGGTGGCGGTGGTGGGGGCGGGCACGCTCGGCCTGCTGGCCGTGCAGTTCCTCGCCGCCTCCTCCCCGGCCGAACTGCTCGTCGTGGACCCGCGGCTGGGGCGCGCCGAGGAGGCGCTGGCGTTCGGCGCCACCGAGGTCCGCTCCCCCGACGCGCTCGGCGCGCTCACCGGCCGCTACGACCTGGTCGTGGAGACCGCGGGTGCCCCGCGCAGCGCGGTCGACTCGGTCGCCCTGGCCCGGCGCGGCGGCCGCGCCGTGCTCACCGGACTCCCCGAGCCGGGCTGCGCCGGGCTCGACCCGATCGGCCTGGCCATGAACCAGCTGACGGTGCACAGCGTCTTCGGCGCGCCGTCCGCGGCCTGGTCGTACGCCGTCCGGGCGTTCTCCTCGGGGCTGCTCGACCCGGCACCGCTCATCACCCACGAGTTCACCCTGGAGGAGTACGCCGACGCGATCGCACTCGTCGGCAGCGGTGATCCCGGGGTGGGGAAGGTGCTGCTGCGCCCCTGACCTCCCGCCGCTCTCCGTCCCGACCACTCCCCGGCCGCGCCGCCGCCCCCCGCCCCGCCGTCCGGCGGCTCCCCAGCCCCCGGAAGCGGACCGGACCGGCGTGTCCCCGCGCGCGGCCACCCCGGCCCTCCCGGCCGGCCCCGAGCGTCCCACCGAACCAAGGAGTCCCGTGTCAGACAGCTTCACCCGCCCCGGCCCGAGCGAACGGACCGGCGAGACAGCGCCGGACGGGCCCGCCGGGTCCGCCGGTGCGGCGGAACGGGCCCAAGGGTCCGGCCCGGCGGCGGACGCCGTCCCGGCGCGCGGGCCGCGCCGTCCCGGTTCCGCCGCGCTCGCCCTGCTCGGCGAGCCGGTGCCGGCCGACGACCCCGCCGACGCCTCGCCGCACACCTTCCCCGACGGCGGCTCCTGGCGTACCGAGGTGCCGTCCGTGGAGGGCCCGGAGGCCCTGGCGACGGTGCTGAAGGAGGCGTCCCGGCTGGACGTCCCGGTGCACCGGATCAGCCAGGGCAGCGGCATCTGGATGCTCACCGACGCCGAGATCACCGAGATGGTGGACACCTGCGCCGAACGGGACATCGAGCTGTGCCTGTTCACCGGCCCGCGCGGCACCTGGGACATCGGTGCCGCCACCCGTACCGACAGCCGGGGCGGCGGCCTGCGCGCCCGCGGGCACGACGCGCTCGCGGGCTGCGTCGAGGACGCCGTGCGCGCCACCGAGCTGGGTGTGCGCTGCCTGCTGGTGGCCGACGAGGGCGTGCTGTGGACGCTGCACCGGCTGCGTGAGCGGGGTGTGCTGCCGGCGGACACGACGTTCAAGGTGTCGGCGCTCGTCGGCCCGGTCAACCCGGCCTCGTACGCCGTCTGGGAGCGGCTCGGCGCCGACTCCGTCAACATCCCGTCCGATCTGACCTTCGACCACCTCACCGAGATACGGCGCGTCAGCCGAGCCCCGATGGACCTCTACATCGAGGCTCCGGACGATCTCGGCGGCTATGTCCGGATGTACGACGCCGCCGAGCTGATCCGCCGCGGGGCGCCGCTGTATCTGAAGTTCGGTCTGAGCAAAGCCCCGGCGATCTACCCCTATGGCGCTCAGCTCCGCGACGTCACACTGGACACCGCCCGGGAGCGGGTGCGCCGCGGCCGGCTGGTGCTGGACCTGCTCGCGCGCCACGGCGCGGACGGCGGCATGTCGCCGCTCGGCTCCCGGCTGCCCGGGCCGCTGCGGCGCTTTCCCGCCACCGAGGCCCCGGGGGAGCACGGCCCGCACGACGCGCAGAACCCGTAAGGGGTGTCCTCGGCACCCGCACCAGCGGCGCGAGCCGCCGGACCGGCACGACCACCGGTCCGCCCGCACCAGGGAAGGATTCGATCACCATGCGTACCCACAGAGCCGTGGGCGCGGCTCTCGCCGCCGCGCTGCTCGCGGCCTCGCTCACCGCCTGCGGCCAGAACGCCAACGGCGTCGGCCGGGACAGCCGCAAGGGGGAGGACGCGAAGGGCGGCACCATCGGCCTCGCGATGCCCACCAAGTCCTCCGAGCGCTGGATAGCCGACGGCCGGAACATGGCGAAGCAGTTCCAGTCCAAGGGCTACAAGACGGACCTCCAGTTCGGCAACGACGACGTCGACGAGCAGGTCGCCCAGATCGAGAACATGATCGCCAAGGGCCACAAGCTGATCGTCATCGCCGCGATCGACAGCGCGGCCCTGACGAACGTCCTCGACCGGGCCGCCGACGCCAACATCCCCGTCATCGCCTACGACCGGCTGCTGATGGGCACCGAGCACGTCGACTACTACGCGACCTTCGACAACTTCAAGGTGGGCGTGCAGCAGGGCACGTACATCGTCGACAAGCTGGGCCTGAAGGAGAAGGACGGCGGAAACCCGGAAAAGGGCCCGTTCAACATCGAGCTGTTCGCCGGCTCCCCGGACGACAACAACACCCGCTTCTTCTTCAACGGCGCGATGAGCGTCCTGAAGCCGTACATCGAGGACAAGAAGCTCGTCGTCCGCAGCGGCCAGACGAAGCTCAACCAGATCACCACGCTGCGCTGGGACGGCGGCACCGCGCAGAAGCGGATGGACGACCTGCTGTCGGCGTCGTACACCTCGGAGAAGGTGGACGCCGTCCTCTCGCCGTACGACGGCATCTCCATCGGCATCCTGTCCGCGCTCAAGAGCGTGGGCTACGGCAGCAAGAGCCAGCCGTACCCGGTCATCACCGGGCAGGACGCCGAGAAGGCCTCCGTGAAGTCCATCATGGCGGGCGAGCAGACGCAGACCGTCTACAAGGACACCCGCAAGCTCGCCAAGGCCACCGTGCAGATGGGCGACGCGATGCTGACGGGCGGCGAGCCGCAGGTCAACGACACCACGTCGTACGACAACGGCAAGAAGGTCGTACCGGCCTTCCTGCTTCAGCCGGTGAGCATCGACAAGTCCAACACCCAGCTGCTGATCGACGAGGGCTACTACAAGCCCTCGGAGCTGAAGTAGAGGGGCGGCGCGATGAGCAGCGGGACCGCTCCGGTGCTGGAGATGCGCTCCATCACCAAGACCTTCCCGGGCGTCAAGGCGCTCTCGGAGGTCGAACTCACCGTCCGCGAGGGCGAGATCCACGCGATCTGCGGGGAGAACGGCGCCGGCAAGTCGACCTTGATGAAGGTCCTCAGCGGCGTCCATCCGCACGGCAGCTACCAGGGTGACATCGTTTTCCGGGGTGAGCCGTGCGCCTTCAAGGATATCCGCGCCAGCGAGCGGCGCGGCATTGTGATCATTCACCAGGAACTCGCCCTGGTGCCGTATCTCTCGCTCGCCGAGAACATCTTCCTCGGCAACGAGCACGCCACCCGCGGCGTCATCCACTGGAACGACACCCTCGGGCACGCCGGGAAGCTGCTGCGCCGGGTCGGGCTGACCGACCCGCCGCTGACCCGGGTCGCGGACATCGGCGTGGGCAAGCAGCAGCTGGTGGAGATCGCGAAGGCGCTGTCGAAGGAGGTGAAGCTCCTCATCCTGGACGAGCCCACCGCCGCGCTGAACGACGAGGACAGCGCGAAACTCCTCGATCTGCTGCTGGAGTTCCGGGCGCAGGGCATCTCCTGCATCCTCATCTCGCACAAGCTGGGCGAGATCCGCAAGGTGGCCGACTCCGTCACCATCCTGCGGGACGGCCGCACCATCGAGACGCTCACGGTCCGCGAGACGCCCGACGCCGAGCCGGTGGTCTCCGAGGACCGGATCATCCGCGGCATGGTCGGCCGCGATCTGGACCACCGCTTCCCCGAACGCACCCCGTACGAGGGCGACGACGCGGGCGAGACCGCGTTCGCCGTCTCCGGCTGGACCGTGCACCACCCGATCGACCAGCAGCGCAAGGTCGTGGACAACGTGTCGGTCGAGGTGCGCCGCGGGGAGATCGTCGGCATCGCGGGGCTGATGGGCGCCGGGCGCACCGAGCTGGCGATGAGCGTCTTCGGCCGCTCCTACGGGCGGTACGCCGCGGGAAGCGTGTACGTCGACGGCCGGGAGGTGTCCACCCGCACCGTGCCCGCCGCGGTCCGGCACGGCATCGCGTACGTCACCGAGGACCGCAAGACCTACGGGCTCAACCTGGGCGACCACGTCAGCCGCAACATCTCGCTCGCCGCGCTGGACAAGGTCGCCCACCGCGGCGTGGTCAGCGAGCACGAGGAGACCCGGGTCGCCGAGCGGTTCCGCAAGAGCATGAACATCAAGGCGCCCACGGTGTTCGAGCCGGTCGGCCGGCTCAGCGGCGGCAACCAGCAGAAGGTCGTGCTCAGCAAGTGGATCTTCGCGGGTCCGGAGGTACTGATCCTCGACGAGCCGACCCGCGGCATCGACGTCGGCGCCAAGTACGAGATCTACACGGTGATCAACGACCTGGCGGCGCAGGGCAAGGCCGTGGTCTTCATCTCCTCGGAACTGCCCGAGCTGCTGGGGATGTGCGACCGGATCTACACGATGGCGGCCGGCCGGCTGACCGGCGAGGTGGCCCGGGCCGACGCCACCCAGGAAGTGCTGATGCGCCACATGACCATGGACAGATCGTTGACGGCGACGACGCCGGGCCGGACCGACGGGCCGGCGGACCAGGAGCGAGGACTGACGGGATGAGCGCGCCCACCACGAAGACGGACAGCGCGGCCGGTGCCGCGTCCTCCCCCGGCGGCCCGGACGGCCTGCTCGGGACCCTGGCCCGCGGCATGCGCGCCAACATGCGGCAGTACGGCATGCTGCTGGCGCTGGCGCTGATCGTCGTGCTGTTCCAGATATGGACCGACGGCATCCTGCTGAAGCCGCAGAACGTCACCAACCTGGTCCAGCAGAACAGCTACATCCTGATCCTCGCCATCGGGATGATGATCGTCATCATCGCCGGCCACATCGACCTGTCGGTCGGATCGCTGGCCGCGTTCATCGGCGCCGCCGCGGGCGTGATGATGATCAAACACGACATGCCCTGGGCACTGGCGCTGGCGCTCTGCCTGCTGATCGGCGCCGCCGCCGGGGCCTGGCAGGGCTTCTGGATCGCGTATATCGGCATTCCGTCCTTCATCGTGACGCTGGCCGGGATGCTGCTGTTCCGGGGCGCCACGCAGATCCTGCTGGAGGGCCAGACGCTGCGGCCCTTCCCCGACGGCTTCCAGTCGGTCGGCAACGGCTTCATCCCCGAGATGGGCCCGTACACCGACTACCACAACCCGACCCTGGTGATCGCGCTCGCCGTGATCCTCTTCGTGCTGTGGCGGGAGTGGCGGGACCGCAAGCGTCAGGAGGAGTACGAGCTCGACGTGATCCCGATGGGGCTCTTCGTCGCCAAGTGCACCGCCCTGGTCGCCGCGATCGTGGCCTTCGCCCTGACCCTGGCCAGCTACCACGGCGCCCCGATCGTGCTGCTGGTGCTGTGCGGTCTGCTGATCGCGCTCGGCTTCGTGATGCGCAACGCGGTCATCGGCCGCCATGTGTACGCCCTCGGCGGCAACCGGCCGGCGGCCAAGCTGTCCGGCGTCAAGGACAAGCGCGTCACCTTCCTGGTCTTCGTCAACATGGGCGTGCTCGCGGCGCTGGCCGGTGTCGTCTACGCCGCGCGGCTGACCGCGGCCACCCCCAACGCGGGTATCAACTTCGAGCTGGAGGCCATCGCCGCCGCCTTCATCGGCGGTGCTTCCGCCAGCGGCGGCGTCGGTACGGTGCTGGGCGCCATCATCGGCGGTCTGGTGCTCGGCGTCCTCAACAACGGCATGTCGCTGGTCGGCATCGGCACCGACTACCAGCAGGTCATCAAGGGTCTGGTGCTGCTGGCCGCGGTCGGCTTCGACGTCTGGAACAAGCGCCGTGTCGGTTCCTGACCCGGCCCCCGCGTCCGTCCCCGGCCCGGCTTCCGGGCCGGGGACGCATCGGGGCCCGTTCCTCCCGAAAGGCCCCCTCTCCTGACCGAAAGGCCCCCTTTTCCCTCCTGAAAGAATGGGCGAGGCATATGACAACTTCGAGACGCACCGTGATCGCGGCAGCGGCGGCGGGATTGGCAGCGAGCATGACGACAACGGGAACAGCCCGGGCGGCGGGCACAGGAGCGGAGCTCCGGCCGCCCTCCCGGGAACCCTTCGGACAGCTTCCGGACGGCACCCGGGTCGACCGGTGGACCCTCGCGGCAGGCGGGACGAGACTCGGCGTCCTGTCCTACGGCGGCATCGTCCAGTCGCTGGAGGTCCCGGACCGCCGCGGCCGGTACGCCAACATCTCGCTGGGCTTCGGAAACGTCGGCGACTACGTCACCCACAGCCCGTACTTCGGTGCCCTGATCGGCCGCTACGGCAACCGGATCGCCGAGGGCCGCTTCACCCTGGACGGCGAGACGTACCAGTTGCCCGTCAACGACGGCCCGAACAGCCTGCACGGCGGCGACAAGGGCTTCGACAAGCTGATCTGGGACGTGGAGCCGTGGGCCCGCGGCGGGGAGACCGGCCTCACGCTGTCCCTCACCAGCCCGGACGGCGACATGGGCTATCCCGGCACGCTGCGGGTCCGGGTCGACTACATCCTGACCCGGACCGGGGCCTTCCGGATCGTTTACGAGGCGACCACCACGGCGCCCACGGTCGTCAACCTCACCAACCACACCTATTTCAACCTCTCGGGCGAGGGCAGCGGCTCGGTGTACGACCACGAGCTCCAGCTCGACGCCTCCCGCTTCACCCCGGTCGGGGAGACCCTCATCCCGACCGGCGAACTGGCCCGGGTCGCGGGCACGCCGTTCGACTTCCGCCGCGCGAAGCCGATCGGCGAGGACATCCGCGAAGCCCACCAGCAGGTGCTGTACGGCCAGGGCTTCGACCACAACTTCGTGCTGGACAAGGGCATCACGCCCCGCCCGGAGAACGCGATGAAGGTCACCGACCCGGCCTCCGGCCGCACCCTGCGGATCGCCACCACGGAGCCCGGCGTCCAGCTCTACACCGGCAACTTCCTCGACGGCTCCTTCGCGGGCACCTCGGGACGGGTCTACCGGCAGGGCGACGCGTTCTGCCTGGAGACCCAGCACTTCCCGGACTCCCCGAACCAGCCGGACTTCCCGTCCACGGTGCTCCGCCCCGGCGAGCGGTACCGCTCGGAGACGGTGCACACCTTCGGCACCACCCGCTGAGTCCGCCGGGACGCCGGGGGCGGTGACGCCGCTCCCGGCGCGCGGGGCATCACCGCGCGCCCACCGGGGCAGTACGCCCCGACCTGCGCGGGCAGAGTGTCCCGGTCCTGCCCCCGCGGCCCTTGCCGCCGCCGCGGCGGCGTCCGTAGCGTGCCCGGCCAGAAGGATCCGTGTCTCCACCGCCCGACGGCCCGGCCGGCGGACGGCGGCCGACGAAAGGACCGGCCTTGCGGCAGATGCGCAACCGCAGGACTCGCCCCGCGACCACCACCACGCCCGCCACGACCACGCCCCCTTCGACCACGCCCCCTTCGGCCACATCCCCGGCCGGCCCGGCTCCCGCCCGCCGGACCCGCCCGCGGGGCGCGCTGCTCACCGCGGCCGTCCTCACCGGGGCCCTCGCGGTCCCGCTCGCGGGGGCCCCGGCGGCCGGAACCACGGCCGCCGCGGCCGCGGAGCCCACCTACGAGGAGCAGTTCCTCACCGACCCCGAGCCGCAGGAGATCCTGCGGCGCAGCGGCTTCGACACCGTCGCCTCCGACTTCACCGCGGCCCTCGGCGGCGTCGACAGCCCGGAGCAGGCGCGGAGCCTGACCGAGCGGAGCGGCGAGGAGCTGTGGCAGCGGGCCGTGGACCGGGCCCAGGGCCGCGGCCCGGACGGCGGTGACCTGAGCCGGAGCGACGACCGGCCGCTGTACTGGGCCCGGCTGGGGATGACCACGGCGCTGCGCACCTGGGAGCCGTCCGCCTTCGAGCTGACCGACACCGGGCGCGCGGACCTGCTGAACCGGCTGGAACGCACCTCCCGCGGCCACACCTCGATCGACCTGCCGCCGGACGGCGGAGGCGGCGGGACCGGCGAGGACACCGTCAAGCGCGTCCTGGTGACCGGCTTCGACCCCTTCCAGCTCAACTTCGACCGGCGCCAGGGCAACCCCTCGGGCGCCGCCGCGCTCGCCCTGGACGGCACGACGATCGACACCCCGTCGGGCCCTGCCCGCGTCGAGACCGCCGTCTTCCCGGTCCGCTGGGACGACTTCGCCGACGGCATGGTGGAGCAGGCGCTGCTGCCGCACTTCGAGCCCGGCCCCTCCCGGGTGGACCTGTTCACCACGATCAGCCAGGGCAGGCCCGAGCAGTTCGACGTCGAGCGCTACAACGGCGCCTGGCGCGGCGGCTACCAGGACAACAACGGCCTGGGCCCCACCGGTGTCATCCCCGTCCCGCCGGGCGTGCCGACGGTCGAACCGCAGCCGCAGTGGACGACGACCAGCCTGCCGTACGAGGCCATGACGACCGCCCCGACCGGTGACTTCACGGTCGTGGACAACACCGCGGTCAGGGAGATCCCCGCGGGCTCCACCGAGGAGGTGCCCAGCCCGGACGGCCCCACCCCGGGCTCCGAGGCCCGCCAGGGCAGCGGCGGCAACTACCTCTCCAACGAGATCGCCTACCGCGCCACGCTGCTGCGCGACGCGGTGGAGCTGGACGTCCCGGGCGGCCATCTGCACACCCCGGTGCTCGCCTTCGGCTCCGGCAACAACGGCGAGATCCAGGACCCGGAGTTCATCGCGAACCGGGAGGCCATCACGGCGCAGATCCGCGAACTCGTACGGGTGGCGGCGGGCACCACGTCCTGAGCGTGGCCGCCCTTCCCGAGCGTGGCCGCCCTTCCTGCGCGTGCCTGCCCTTCCCGCACGTGGCGGCACGTGCCGAGCGTGGCGGCACGTCCCGGGCCGCACGCCGGGCTCCGGCGGACAGGGGCCCACGGGCTGCGGGGGCCGCGGGGCTCCGGAAGGACGGGGGGTCGTCAGGCCCCGTCCTCCGGCGCCTCCGGGCCCTGCGGAGCCGGCGGACCCTCCGGCGCCTCCGGGCCCTGCCGAGCCCCCGGTACCCGCGAGCCCCCGGGTGCGTCCAGCCGGATGTCCGCCCGCGCCGCCCGCACCAGCAGCCGTTCGACGGCGAACAGGCAGTCGGCGATGGCCCTCCGGGGCAGGTACGAGACGTCGGCCGCGATGTCCACGACCGGCCGGTCCCCGCTCTGCGCGACGCGGGCGTGCAGCTTGATGTCGCTGTTGCGGGCGTGCAGGAGGCTCCACGTCACCTGCGAGTCCGGCCCGTCCGCCCCCTCCGGGGAAACACCGGCGGCGGCACCGGGCGCGGGTGGCTCCCGTCCCGGCGCGCCGTCCCGCCGCTTGGCTTCCGGGCTCCTCAGATCGTTGAACAGACAGGCCAGCTCCGGCGCGGCTCCCCGGCGTGCCTCGATCCCGGGCAGCGCCCCGGCCAGTTCCTCCGGGTCGTACCGGGCGTGCACACAGGCCCGCAGCAGATCCCGTTCGACCCTGCGCACCAGTTCGTAGAAGGTGCCCGTGGACGCGTCGACGGTGACGACCGTGTGCTGCGAGAGGTTGCCTACGTAACCGTCCACGGCCGGGTCGAAACGGTTGCTGACCGGCACCCGGTACATCATGGCCGTACGGCCGAAGGCCCGCAGCAGCACCCGGGAGACGGCGCTCAGATACAGGGCGCCCGACGACAGCCCCTCGGACCGCGCCAGCTCCCGCTCGGCGGCGGCGACCGACGCGGAGGAGAGCCTGCCGCACCACACCGGCCCGCCTCCCCGCGCCGGACCGTACGGGAACGGGCTTTCCGGGGCGCCGAGGAGCACCGAGCGCCAGTACGCGACCGAGCGCGCCGAAGTCCTCCGGCTCCTGGCCGAGGTCTCCGCCAGGGCCTGGCCGGAGGGCTGGTGCGGGTTCGCGGGGAGGCAGCCGTCCCGCGCGGCCGGGTCCGCGGCCAGCAGCGCCTTCGCCTCGCCGGACAGCACCCGTTCGCTGTGCCCGTCCAGCACCACATGGGAGCAGACCAGCACCAGATACCGGCCGAGACCCTCCCGGGTCACCACGGCGGCCCGCAGGGCGAAGTCCCGGTCCAGCAGCGGCTCGTCCGCCATGAACGTGTCCACCAGTGACTCGGCCGTCTCGCGCTCGCGGTCCGCGGCGGCCGGCTCCCGGACGTGCACGGGCAGCGAGCCCTCGGCATGGACCACCTGGGACAGCCGGCCGCCGGGGTGCCGCACGAACGTGGTGCGCAGCGACTCGTGCCGTCCGACCAGTCGGCGGACGACCTCCAGCACGTCGTCGAGCGTTCTGTCCGCGGGGACGGGGATGATCTGGGAGAGCTGGTAGAAGCCGGCCGGCCGGTGGGTGGCGATCGTCCGCCACATCTCCCGCTGGCCCCAGGTGGCCTCGTACGTCCCGCCCGGCAGACCGGTGAAGTACAGGCGGACCGTGCTGTGCCGGATCCCGGGCCGACCTGTCGTCATGACGCTTCCACCTCCGGCTCCTTCGTCCGGTCCGGCGCCGACTTCCGGTCCGGCTCCGTCTCCCGGTCCGGCGCCGTCTCCCGGTCCGGCTCCGTCTCCCGGTCCGGCGCCGTGTTCCGGCCCGGCTCCCTCTCCCGGTCCGGCCCCGGCCCCGTCTTCGTCTCCGGCCTCGTCTTCGTCTCCGGCCCCGTCCCCGCGTCCGCCCGCCGCTCCCCCGGATCCGGCTCCGCGAGCAGCCGGGAGTAGTCGCGGGGCCGGGCGGACGCCTGTAGCAGGGTCCGGTGCAGCTCCGCCAGGACGTCGGGGTCGCATCCGGTGGCCCGCCAGTCCTGGAGGCCGATGGCGAAGCCGAGCCGCGTCCACAACCGGGCGTTGTGTTCCTCGTGTTCGCCGAACGGATCGAGCAGGACGAGCGGGGTCGCCGACCACAGCGAGTCCAGCAGCGTGCCGCCGCCGGGCTTGCTCACCATGGCCGTCGCGGTCCGGGCCAGGTCGAAGGAGCCGTGGTGGCCCGTGCCGCGGGTGTAGCGCACGGGTTCGCCCGGCAGCGCCCGGCCGAACGGCGGATAGCCGTTGTCCTGCCAGGGGTGCCATGCCGGGTCGAGCATGAAGTAGCGGATCCCCTCGTCCGCGGTGACGTCGGCCTGTTCGTAGGCGAGCACGTCCAGCTCCCACCCGCGGTCCCGCAACTCCGGGACGTGGCCGCGGTAGGTGCCCATGCCCCAGCCGCCGCCGTGCACCAGCAGACGCCGGTCCCGGTCCGCCCACGGCACGGCCGGCTCTCGCGTCACCGGAATGCTGTACGGCACGCGGCCCCCGGCGTGGTCGGCCAGCCGGATGTGGCGCGGGTTCAGCGCGGAACGGCCGAGCCCGCGGAACGACGGCGAGAACACCGAGTCGACGTGGCAGAGGTCGACCGGGGGCGGGTCCTCGCAGCCCGCGAGGTACTTCTCCAGGATCGGCAGCCAGAAGCCGGAGAGGACGACGAACCGTGTGACGCCGCGGGCCCGCCAGACGTCCGTCAGCGCGTCGACCGCCCGGCCCGTCACGGCGGACGACGGGTCGGTGAGCAGCCGCCGGCCGGCCGAGGCGAGCCGGAAATCCCGGTGGAACGCCCATTTCATGGCGCTCGTGGTGGCACGGACCCGCTCCGGGAGCAGCCGCTCCAGCACCCGCACCTCGGCTTCGGCGCCCTGCTCGCGCAGCCGGTCGGCCAGCAGCAGCCCGGGCACGTGCACCCCGAGGGCGACTCCGGAGGTGAGTATCTCGATCACGGCGCGCTCCCCGGCCGGACCGTGTCCAGCGCTTCCAGCTGGGCGCGGAGTTGGCGCCCGGCCTGCGCGGCGACCCAGGCGTGCTCGGGGCCGCCGTAGCCGCGGGGCACCGCCTCGGTCAGCATGATGAGGTAGAGATAGCAGCGGTACAGGGCGAGCCGCCGCCGGGTTGCGGAGTCGAAGAGCACCTGCCCGCCGCCTGCGCGGTATCCGGCCAGGAAGGCGGGATCGCGCTCGATGTCGCCGAACAGCGCGGGCGAGACCAGGTCGGCCAGCGGATCGCCCCAGAAGGCCCGTTCGCCGTCGATGAGGCCGCTGATCCGCGGGCGCGGCGGGGCGGGGTCGATCAGGATGTTGCCGTCCCACAGGTCGAAGTGGACGAGCGCCGGGGTGCGTACGGCTGCCAGCACGTCCGCCGAGTCCCGCACTGCCGCCCGGACCCGCTCGGCGGAGACGGGCAGCTCAGCGCCGTAGCGGTCGGCGTCGGTCAGCACCGCCTCCACCATGGCGGTGAACGCGGTCGGCCAGTCGGGCGCCGGCTCGCCCTGCGGATAGCCGAACCCGGGGCCGGTGATCCGGTGCAGCCGGGCGACGAGGCCGCCCAGCTCGGTGCGCAGCCGCTCGCGGTCGGGACCGCCGATCCGCTCGCGCAGGGTGTGCCAGTCGGCTCCGGGCAGCTCGGACAGCAGCAGCAGGTCGCTGCCGGTGGTCTCGCGGCCGAAGTCGGCGTGCAGCACCTTCGGAACGGGAAGGTGCGCGGCGGCCGCCTCCCGGTGGAACAGCGCCTCGGTGCGCATGATCCCCTGCTCGTAGGCGAGTGCGGGCGCGTCCGGATCGGGGGCCACCTTGAGCACCGCTCCGGACGGCACCGCACCGGACGGCACCGCACCGGACGGCACCGCACCGGACGGCACCGGGCCCGGCGGCATCTCACCGGACGGCACCCCGCCCGGCTGCACCTCGCCCGGCTGCACCCCGCTCGGCCGCAACTGGTCCGACGGGGTCCCGTTCGCCGCCGACGCCGCCGCGGACGCCGCCGCGGCCGTGCCGCCGTCCAGTTCGACGCGGTAGACGGTGTTGAAGGTGGCCTCCGGCAGCTCGGTCCACGACCTCACCAGGCCCGGGGCGATGCCCGCCGAGGCGAGCACGCGGTCAAGCTGTTCCCGGTCGAGCCGCCGCCGGTAGATGTTGTCCACTCACTCCTGCCTTTCCGTCGCACACATCGCCCGGCGGTGGATCGAGGCCATCAGCGCCACCCGCTCGCCCGCCCGGTCCAGTTCCCCGGCACCGGCACCGCCGCCCTCACCGGTGTCGTCACCGCCGCCGCCGTCGCCGCCCGCCCCGCCCCGCAGCAGCGCGCGGACACGGTCGAGCTGGCTGTCGTAATACGCCACCGGCGGGAACGACAGCACCTTCTTGGTCCCGTCGTCGTGCTCGACGACCAGGTTCAGCGGCAGGGCGCCGGCCGCGGGGAGCAGGAAGTTCCGCAGCCGCACCCGCGCCGCCTCGAAGACGAACTCGTGCTGGGCCAGGTGCCGTTCACCGACCTCGCAGCGGAGTTCGGCGCTCCGCCCGTCGGCCCAGTCCAGACGGGCCTCGAACTCCCGGTCCGCGCCGTACGGGCCGGTGAGCAGCGCGCGGCCGCTGCCGGTGGCGCCGGCCAGTCCCGCGGTCGCCTGCACGGCCTGGAGCCAGTAGGCGGCGCTGTCGAGGAAGACGCCGCCGCCGAGTTCGGGCCGGTCCCGGTAGCTGCCGGGGGCGGGGACCCCGAAGCGGATCCGGGTGCGGACGGAACGGAGCCGTCCGTGGCGCCCGTCGCGGATCATGGCGCGGACGGCCGGCTGCCACGCGTGGCCCGCCGTGGGCACGGCCTCGGTCACCAGCACTCCGCCCGCGAGCGCGGCCCGCCGGATGCCGTCCAGCTCGTCGGGGCCCAGGCAGAGCGGTTTCTCCACGATGACGTGGCGCCCCGACCGGGCCGCGCGCACCGCCCACGGGTGGTGTGCCGAGTTGTGGAGCGAGACGTACACGGTGTCGATGCCGGGGTCCTCCAGCAGCGCCCCGTAGTCGGCGTGCACCCGGGGGATGCCGTTGCGTTCGGCGAACTCGGCCGCGCGCCCGGCGTCGCGGGCGGCCACGGCGCGGACCCGTACGTCGTCGTGGCGCCCGGCGGGCCCTACGATCGCGCGTTCGGCGATCGCGGTCGCGCCGATCAGGCCGATCCTCATGCCGCGTGCTCCTCCCCCCGCGGCCTCATGCCCGCGGCGGACACGGCCGCGAGCACCTGCCGCTCCAGCCGGTCCGCGTCGTCCGGCCGGCTGAAGAGCGCACAGTGCACCCGGCCGCCCGGTGCGGCCAGGGTGCTTCCGGCGAGCACGGCGGCTCCGGGGTGCGGGCCTCCGCCGTAGCGGCAGCCGGCCCGGCGCAGTTCCGCGCACAGCGTCCCGATGTCCGCGCCCTCGGGAACGGCGAGATCCAGCTGCCGCAGCCGGCAGCGGAGACCGTGCTCCCGGGCCTGCTCGTCCAGGCGCAGGCTGAGCAGGCCCAGCGAGTGGCGTGCGTTGATCTCCAGTACGGGGATCAGCGTCCCGTCGTCGAGCAGCATCGAGTCCACTCCGGCCGGTCCCCAGTAGCCCGCGTCGGCGAGCGCGTCGGCGACCTCGGCGAGCACGTCGAAGTAGCCCGCCCGCATGAGCACGGCGGTCAGCCCGGGGTCCGCCGGCTGGGAGCCCATGTGGCGGAACCCGCGGTTCGACATCGTCTGCACGCCCAGCACGGTGGCACGGCCGCCGGGCGCGACGGCCAGGTGCCCGGAGAAGTCGCAGCGCTTGGGATAGACGGGCTGCACCAGCAGTTCGACCCGCCGGCCCTTCGCCTCCTGGCGGCCGACCGCGCGCCGGACGGCCGCCAGCACACCGGGCGTGGTGAGTTCCAGGGCGCCCCGGCCGGACACCCCGTACGGATCCTTCACGACCGCGGGGAAGCCGCATTCCAGCACGGCCGCCTCCAGTTCACCGGCCGAGCGGACCACGCGTGCGGCACCGGGCAGGCCGCGTTTCCGTACGAGGCCGTCGGACCAGGTCTTGGAGTTGACCTCGGCGACCACGGAGACCGGAGGCAGCCGGTCCGGCCCGCCGAGCCGGGCGGCGAGCGCGGCGGTGTCGGGCAGCACGGCGTAGGGCTGCCACTCCTCGCAGGCCGCGATCCGCTCGCGCGCCGCCGGGTCGGCCGCGATCATCGCGTCCACCGTCACGGGCGGGCCGTCCGCCGTGCTGAGCGCCGGGCCGTCCGCAGTGCCGGGGTCCGGGCGGTCCGCAGTGCCGGGCGCCGGTGACACGGCGTACGGCTCGAAGGTGATGCCGCAGGCCGCCAGGCCGTCGCGCACCACGTCCGCCACGGGATGGCGGGTGACCAGCACGTCCCCCGGCCGGCAGAAACCGGCGAGGAGTTCGTCCATGGCGTCCACCGCGGACCGGCCGCCCGGCATGGTGACGGCGGGCAGCACGGCCAGGTCGTGGGGCCGCCACCAGCGCTCGGCGTCGAAGGTCCCCCAGTGGGCGGTCCTGCCGGACGTCATCGCTCCGCCGTGCTCAGCCCGGCGACGTGTTCGGCGAAGCGGCGGATCGAGCGCAGATCGGAGAGCTGGAGGCTGTCGTAGTCGAGTTCGACATCGAAGGTGTCCTCGATGCGCAGCAGGAAGGAGATCGTCTGGAGCGAGTCCAGCCCGTACTCCTCGACGAGGTCGGTGTCCGGCCCCACGTCGTCCAGCTCTCCCTCCTTCTGCAGCACGTCCGCGAGCACCGACTTGATCCTGGATTCGATCTCGTTCACCGGTCACACCCCGTTGAGGTAGAGGAGGATGCACTTGGAGCAGACGGGCATCATTCCGCCCTCTGCCAGGGTCTTTCGGACTTCGCGGAAGGCCTCGCTCTGCCACAGCTCGGCCACCGGGGTCTCGTAGAGGCTGCCGACGACGAACTCCGGGAAGAACTTGCACGAGCTGACCTTGCCGTCGGCGTGGACCTCCATCCGGTTGGACACCGCGAGGCACCGGCTGCGCCGCTGCGCGGGCTGGGAGGTGCCGAGGATGAAGTCCTCGACCTCGTCGGCCTCCAGCTGCGGCTGGTACCGCACCCGGACCCCCCAGCGCCGCTCGGCGAGCCGGCGCATGGACTCGCGCAGCACCGGAAGCTGCTCGGGAGGCAGCCGGTAGGTGTACGAGTGCCAGGTCGGCCGGTCCGTTCCGGTGTCCGGCCGGAGCCAGGAGAAGGACTTGGCGTACAGCTCGTCCATGGCGGCGGCCACTTCGGGGCTGATGTACCAGGGGAACTGGAAGTACACGGTGTTGACGCCGAGTTCCTCGGCCCACTCCATGAACTCGTACATCTTGCCGACGGTGACGTGCGAGACCATGCAGGAGAGCGATATCTCGCCGCCGAATCGATTCTGCCGTTTCAGCTCCAGCATGGTTTCGATGTTCTCGACGGTGCGCCGGAACGTTCCCTTCCCGCGCAGTGCCTCGTGGTCGTCACCGAGGCCGTCCAGGCTGATCAGGAGGTTGAGGTTCTCCCCGATGCGCAGCAGGTCGTCCAGCTTGCGCTTGAACAGCAGTCCGTTCGTGCACATGTTGACGGTGCGCGGATAGCGTTCGAGCAGGTCGGCGACCTCGCCGAACTTGGTGTACATCAGCGGTTCGCCGCCCCAGAGGAAGAGCTTCGAGCGGGTTCCCGCGGTCGCGGCCAGCACGTCCTCGACAATGGAGAGGTCGAGTTCCATGCGCTGTCGCGCCGGTTCGAAGTCCCGGAAGAATCCCTGCTCGTTCCACTGGTAGCAGTGTGTGCAGCGGAGGTTGCACCGGTAGGTGAGCTGAAGGCTCACCTCCTGCGGCATCGGAGCGGCGTAACCCGGGTCGGCCAGCTGGTTCCTGCGGGCCTTCGACCGGATGGCCACCGTGTGTTTGATGTCGGCGAATTCCTTGGCGTTCAGTTTCCTGGTGGTTGAAGGATGCATCATGCCTCCGTTACCGACGCACGGAAAGCGCCGTCACTTGTCGGTCGTCGAGTAGTGCTTCTTTTCTGAGCATCAGGACACCGGACGCCGCGACGAGTCCGCCGGCGGCCAGGACCATTCCCAGTCCGGCCGGGGTCCCCAGCCGGGCGGCGAGCGCGTCCCCCGTGAACCCTGCCGCCACGGCCCCGAGCGGAATCGCCGAGAAGCTGAGGGTCCTGGTGACCGCGTGCACCGTGCTCTGGCGGCCGGGCGGGGCCAGCGTCTGCCGGAGACCGGCGTCCAGGACGCCCCAGACCGGCAGCCACACCGCGGAGAGCAGCCGGATCAGCAGCAGCACCACCAGCGGCTCGGCCACCGCGCACAGCGGCACGGCGAGCCACAGCGCCCCCTCCAGCCCGGTGAGCAGCAGCGACCGCCGCATCCCGAGCCGGCCGATGATCCTGGTCGCCAGCACCGCCCCGGCCAGGGCACCGACCGAGCCGGCCGCCATCAGCAGACCGCCCTGCGTGCTGGACAGGCCCAGTCCGCGGTAGGCGAACAGCAGCAGCACCGCGTCCACCGCACCCGTGCCGAACCCGCGCAGCGCGGACCGGCAGACCAGGGGGCGCAGCAGCGGATGCCGCCATACGAAGACCACCCCTTGCCGCATCCCGCCGAGCAGCGCCCCGGGCGGGTCCCGGCGGTGCCCCGGCCGTTCCTCCGCGACCCGGATCGGCAGCCGTGCCGCGGCCGACAGCAGGAAGGGGACGGCGGCGAGCGCCGCGGCCCAGCCCGGGCCGGCCAGGCCGAAGAGCACACCGGCGAGCGCGGGACCGGCGAGCTTGGTCATGCTGTCGGCGCCGGACAGCCGGGAGTTGGCGCTCAGCAGCCGGCCGCGGCCGACCAGCGACGGCACCAGGGACTGGCCGCTGATGTCGACGAACACCGTGGCCGCTCCGGCCACCGCGACCACGATCAGCAGCTGGGTGACGGAGACCTGTCCGGCCGTCACGGTGACGGCCACCCCGGCGAAGGCGGCGAACCGGACCAGCTCCCCCGCGATCATCGCGCGCTTGAGGCGCACCCGGGCGAGGACGGCCCCGGCGACCATGCCCAGAACCGGATAGGCGAGCCAGCCGGTGGCGGACAGCACGCCGAGCTGGGTGCTGGAGGCACCGAGCACCAGGATCGCCACGCTCTGCGCGGTGAACGCGGTGAAACGGTCGCCGAACCCGCTCAGGGTCTGCCCGCAGAGGAACCAGCCGAAGCCGGAGGACGGGGACGTCTCCACCGGCCCGGCACTCACTCCGGTGGCCCCCGCCCCGGGCCTCAGCACCGGACCGCACGCGGCCACTCGGCGGGCGGCTCGCCGGAGCGGGAACGGAATTCCGGGGACCGCCGGTGTCCGTACCGGAGAACACGGTCCGGCGACAACCCGGATACGCGGAATAAGCGCCGGGCGCGGTGCCCCGCTAAGTCCGCGGGCCCATCCGCGGCAGCGCGGCCGTGCCAGCCAGACATTCGTGACCCCTCCGCCTGAAGAGACTGCCAGCCGTCAACCGCACTCTCCGGGCGGAGCTGCGGACAAGCGATCGCCGGCCGCGGGAAGAGTTTCCCGGCAGCCGTGGTACAAGCGAGCATCACCGTGCGGCACCATACGGAACCGCCCCGTCACGCCGGAAAGTTATGCAATCGCGACCGCTTTCGTCAAGACGTGATCGATCAGCGCCGCTTCTTTCCTCGGGCGCCTGACAGAACTGTTCTCCAGCGTTTAACTACCGCCTCACATGGGTAAAATTCGGCCCCTTTACACGGCGTTTCCGGCCCTCTTGTGGCGTGGAGTCGGCTGTGTGAAAGTGTGGCGCGGCGTTCCGCGGCGGCCGAGTTCCACCGTGGTTCTCCGGGCAGTTGTGCGCGTGTGTCGTCGGCATTTCCCGCAGCGGTGGGTGAACTGCCGGTTCCGTGCGGGGAACCACCGTATGAACGAAACGAAGGAGACCGGGTGAGCTCCTCCGCCGGGGACGCCGGCCGGCCGGCCGCGCCGGACCGCGCACCGCGGCTACGCCCCGCCGGTCCCTCCGGTGGCGCCCTCGGCGGCCGGTGCGGCGGCCGGTCCTGTGGCCGGTCAGGTGGCCGGTTTCGCGGCCGGTCCTGTGGCGCCCTCGGCAGCCGGTGCGGCAGCCGGTGCGGTGGCGCCCCCCGCGGCAGACGCGGTGGCCCGTTCCGCAGCGCGTCGCCGCAGCGGCTCCCACCACGCCCGGTGTTCCCGGTACCAGTCGACGGTGTCGGCGAGCCCGCGCTCGAACCCGACCCGCGGCGCGTAGCCCAGCTCCGTCGCGGCCTTGCCGCAGTCCAGCGAATACCGCAGGTCGTGGCCCTTGCGGTCGGGCACGTGCTCGACCCGGTCCCAGCCGGTGCCGGTGGCGGCCAGCAGCAGACCGGTCAGCTGCTCGTTGGTCAGCTCGGTGCCGCCGCCGATGTGGTAGACCTCGCCGGCCCGGCCGTGGCGCAGGACGAGTTCGAGGCCCCGGCAGTGGTCCGAGACGTGCAGCCAGTCACGGACATGGCGCCCGTCGCCGTACAGCGGCACCTTGACGCCCTCGAGCAGCCGGGTGATGAACAGCGGAACGACCTTCTCCGGGAACTGGTGCGGACCGTAGTTGTTGGAGCAGCGGGTCACCACGACGTCCAGGCCGTGGGTGCGGTGGTAGGAGAGGGCGAGCAGATCGGAACCCGCCTTGCTGGCCGCGTACGGCGAGTTGGGCGCGAGCGGACTGGTCTCCGTCCAGGACCCTGCCGGGATCGAACCGTAGACCTCGTCCGTCGACACGTGCAGAAAGCGGCCGAGCCCCTGCTCCCGGGCCGCGTCCAGCAGCACCTGGGTGCCCAGGACATTGGTCGACACGAATGGTGCGGCCCCGTCGATGGACCGGTCCACGTGCGTTTCGGCGGCGAAGTGCACCACGGCGTCGTGGCCGGGCATGATCTCCCGCACCAGTCCCGCGTCGCGGATGTCGCCGTGGACGAAGGAATAGCGGGGATGCCCGGCGACCTCGGCGAGATTTTCCGGTACCCCGGCGTAGGTGAGCTTGTCGAGCACCGTGATCCGGGTGTCCCCGGTCCCGGCGCCCGTACCCGAGAGCAGCGACCGCACGAATGCGGAACCGATGAAGCCGGCACCGCCGGTGACAAGCATGCGCATGGCCGCAAACCTACATGCGGTGTTCGGCCCGCGGAAGAGACCACCCGATTCACGGAAGAGACCACCCGATTCGCGGAGCAGACCGCCCGGTTCGCGGAGGAGACCGCCCGATTCGCGGAGGAGACCGCCCGATTTCCCGCTTCCGCGACGGCGGACGCGCCCGGGGCACCGAATTCCGGAAAGGAGAAGGCGGACAGCCATGCGCGGAATCATTCTGGCCGGTGGCACCGGTTCGCGATTATGGCCGGTCACCCGAGCCGTTTCCAAACAGCTCATGCCGGTCTTCGACAAGCCGATGGTCTACTATCCGCTGTCGACCCTGATGATGGCCGGTATCCGGGACATCCTGCTCATCACCACGCAGGAGGACCAACCGCAGTTCGAAAGGCTGCTCGGTGACGGTTCACATCTCGGGATCCGGCTGACCTACCGGGCGCAGGGCCGGCCCGAGGGAATCGCCCATGCCTTCGTCCTCGGCGCCGACTTCATCGGCGACGGACCGGTCGCCCTGGTCCTGGGGGACAACATCTTCCACGGCGGGGGCCTCGGCATCCGGCTGCGCGAGCACACCGCCCCGGCGGGGGGCCGCATCTTCGCCTATCCGGTGGCCGATCCGACCGCGTACGGAGTTGTGGAACTCGACGCCGACGGCTCGGCCGTCTCCATCGAGGAGAAACCGGCCCGGCCGAAGTCCCGGTACGCCGTCGCGGGCCTCTATTTCTACGACAACCGCGTGGTGGACATCGCAGCCCGTCTCGCCCCCAGCGAGCGCGGCGAATTGGAGATCACGGCGGTCAACCAGGAATACCTGCGCCGCGGTGAGCTGGCGGTGACCGTGCTCAACCGCGGCACCGCGTGGCTCGACACCGGCACCTTCACCGCCATGGTGCAGGCCTCGGAATACGTACGGGTGATAGAGGAGCGGCAGGGCTTCAAGGTCGGCTGTGTCGAGGAAATCGCCTGGCGCTGCGGTTACATCGACGACGGCCAATTGCGGCAACTGGGCCGTCCCCTGCTCAGCAGCGGCTACGGCCGCTATCTGCTCGACCTGCTGGACGACGGCACCGCGCACGGCGAACCGCTCGAACTCGGGCCACCGGCGGCGGAAACGGGTACGGGGCCGGGGACGGGTACGGGCACGGGGCCCCCCGCGACGGAGACGGAGCCGGAGCCGGAATCCGCCCCGGGGACGGAGCCGGGAACCGCGGCGACAGAGGCAGGGACGGAGCCGGGAACGGCGGCGGCCCGGACCGCGGACGGCGCGGGCGCCCCGCCCCCGCCGGGTCGGAGCCCGCAGGTGGCGGTGCGATCGTAGGGCGCGGCTCGGTGTCACCGTGCGAGCGGCGGGCCCCGGGGCGCGGGGTCTCCGGGGACGCGTAATCTCCGGGGACGCGGGGTCTCCCGGGGCGCGGGGTCTCCCGGGGCGCAGGGTCTCCCGGGGCGCAGGGTCTCCCGGGGCGCGGGGTCTCCCGGGGCAGCCCGGTCCGGGCCGGTCGGAACGGTCCGGACCGGTTCCGTCCCGGAACGCAGGATGGGCGCGAGCGCCGGACCCGGTGTCCCGGCACTCGAACCCGGTGTCCCGGCCCCGCGTCCGGCCGCGCGCCCGCCGCCCTTGACCATGACACCGTGTGAGGCAGTGGAGTCGGAAGCACCATGTTCACCATCGGAGACTTCGCCCGGCACGGTCACGTATCCGTCCGCATGCTGCGCCACTACGACGCCGTGGGGCTGCTGCGCCCGGCCCGTGTCGACCCGGTCAGCGGCTACCGCCTCTACACGGCGGGCCAGCTCAGCCGGCTCAACCGCGTCATCGCGCTCAAGGATCTGGGGTTCACGCTCCAGCAGGTGCGGTCGATCCTCGACGAGGAGATCGGCGCCGGGGAACTGCGCGGCATGCTGCGCCTGCGCCGGGCGGAGCTGGAGGCGGCGATGGCCGCGACGGCCGCCCGGCTGACGCAGGTCGAGGCGAGGCTCCGGACGATCGAGAGTGAGGGACACATGAGCACCGACGACATCGTCGTGAAGAGCATCCCGGCCGTCCGCGTCGCGGAGCTGTCCGGCACCGCCGCGAACTTCGGCCCGGAAGCCATCGGCCCGGTCGTCGGCCCGCTGTTCGAGGAACTGTGCCGCAGGTTGAGCGCGGCGGGTGTGGCTCCCGCGGGTCCCGGCATCGCGTACTACGACGACCACCCGGACGGTGAGAGGATCCGCGTCCACGCCGCCATGCCGGTACGGGCGGAACCGGACGGGGTCCCCGGCACCGAGATCGTGGACCTGCCCGCCGTCCGCCGGGCCGCGACGGTCGTGCACCACGGGCCGATGGACCACGTCCTGTCCACCGCCCAGGCCCTGGCCCGCTGGATCGAGGACCACGGACACCGCTCCGCCGGCTATGCCCGCGAGCTGTATCTGGAGTGCCCGGAGAACCGCGAGCTGTGGGTGACGGAGCTTCAGGAGCCACTGCGAGCGCCCTCGGCCGAGGACGCGGCGGACGGGAACGCGTAAGGGAACGGGGACGGGGACGGGGACGGGGCAGACGGTACGGATGGCGGGGACGGTTCCGCCCGGCGGTAGAGGGTGATCGAGTGGCCGACCTCCCCGACCGGCCTGCTGTCGGCGAGGAGTGCGGCCAGCCGCCCCCGGGCCTTCGCGGCCGCGGAGTTCGAGACGGCGATCAGTCCGCGCACCTCGCTCAGGGGCACCTCGCGCGGATCGGAGGCCCGGATGCCGTAGTGCCGCGGTACGCCGCTGCCCTTGTAGACGAGCCAGATCCGCCGCTCGTGCGCGTGCCGCTCCCGGAGCCGGTCGGCGAGCCGTCCGAGGTCCTGCCCCCAGTCGACGTTCGAGTCGTGCAGATGGTGATGGGTCTTCGCGGGACCGCCGAACGCCTCGTTGGAGTACGGCAGGTAGTACGGGTACGCGCGCAGCGAGCTGACGGCGACGCACAGCAGCAGCGCCGCCGTCACGGCGCGTGCCGCCCGGCGCCCCCCGCGCCGGACGGTGACCACGCCCCCGGCGGCGACCGCGAGGAACATCGGCAGGAAGACGGCGTACCGCACGCCGAGGTCGCGGTCGCCGGTCATGGCGGCGGCCAGCAGCACGACGGCGGGGACGAGGACGTACGGCGCCGCGCGCCGCAGCCGGCCGTGGCGCAGCGTCGCCACCGCACCCGCCGCCCACAGGGCGAGCGTCCCGAGCGGCGTCTTCACCAGCAGCGCGGCCGGGAGGTAGTACCAGAGCGATCCCTGGTAGAGCCGGCCGAACAGGAAGCCGCGCCACGGCCTCTCCTCGAAGCCGAACTGGATGAGCATGCCGTCCCGGTAGGGCGCCGGGAACGGCAGGAGACCGACGGCGAGACCGCGCAGCCCGCGCACCGGCGGAACACCGGGCGGCGGCGCCCAGCGCAACCGGGGATCGACGGCGAGGTAGCAGAGCCACACCACGGCGACGGCGGCGAGGCCCACGACGGCGACCGCCACCAGGCCGCGGCGCGTCCCGGCGCGGACTCCGGCAGCGGGCCGGGGCCCGGTGCCCGCCCCGGCGCGGGACGGGTGCCCTGCCGCCCGCCACACCGAGAGCACCGCCGCCACCAGCAGCACCGGGACCGCGGCCAGGGTGCTCATCTTGGTGGCCAGCGCCGCGCCGAGCGCCGCACCGGCGAGCGGCAGGAAGAGCCGTGGCCGGAGGCGGGACCGCCACAGCAGCCAGGCCGAGGTCAGCAGGAACCCGGCCGCCGGTACGTCGAGCGTGGCGAGCGACCCGTGCGCGATGACGTCGGGCGAGAACGCGTACAGGGCGAGCGCCACCAGCCCGCCCGCCGGACCGGCCAGCTCCCGGGCGAAGGCGAGCACGACCAGCCCGAACAGCAGTGTCGACACGATCACCGGCAGCCGTGCCGCCCGCATCAGCCGCTCCGGGTCGTTCCCGGACCCGTACAGCAGTTCCCGGCCCAGCTCGGTCTGGTCGCCGTCGAAGCCGGGGTCGAGCCGGGGCTCGGCGAAGACGGTCCCGGCCGCGATGAGCAGCTTGCCGAGCGGCGGGTGTTCCGGGTTGTACCGCAGGCTGTGCTGCTGCGTCTGGACGACGGCCGTGGCCACGTACACGGGCTCGTCGATGGTCGGCGTCTGCCGCACGGCCGCCGTGACCATGGCGACCGCCATCTGCCCGAGGAGTACGACGACAGCGAGCCCGTACAGCCACCGCCGGTGCCGCCGCCACCGGCCGTCCGCACCCGGAGGCGGTGTGGCGCCCGCCGCCTCCGGGCGCGGGACGGGCGCGCCCCGCCGCTCGCCGTCACCGGCGCGTTCGAGGAGCGGCTGCTGTCCGTGCGTCATCGCGCCCACCCTCCCAGCGAACAGCCCGCCGGGAAGTACGGACCGCTCCGCGACACGCGTTCACCCCACGCGGGCCGGAATTTCCGTGGGCCGGGCGGCCCAGGGGCGGCCCACGGGCGGCGCGGTGGCCGGGGCGCCCTGCCCCGCAGCCGCGGACGCCGCCCGGCGTGAAGCTGAAAACCCCCTGGCCACCGGTGCCTTTCGCGGCGTGTCCGCCGTAGGCTCTGCCTGATGGGAGACGTACGGGAACTGCTGCGGGCCGACGAGCGCTTCGTGCGGTGGGAGAAGGCGGCACAGGAGCGGGGCGGGCCACAGGCCGCGGTGGTGCTGCCGCCGGACGACGAGCTTCCGGAAGTGCTGCTCGACCTGGCCGTGCCGCACGAGGACATCAACACGCTGGTCGCCGTGCGGCCCGTCGTGACCGAGGAGCCCGGCTTCCGTTGGCTGGTGGAGCGGTCCGTGGCGAACCTCGTGCGGGACATGGGGGTCGTGCGCAAGGGCTCGGACATGCCGCCCGTGGCCGACGGGCTGCTGCCCGAGGAGGGGCGGCTCGCGGCGGCCGGGCGCTGCCTTCCGGTGTACGTGTTCCTCGCGGCGCTGCCGTACGTACGGGCCCACCACCGGGAGCGCGGCATCCCGGAGACCGTCTCCCGGCGCACCCTCGCCGACCTGGGGCGGCACCTGGCCGTGCACCGGCGTCGCACCGGCCGCACCGGGCTGCTGCACCCGTGGTGGCCGACGCTGCACTTCCGGGGCGAGCTGTACCAGCTCGGGCGGCTCCAGTTCCAGCGGGCGCGGCTGGACGAGCGGACCGGCGCGGCGGTCGCGGCGGCCGGGCTGCCGCTCGGATCCGGCGGCCGGCCGCTCGGCCCCGGCGGGCCCGCGCTGAACGTGCACATCCCCGACTTCTCCGGGCCGATGACGCCCGGCGCCTGCGACGCGTCGGTCGACCGGGCCCGGGTGTTCTTCCCGCGCCACTTCCCGGAGGAGCCGTACACCGTCGCGATGTGCAACTCGTGGCTGCTGGACCGGCAGTTGCGGGAGTACCTGCCGGAGTCGTCGAACATCGTGCGCTTCCAGGACCGGTTCCACGACGCCCCGCCGCTGCCGGACGCGCCGGTGGAGCCGGACGACACCGAGCCGGTGGCCTTCGTCTTCGGCGACCCGGCCCTGGACATCGCCGGACTCCCCCGGCGCACGGCCGTGGAGCGCGCGGTGACCGACCACCTCCGCGCCGGCGGGCACTGGTACGGCGGCTACGGCTGGTTCACGCTGTAGCACCGCGCGGCTGGGGGTCCGGCGCGGCGCGGGGTCCGGCGCGGCGGAAGGAAACCGGCTCGTGCTCAGTGCCCGAGCACGGTGTCGACGTCCAGCTTCACGGGCTCCCCGACCGACTCCGGCAGCACGAAGGACTCCCCGGGCCGGTGTACGGCTCGCACGCGGTGATTTCTCCCCCGATGATCTCGACGCGGTAGCGGTCAGCTCATCGGCGAGCCGGTCGGCGACCTCCATGAGCGTCGGCTCGTCACAGGGGTGCTCCGGAGCTGCTGCGGACATCGCAACCCTCCTGACGGCCGGGTGCCGAGGTCGTCACCGTCGGCCGGGATCGCCGGTTGCGTCCCGGGCGCCGCCGTTTGCCCGAAGGCATGGCCGCATGCGGTGGCGGCACCACCTCCGGCGCCACGGCGTGGGTGGCGCCGTCCCCTCACACCCGGCCGGTGCCCAGCTCGCACCACACGCCCTTGCCCTCCCGGCCGGTGAACCCGAGCGGCGCTCCGCGCACGTGCCCCCAGGCATCGGCGAGCGCGTCGACCAGGGCCAGGCCGCGCCCGCCCTCGTCCTCGTCGCGGGCGCCGCGCGGGCGGGGCGGTACGGGGTTGCCGTCGTAGACGCTGATCCTCACGAGGGCGGGTTCGACGGCGAGCCGGAGCAGCGAGCCGAGTGCCGCGGCCCCGTGGCTCCGCGCGTGCACGTAGGAGTTGGTGACCAGTTCCGAGGTGCACAGGGCCGCGCTGTCGGTGAGGTGCGGGAGGTCCAGCGACCGCAGCACGCTCACGACGAAGTCACGGGCGACCTTCGGCACGGTGGCCTGCGGCGGGCAGCAGAGGGTGTAGGCGTGGGGCTCCATGTCGCGCTTCTCCCATGGGATTCGGGGCACACGGCTCGCTACTGCTACCCCGTGCACTGGCAGGGTCACAGACAGTAGAGGACATACATGATCCGGCGCACCTATGGACCACGACCCGTACCGCCGTCACAGATCGTGGGAAAGTGACACCGGACAGCAGCCACAGGAGAAGGAAGCCATGCCACCGAGAAGCAGCCCCACGGCACGCCAGATCCGGTTGGGCACGCAACTGCGCAAGATGCGGGAAGCGGCCGGGGTCTCCTCGCGAGAAGCCGGGGCGCTACTCGGCGGCGGGCAGCCTCAGATCAGTCACATCGAGGCGGGCCGGTTCGGCATCAGCGAGGAGCGTCTGCGCCGACTGGCCGCCTTCTACTCGGCCGACGACACCGCGTTGATCGACGCCTTGGCCGCCATCACCCACGAACAACGCGGCCAGGGCTGGTGGGAGTCGTACCGCGGCATTCTTCCGGCGCCACTCCTGGACCTGTCCGAGCTGGAGCACCACGCGACACGGCTCCGGACAATCCAGATCACTCACATCCCCGGCCTCTTGCAGACCGACGCGTACGCACGCACCATCTTCGGCTCGACCATGCCTCCGCTTCCGGAAACCGAATTGGAGGCCCGGGTGTCACACCGCATGGAGCGGCAGAAAATCTTTGCGCGAGACGAAGTCCCGCCGTACGAGGCGGTCGTTCACGAAGCCGCGCTGCGCATGCGTTTCGGGGGCCGGAAAGTGGCTCGGGAGCAACTGGAAACCTTGCTGGGGCTGAGCGAGGAGCCCCACATCGGGCTCCGCGTCATCCCCTTCGAGTCCGAAGCACACATCGGCTCCGGCCACGCCATGCTCTACGCGCACGGACCCGTACCCCAGCTCGACACGGTGCAGGTCGACGCCGCGCACGGGATCGGGTTCCTGGACACCGAACCGCACCTGCGGAAGTACCGGAGCCTCTACGACACCATGCGGGCGTCGGCGCTGAGCGAGAGCCGGTCGCGAGCCTTCATCCAGACCATCGTCCGAGAGATGTGAAGGACACCATGAGAGAGCAGACCGTCTGGCAGAAGTCGTCCTTTTCCCAGGAGGAGGGCGAGTGTATGGAAATCGCCACGCTCGGACCGGCCGTGGCCCTGCGCGAGAGCGACGACCCCGGCACCGTCCTGACCACCACGCCCGCCGCGCTCGACGGACTCATACGCGCCGTCAAGGCGGACGTGTTCACCGGACGGCCGGAGGCGGGGCGATGAGCGGGGCCGAGGTACAGCAGGCCGTCGACGCCGAGCGGCGGCTTCTCGATCCCGGGGTGCGGGCGTCGGTGGCGCGTGTCGCCGAGGCGCTGCACCCGGAGTTCACGGAGTTCGGCGCGTCCGGCCGCCGGTGGGACCGGGATTCGGTGCTGAGCCTGATGGGGCCTCCGGCGCCCGGCGCCCCGCCGCGGGCGCCGGTCACGGCCACGGACTTCGCCGGTACGCTCCTCGCGCCCGGACTGGTGCATCTGACGTACGTCTCGGAGAGCGACGGCGTCCGGGCCTTCCGCAGCTCCCTGTGGTGCCGGGCGGAGGACGGCCGCTGGCTGATCCGTTTCCACCAGGCGACGCCCACCACCGGGAGCCCGGGCGAGCTTTGAGGCGGTTACGCCCGGCTGCGGCCGATGTAGATGTTCCGGGCCCGGTAGTACGTGCCGCCGCCCGGTCCGGAGCTGTCCGACGAGCCCTCCATCTGGAGGTCGCAGACGACCCGGAGCGGCTTGCCGACGAAGTTCGCCCGGTGGGCGGCCTTCCAGGTGCCGTCCAGGTAGTAGTGGATCTCCACGTCCGTGTCGCTGACCTTGGTGATCCGGGTGCGGTACTCGTGCCAGCTGCCGGGTGAGGAGACGCTCACGATGGTGCTGGAGACGTCGGAGCTGGTGCGGAAGGTGTTGAACCAGTTCCGGTTGTCGCCCTTGTATTCGAGGATGTCGCTCTCCGGGGGCCGGCTGTTGGCCCCGGTCAGCCAGAAGGCCGGCCAGGTCCCGGGCGAGCCGGGGGCCTGGAATTCGCCCTTCACCTCGTAGTTGGGGAACTCGTCGGTCACCCGGACCTGGTGCTTGGCGTGCACGGCGCCCGAGTGGTACCGGATCGGCAGGTGCGGGTCGGCGGTGCTGGTGCCCTCGTCCCAGTTGCTACGGGTCGCCTGGGGGGTGAGCACGTTGCCGGAGAGATGGATGTGGTTGTGGTCGGTGGCGCTGCCGTACATCCGGGCGGTGCCGTTGTGGTCGGAACCCCAGGGGTAGAGGTGTTCCAGTCGGCCTCCAGGGCGCCGTAGCCGGCGAAGGAGCCCGGGCCGAGCACGTCCTCCCAGGCCGCGGTCCGGGCGGTTCCCCCGGAGGCAGCCCGGGCCCGGGGCGTGGCTGCGAGGACGGTGGCGGAGGCGGCCGGTGCGGCGGCGCCGGCGAGTAGGGAACGGCGGCCGTACGCCGCGTGGGGGCGGTTGTTGTCGCTGGTCACGGTGGTCTCCAGGCGGGGGGTGGGCGGCCGTGGGGCGGTGGGGCCACGATCCGCGCGGACCGCCGGGCTGGAGCGCCGTCCAGAACATGTCAACACCGCACCGGGGCCGTCCCGCCACCCGGGCGCGGACCGTGGCCGGGGCCCGCGCCCGGGCCGGGCGGCGCCGCCCGGGCGGGGCATTGCACGGACGGCGCCGGTCGGTGGTCCCGCTCAGGCGAGCCGGATGACGTTCCAGGACATGGGTTCCAGGGTGGCGCGCAGGGCACCGCCGTCCAGCGTGGTGCCCTCGCCCGCGTGCGGGGTGACCCGCTCCGGGTCGGCGAGGGTGTTGCGGGCCTCCGGGTCGGAGTCGGCGAGGACGCTGTGCTCGGCGATCCGGGTGACGGCCAGGCCGCGCAGGTCGGCCTCCAGCGGCAGCGGCTCGGTCTGGCTGCGGTTGACGGCGAAGACGGTGATCGCGCCCGTCGACTCGTCGGCGACCGCGGTGGCGTGCAGCAGCGGCACCTCGCCGTACCGCTCGGTCTCGTGGGTCGGGCCGCCGACGTTGAGCTGGAGGACCTTGCCGCGGCCGTACTTCGAGGCCTGCGCGAACGGGAAGAAGGTGGTCTGCTTCCACGCCGGGCCGCCGGGCTCCGTCATGATCGGGGCGATGACGTTGACGAGCTGGGCGAGGCAGGCCACGGTGACGCGGTCGGCGTGCCGCAGCAGGGCGATCAGCAGCGAGCCGAACACGACGGCGTCGGTGACGGTGTAGTTGTCCTCGAGCAGCCGCGGCGCCTCCTGCCAGTTGCCGGGCTCCTGCTCCGCGAGCTGCGACTGGTACCAGACGTTCCACTCGTCGAACGACAGCTGGATCTTCTTCTTCGACTTCAGCCGCGCCCCGATGTGGTCGCAGGTGGCGACCACGTTCTCGATGAAGGACTCCATGTCGACGGCCGAGGCGAGGAAGGAGTCCCGGTCGCCGTCCTTCTCCTCGTAGTAGGCGTGCAGCGAGATGTGGTCGACCAGGTCGTACGTCTCGGCGAGGACCGTCGCCTCCCACTCGGCGAAGGTGGGCATGGCCTGGCTGGAGCTGCCGCAGGCGACGAGTTCGGCCTCCGGGTCGATCTGACGCATGGCGCGGGCGGTCTCCGCGGCCAGCCGGCCGTACTCGGCGGCGGTCTTGTGGCCGGTCTGCCAGGGACCGTCCATCTCGTTGCCCAGGCACCACAGCTTGATGCCGTACGGCTCCTTGCCGCCGTGCGCGATGCGGCGGTCGGACAGCTCGGTCCCGCCGGGGTGGTTGGCGTACTCCTGGAGTTCGAGTGCCTCGGCGATGCCGCGGGTGCCGAGGTTGACGGCCATCATGGGCTCGCCGCCGATCTTGGCGACGAAGTCGATGTACTCGGCGAGCCCGAAACGGTTGGTCTCGATGGACTGCCAGGCCAGATCGAGACGGCGCGGGCGCTCCTCGGCGGGTCCGGTACCGTCCTCCCACTTGTAGCCCGAGACGAAATTGCCGCCGGGGTAGCGGATGGCGGTGACACCGAGTTCGCGGACCAGGTCGAGCACGTCGGTGCGCAGGCCCGCCTCGTCGGCGGCGGGGTGGCCGGGCTCGTGGATGCCGGTGTAGACGCAGCGTCCGAGGTGTTCGACGAAGGAGCCGAAGAGACGCGGGTTGACGTCGCCGACGGCGAAGGCCGGGTCGAGCGTGAAACGGGCGGTGCGGTCGGACATGGGTGCCTTTCGGGTCTGGTGCCGGGGTTCGGGACCGGGTCGGTCGGTGTCGGGCCGGTGGCCGGGGACTGGTGATCGGGGACTGGTGGCCGGGGACTGATGATCGGGGACTGGTGACCGGGGACTGGTGACCGGGGACTGGTGACCGGGGACTGGTGACCGGGGACTGGTGATCGGGGTCGGATGGGTCGGTGCCGGGTCGGTCCCGAGGATCGCGGACCGGACCGGGTCGGTGCCAGATGGCGCCGGGCCGGTGCCGACGGGTGCGGAGGTCCGGTGCCGCCGGGTACGGCTCGGGCCGGGTGCCGGGACGCCGCCGGCTCCGGGGCCGGGCAGCCCCGGAGGCGGTACGGGGGCGTGGGGGCCCGCCGGTACCGCCTCCGGGGGTTCAACGGGCGGTGGGCCAGCCGCCGCCCCAGCTCAGCAGGTTGATGCCGAGCTTCGGGGTGCCGTCGTCCGCGCCGTCGTAGTAGTGGTGGACGAGCACGTGGCCGTCGCTGTCCTTCAGGACGGACTGGCCGCCGGGTCCGATGAACCGGCCGTGGGTCGCCAGGACGGTCGTGCCGCCGCCGTCCGGCATCGGGACGCCGTCGCGGTCGGTGTACGGGCCGGTGGGGCTGGTGGAGCGGCCCACCTTGATCTTGTAGGTGCTGTCGGTGCCCGCGCAGCAGCGGTCGTGCGAGACGAACAGGTAGTAGTAGTTGCCGCGCTTGACGATCTGCGGGGCCTCGACGGCGTACGGCTCGTCGGGGCGGGTGGCGAGGCTGTGCACGGTCCGGTCGCGGTGCAGGCTGCCGGTGGCCGGGTCGAGCCGGACCATCTTGATCCCGGTCCAGTACGAGCCGAAGCTCAGCCACCACGTCCCGTCCCTGTCGACGAAGAGACTGGGGTCGATGGCGTTGTGGTCGTCGCCGGTGCCGGTGCGGTAGACGATGCCGCGGTCGCTCCAGCTGCCGGGCAGGCCGGTGGGGCTCTTGGCCAGTCCGATCGCGGAGTGGTTGGAGCCGAAACTGGAGACCGCGTAGTACATCCAGTAGACGCCCTTGTGGTACGAGATGTCCGGCGCCCAGGGATCGCGTTCCGCGGAGTAGTCGGACCACCAGTCCGGCAGGTCGGTGAAGGCCGAGCCGGCCCGGGTGAAGTGGGTGCGGTCGGTGGAGACGCGGGCCTCCAGACCGCCGTGGGTGGAGTAGAGGACGTACCGGCCGTCCTCCGTCCTGACCATGCTCGGGTCGTGCACGACCACGTCGCCGGTGACCCGGCCGGGGTCCGGATACGCGGCGGACGCGCTGGACGGCGGGGCCAGCGCCAGCAGCAGGGCCGCGGGGAGGGCCGGCAGCGCGGCGCGGCGGCGCAGCCGGTGACGCGGACCGGTGCCGGGCCCGGTGCGGGTGGAGCGGCTCATCGGGGGTGGACGCCTTTCGTCGGGGGCACGGACCGGGCGGGCGGGGTCACTGGCCGGCCAGGCCGGTGTGGGCGACGCCGCGGACGATCTGGCGCTGGAAGAGCGCGAAGACGACGAGCAGCGGCAGCCCGGCGATGACGAGGGAGGCCATCACCTGGGCGTAGCGCACCCCGTAGGTGGACTGGACGTTGACGAGGCCGACGGGCAGCGTCATGTTCGCCGGGTCCGTGGTCACCAGGAACGGCCAGAGGAAGTTGTTCCAGGTGGAGATGAACGTGAAGATCGCCACGGCGGCGAGCACCGGCCGCGACAGCGGCAGCACGATCTGCAGGAACACCCGCCAGCGCCCCGCGCCGTCGCAGAAGGCGGCCTCCTCCAGCTCGCGCGGCACGCCGTCGAAGAACTTCACCAGGATGAACACCATGGCGGGCACCGCGACCTGGGGCAGGATCACACCCCAGTAGGTGTCGACGAGCCGCAGCTGCACCATCTCGGCGAACAGCGGGGCGATCAGCACCTGCGGCGGCACCATGATCCCGGCGAGCACGAGCCCGTAGAGCACCTTGCGGCCGCGGAACTCGGTGCGGGCGAAGCCGTACGCCGCCATGGCGCTGAAGGCCACCGTCAGCAGGGTCGTCATCCCCGCGACGAAGAAGGTGTTGAACATCCAGCGGGTGAGGTCGCCGGACTCCCAGACCGAGGAGTACGCGTCGAAGGTGATCGTGGAGCCGATCCACTCCAGCGGGGTCTTCGTCGTCTCGCTCTCCGGCTTGAGCGAGGTGGCGACGGCCCAGGCGAGCGGCAGCAGCCAGGCGACGACGAGGACGAGGGCCGCGACGAGCATCGCGATCCGGCCGCCGGTCCAGCGCGGCCTGCGGCCGCTCCCCGGCTTGGCGGCGGCCTCGGCGGCGCCGTCCGGTGTCGCGGCCGGGGGCGCGGTAGCGGTGGCGCTCACTGGGCTTTCTCCTCACTCGCGCGCCGGGACAGCCGCAGCTGGACCAGGGAGACGACGACGATCAGGGCGAAGAAGATGTAGGAGACGGCGGACGCGTAGCCGATCCGGTAGCCGGTGAAGCCCGACTGGTAGACGTACTGGAGGATCGGACGGGTCGAGTCGTCGGGGCCGCCGCCGGTCATGATGTAGATCTGGTCGAAGATCTTCAGCGAGGCGAGCAGTTGGAGGACGACCACGACTCCGGTGGTGCGGCGCAGCATCGGCAGGGTGATGTGCCACAGCCGGTGCCAGGGCCCGGCGCCGTCGATCTCGGCGGCCTCGTAGAGGTGCTGCGGGATGGCCTGGAGACCGGCCAGGTAGAGCAGGAAGTTGAAGCCGACGGTCCACCACACGGTGGTGAGGACGACGGACAGCATCGCGTAGCGCTCGTCGGTGAGCCAGCCGATGCCCGGTTCCAGACCGACCGCGGCCAGCATCTGGTCGGCGAGACCGAAGCCCGACGGGTAGATCATCCACATCCACAGCATGCCGACGACACCGGACGGCAGCAGGAACGGCGCGAACCAGGAGAGCCGCCACAGCCACTCGGCGACCCGCAGATGGTGCGCGAGCAGCGCCATGACGAGGCCGGTGAGGACGAGCGGGACGGTGGACAGCACGGTGAACCAGACCGTGTTCCACAGCGAGGACCAGACGTTCGGGTCGGTCAGTGCCTCGGCGTAGTTGTCGAGGCCGATGAACTGCGCCTCGGTGCCGGCGATGTTGTCGTCGCCGAGGCTCAGCTTCACGCCGTAGAGCAGCGGCCAGATCAGGAACAGGGCGTAGATCAGCAGGAAGGGCGCGGTGAAGAGCAGGCCGTGCTCGGTCCACTTGTGGCGTACGGTCCTGATGCCGTCGCCGGACTGCGTCCTCGCCTCGGCGGCCGGGGCGGCGGGTGGTGTGGCGGCTGTCGTCGTCGCAGGGGGTGTCATGCCACACCTCCGAAGGGGTCAGGGGTGTCGAGGAGCCGCTGCAGCCGGTCCTTGGCCTCGGCGAGGGCGCCGCGCGGGGTGCGGGAGCCGGTGAGGACTCCGGAGAAGACGGCGCCCAGTTCGAGCCACATGCTGGAGGCGGAGCCGGCGAACCAGGCGGGCGGGTCCAGGGCGACGTCGTCGACGACGGAGCGGTACTCCGACTGCGGTTTCAGCTCCAGGTACGCGGGCTTCTCCAGGGTGGGCAGATAGGCGGGGACGTGGCCGCCCTTCGCCCACTCGACGGTGTGCTGGAGCATCCAGGCGACGAAACGGTGAGCGGCCTCGTTGGACGCGCCGCCGCGGCCCGCCTGGTGCGGCAGGACGAAGGAGTGGCAGTCGGCCTGGGTGCTCGCGCTGCCGAACAGGGCCGGTATCCGGGTCATCGAGAACGGCAGCTCGGTGGTGAGGAAGGAGCTGACCTCCCACTCGCCGTTCAGCAGGAACGCCGTCTTGCCGAGGTTGAAGGTGCTGACGCCGCCGTTGTAGTCGAGATTGCGGACGGCCAGGCCGTCGTCCATGAGGGATTTCAGCCAGTCCAGGACCCGCAGCGCCTTGGTGTCGTCGATGGTGATGCGGGTGGCGTCGGGGCTGAGGATCGTGCCGCCGGTCTGCGAGTAGAAGGTGGAGAACAGCCGCCAGGGGCCGATCGTGTCGGCGCCGGTGGACTCGAAGGCGATGGGGGGCTGACCGGTGGTCTTCTTCACCGCCCGCAGCACGTCGGTGAACTCCTGGGCGGACCCGGCCGGCTTGAGCTTCTTGCCGTTCTCCAGGAGCCCTGCCTTCGCGCAGATCTCGGTGTTGAAGTACAGCACCATCGGGTGGGTGTCGAGCGGGACGGCGTACTGCTCGCCGTCCACGGCCCCGCGCCGCCAGATCTCCTCCGGGAAGTGCTCCGGCCGTACGCCCGCGTCGGCCAGCAGGTCGACGTCGAACGGGTCGAGCAGCCGCCCGGGCGCGAACCCGGGCAGCCGGGCCAGGTGCAGGGCCGCGACCTCGGGGGCCCGGCCGCCGGCGCCCGCCATGCCGAGCTTGGTGTAGTACGGGGCGCCCCACTGGAGGGTGACGGCGTCCAGCGCGATGTCCGGGTGGGCGGCGCTGTAGGCGTCCAGCATCGACTGCATGTTGACGCCGTCACCGCCTCCGAAGAGGTGCCAGTAGCGCAGCCGGGTGCGCCCGGCGCCTGCGGCAGGGGCGGCACAGCCGGAGGCGGCGGTGCCGAGGGTACCCGCGGCCGCGAGGGCGCCGAGTCCGGCGAGCACGCTTCTGCGGCTCGGAGAAGGTTGCTGCATGGCGGCTCATCCCTACAGGTCCTGTCGACTCACAGGACGCGTGTGCTCGATCAGAGTGGTTCCACGTTCGACATTTCGAATGCTGCTCGTAACTTCGAACGGCAAGATAGATTCGAACGAATGCCGCGTCAACGCTTCGCACACGCTTCGAGCAAGAACGCCGAAAGAAAACGCCGAAGCGAACGCGACGACGTGGGCCGCACCCCGGAGTTACGGGGTGCGGCCCACGTCGTCGCGCCGTTCGGCGAGGCCCCGAAGCGGGCGGGTGAGGACCGTGCGGGGTCAGCCGCGGGGCTTCGGCGGAGGCCAAGTCCCGGGCCGCGGCGGCTGCCCCTGCGGGGGCTGCGCGTACGGAGGCTGCGGGGGCTGCGGGGACTGCGCGTGCGGAGGCGCATGCGGGCCTCGGGGTGCCCCGTGCGGCGGCTGCCACGTTGCCTGCGGGTGCCGCGGCCCCGTCTGCGGCGCCCCGGGGCCCGGCGCCGGGCCGGGATTCGAGGCCGGGTCGGGATTCGAGTTGGCGCCAGGATACGAAGCCGGGCCGGGGCCGGGCGGCAGGACGTCGCGGGCCAGCAGGGTCGCGCCGGCGACCGCACCCGGCATCAGGAAGACGGCGACGAAGGGAACCAGAAAGGCGAGGGCCAACGGCACACCGAAGCCGAGGCTGAGCGACATCCGGCCGCGCAGCAGCCGCAGCCGCTCCTTGAGCGGCACGCCGCGGCGCTGTAGCGCGACGGCGGTCAGCTCGGCCGCGAGGAAGAACCCCGAGACGCAGAAGCCGACGGCCGGGACGAGGGTCTGGCCGATGAACGGGATGAAGCCGAGCACGAAGAGCGCGATGCCGAACAGGGCGACCCAGAACAGCACCCGCAGGCTGTCCCGTGCCGAGATGAGCAGCTCCCGCCACAGCGGAAGATCGGGCGCGGCGGGGGCACCGCCCTCCGACTCGTCGACCCTCTCGGCCAGCGACTCGTAGAACGGCTGGCCGATCAGCAGGGTGACGGCGGTGAAGCTGACCACGGCGAAGAGCAGGCCGCCGACGAACAGCAGGACGGCGAGGAAGCTCCGGAAGAGGCCCTGCCAGGGCGACTCCCAGCCGTCGGCGAACGGGGTCGCCCAGGCGGTGATGTCGCCCGCCCAGAAGCCGAGGGCGACCAGCGCCGCGGCGTACAGCACGAGGGCGATCAGCGCGGGCAGCAGCCCGAGACCGAGCCCCTTCCCGTGCCGGCCGACCCAGCGCTGACCCTTGATCAGATAACCGAAGCCGGTCCCGAGATCACGCATGCGCTCACCCTAGCGGCCCGCCCCGGACCACCGGGCCCGGGGCGGACGCGCGGGCAGGCGGCGGGGTCAGGCGACGGAGAGGCCCACCTTGATGTTGCCGCGCGTGGCGTTGGAATACGGGCACACCTCGTGCGCCGCCTCGGCCAGCTGCTTCGCGGTCGCCTCGTCGGTGCCGGGTATGGACACGGCCAGCTCCACCTCCAGGCCGAAGCCGCCCGAGCCATTGCCGCCGATGCCGACCCTGGCGGTCACCCGGGAGCCGGTGATGTCCACCTTCTGCCGGCGGGCGACGACGCCCAGGGCGCTCTGGAAGCAGGCGCTGAAGCCGGCCGCGAACAGCTGCTCGGGGTTGGTCCCGGAGCCGCTGCCGCCCAGCTCCTTCGGCGGGTTGACGACGACGTCCAGCCGGCCGTCGTCGGTGGCGACCCGGCCGTCCCGGCCGCCCTCGGCGGTGGCCACCGCGGTGTACTTGACGTCTATGGGCTGAATCGGCATGAGAAAGTCCTTTTCGGAAAGGGGGAGTTCGTCGCGCGGCACCGGGGGCGGGCGGTAGGCCGCCGGC
>NZ_WHPN01000034.1 GCF_009735685.1 Streptomyces lycii | reverse complement strand
GGCGAGTCGGCGGCGGACCCGGTACCGGCCGTGCCCGCCTGTGGTGCCGAGCCGGTGATCGCGGCCTCGGGCGCCTCCTCCGCCGGCGCTCCGGCACCGCCCATGCCGGCACCCGTACCGGCACCCGTACCGGCACCCGTGCCGTCGGTCGTTCCGGCGGCCCTGCCGTCGGCCGTGCCGGCGGTTCCTGCGGCCTCGTGCAGGGCCTCGATCAGCAGGGCGGAGGACGTCGCGCCCGGATCCTGGTGCCCGATGCTGCGTTCCCCCAGGTAGCTGGCACGACCGCGGCGCGCCTGGAGCGGGACCGTCGCCTCCGCGCCCGCCCGCGCGGCCCGGGCGGCGGCCGCCAGCGCCTCCCGTACGTCCGCGCCGCCGTCGAGCGCCTCCGCGTACGCCTCGGCGGCCGGGTGGAGCGCGTCGAGCATCGTCGCGTCACCGGGCGCGGCGTCACCGAGCCTGCGCACCCCCGCGACGGCGTCCCGCAGGGCGTCCCCGAGCGCCCGGGGTGTCGCGGTCGCCTCCTCGCCGAGCGCCTTGGCCGCACGGCGCAGCACCGTCCCGTACAGCGGACCGGAGGCGCCGCCCACCGTGCGGGTGAGATGGGTGCCGAAGGCCTTGAGCAGCGCGCCCGGTGTGCCGGCCGCGGCGCAGGCCTCGGAGGACAGGGCGGACTCGAAGCCTCGCCGCATGTTCGAGCCGTGGTCCGCGTCCCCGATCGGCGAGTCGAGATCGGTGAGATACGCGGCCTGCTGCCGGATCGTGTCGGTCGCGCGGCTCAGCCAGCGGCGGAAGAAGGCGGTGTCGAGCACGGTGGCGGCGGGGGAGTCCGGGGGCACGGTCATGGAGGGGGAACTCCTCGGGTCGGTGGACGGCGGCGGGCGGCCCGCGCGGGTTCTCGCGGCTGCCCGGGTACCCGGCGGTGCGGCCGTCACCAGTCTGCTCCGCCCGGGCCCGCCCGTCGATCGCCGGACCGGCGCGCCGCCGGGCGTGTCGGGACGGGCCGCCGTCCGCGGCACGGCGTGTCGCGTGGGCACCGAGGGGCCGGGGTGGCCCCGGTGACCGACGCCGCGGCCGGAAGTGTGGCCGGATCGAAACGCCCCGTGACGGCGGGCCCCCGATCGGGCATACTCAACGCGCCGCAACCGCTGGCCAGCCGTTTTCCGAGATCCGGAAGGGCACCATCGGTCGCTGGTACGACCACGGCGTGCGCCGCCAGACCCCGGCAGTGCCCGCCGCAGCGCCCGACAGGGAGGAGAGCGCCGCCATGCCCGACCGCTCCGCAGAGCCGGTGGACCGTCAGCTGCCCACCGAGGAGGCCAGGGACCTGCTCGCGATGGTCCGCGAACTGACCCGGCGGGAGATCGCCCCCCGGGCGGCCGAGGAAGAGGCGGCGGGCGTCTTCCCCCGCGACGTGTTCCGGCTGCTGTCCGCCTCGGGACTGCTGGGACTGCCGTACGACGAGGAATTCGGCGGCGGCGGCCAGCCGTACGAAATCTATCTCCAGGTCCTGGAGGAACTCGCCGCGGCCCGGCTCACCGTCGGCCTGGGCGTGAGCGTCCACACCCTCGCCTGCCACGCGCTCGCCTCCTTCGGCAGCAAGGAGCAGTGTGCCGACCACCTGCCCGACATGCTGGGCGGCGGGCTGCTGGGCTCCTACTGCCTCTCCGAGCCGTCCTCCGGATCCGACGCCGCGAATCTGCGCACCCGCGCCGTGCGGGACGGCGACGGCTGGTCCCTCACCGGTACCAAGGCGTGGATCACGCACGGCGGGGTCGCCGACTTCTGCACCGTCCTGGCCCGCACGGGCGGCGAGGGACCCCGCGGCATCACCGCCTTCCTCGTGCCCGCCGACGCGCCGGGCGTGTCGGCCGCGGTGCCCGAGCGCAAGATGGGCATGAACGGATCGCCCACGGCCCAGCTGCACTTCGACGGCGTACGGGTGCCCGACAGCCGGCGGATCGGGGAGGAGGGGCAGGGCTTCTCCATCGCGCTGGCCGCCCTCGACTCCGGCCGGCTGGGCATCGCCGCGTGCGCCGTCGGACTGGCCCAGGCGGCGCTGGACGAGGCCGTCGGCTACGCCCGGGAGCGCGAGCAGTTCGGCCGGCCGATCGCCGACTTCCAGGGGCTGCGGTTCCTGCTCGCCGACATGGCGACCCGGGTCGAGGCCGGCCGTGCCCTCTACCTCGAGGCCGCGCGCCGCCGGGACGCGGGCCGGCCGTTCTCCCGGCAGGCGGCGATGGCCAAGCTGTTCTGCACCGACGCGGCGATGGCGGTGACCACCGACGCGGTGCAGGTGCTGGGCGGCTACGGTTACACGGCCGACTTCCCCGTCGAGCGCTACATGCGGGAGGCGAAGGTCCTCCAGATCGTCGAGGGCACGAACCAGATCCAGCGCATGGTGATCGCCCGTCACCTCGCGGGCCCCGAGTCGCGCTGACACCGCCCGGCGCCCCGCGGGCGCGCGTCCGGGACCCGGTCCCGGCGCTCGCTCGTGGGAAAGCCCGCCCGCGCCCGGAACCCGGTCCGGGCGCCCGCGGGGCATCCGTCCGCGCCCGGGCGCGGTCCGGCTCACCGCGGTGCACCGGATCGCGCCCGCGGCGGCCCCGGCACGCCGGCACATGATCGGTCACATGTCCCTGAGACGCCGGATCTCGTGCGGGCGGGCGCCTTCTGCGACGCCGTGCCCGCGCGCTCGGCGGCAAGCGGCTGACACGGAGTCCGCCGACGGCGTCATCGCCCACGGCACCGGCCGGCCGGAGTTCCGGCCGGGCCCGGTCGCCGGGCCCGCCGGCACCGCCCGGAAGTCCGTCCGGCCGCCACGGCACCCGACCGCGCCGCGGTCGACGCCTTCCACGCCGCGGCGGCCGCCGCGGGGGCGAAGGCGCTGCACACGCCGCGACTGTGGCCCGGGTGCCCCCCGGCCCATTACGGGCGTTCGTCCGTGATCCGGACGGGAACAACGTCGAAGCGGTGTGCCACGCGCCGGAGTGGTCCGGCGCGGGCCGTACCGGGGAGCCGGGCGCCGCCGGGGCGGCGTCAGCCGGCGAGGCGCATCGACGGCACGCGCAGCGGCCGCGCGCCGTGCCCTCCGGCGTGGGAGAAGGGCTGGGTGCGCCAGTCCAGGGTCGCGGGCAGGGTCAGCAGCAGCGCCGCGTCCTGCTCATGCGAGCCGGGGGAATCGTCCGCCGCGGCCGCCTCCGTGACGCCGCGTCCGGTGCCGGAGCAGACCGTCAGACCGAACGGGTCCCACGGGCTGGGGCACAGCGCGTGTTCCGGGAGGACGTCCTCGTCGGCGAGCAGCGCGATCGGACGCGCGCAGTCCGGGCAGATCACCCGGAACATCTCATAGGTTTCGTGGCTGCTGTCCTCGTCGCCGTCGTCGGCCGCTTCGACACTCTGCGGATCCGGTTCGACGGCGACGGGTGTCTGCCGGCTGCGGTTGTCACGGCCGGGGCGCTTGAGGCTGCGCATAGTTCTTCTCCCCCTCGATGGGCCGGCGGGGACTCAGTGGTGCCGACCACAGCAAGCATTTCCCTGCTCGTGCCAGGGGTAATCGCGGCGCTCCCGGCGACCCCGTACAGAACGTGTGGTCTTCGTCACATGCCGGGTGCGCGTGCCCTCAGCCGGCGGTCGTGCCACCGTGCCGGTAGCGGCCGGCGAGCCGGCCCCCGGCCGGGCTGCGCAAGGCCGTTTCCGCGCCCACCAGCCGGGTGACGGCCGCCGGGTCCTCCAGCGCGGGCACGCACACCACCTCGCCGCCGCGCAGCGCCGCCAGGGAGGCCGACACCACGTCGGCGGCGGGCATGCCGCCCTCCTCGTGCACCAGCTCCTCCGCTCCCGGCACCGGTTCGTCCCCCGGGGTCAGATGGAACTCGGTCGCCGTCAGCCCGGGGCACAGCACCTGCACCACCAGCGGGGTGCCGTCCAGCTCGGCGGCCAGGGTCCGGGTGAACGTCACCGCGTACCCCTTGGTCCCCGCGTACACCGCCCGGTACGGCAGGGGGTCCGGCGGCAGCGACCCGGCGAACGCCAGCAGGGAGGCGACGTTGACCACCGAGCCCCGGCCGCGGGCCAGCATCCCGGGGACCGCGGCGCGGGTCAGCGCCGTGAGGGCCGTGACGTTCACGGCGACCACCTTGGCCAGCAGCTCCGGATCCGCCCCGGCGAACGGGCCGTACCCGTTGATGCCCGCGCTGTTCACCAGCATCGCCACGTCCTCCGCGGCGACCCGTTCCGTCACCCGGGCGAGGTCCCCGGGGTCGGACAGATCGGCGGTCAGCGTCTCCACCCGCCGCCCGTGCCGCTCCCGCAGTTCGCGGGCCAGCGCGCCGAGGCGGTCGGCCCGCCGGGCGACCAGGACGACGTCGCGCCCGCCGCCCCCCGCGAGCCGGCGGGCGTACTCGGCGCCGATGCCCGAGGAGGCCCCGGTGACCACGGCCGTTCCGTTGTCCGCTGCGGGATCCATCGCTGCGCGTTCCTCCGATGCTGTGCGGTCCG
>NZ_WHPN01000033.1 GCF_009735685.1 Streptomyces lycii | reverse complement strand
CGCCCCGGCCCTCCCCGTGCAGCGGCGCGAGGCGCCCGCCGCCACAGCCCCGCCCCCGCCGTCGCCGGAGCGCTCCCGCGGCGGGCCCGGCCCGTCCTTCGAACCGGCCGCGCTGACGAACGCGCAGGTGAGCCTGCTCGCCCAGCGGCTCGTCGCCAGCAAGCCGACACGGACCGCGCTGGCGTACGCACTGGCCGGCCCGTTGGTGGAGCCGCTGGGACAGCGGCTCAGCGAGGACCGCCGGGCGCGTGAGTCGGTGGCGGAGATGCTGTTCGAGCCGTTGCTGCGGCACCTCGGCAAGAGAGGCCGGCTGGACGAGCTCGCCCGGATGCTGCTGAACCCGATGTCCCGCCTGCTCCGTGTGGAGCTGCGGCAGGACCGGGAGCGGATCGGCAGGCTCCGCGACGCACGCCGATGAACGGGCCGGCCCGGACGCGGCGCCCGCCGGGGCGGCCCGCGTCCGGGCCGCAACGCCGGGACGCGCCGGCACCGAGAACCGCGAACAGCACGGACACAGCGCAGGCAGCACCACCGCGGAACGCGGAACAGTGAGAAGTGAGAGGTCGTAACCGATGAGCGATCTGGATCCCGGGTCCAGCGTCTTCTTCACGCTGACCATCGACGGCGAGGACCTGGGCGCCTTCAACGGCTGCGAGGGCCTGGGTTCCACGGTGGAGATCGAGGAGCGCCAGGCGGGCGGCCAGAACGACTTCGTCTGGAAGCTGCCGACCCGGATCACCTACTCCTCGATCCGGCTCACCCGCCCGCTCACCTCGGACACGGCGCGGGTCGCGGCCTGGATCTCCTCGATCTCCGAGGGCATCGTCCGGCCCACGGCGCAGATCTCGGCGCTGCGCGCGGACGGTTCGCTCGTGGCCCGCTGGGGCCTGCTCGACGTACTGCCGGTGAGCTGGCAGGGGCCGTCGCTCGACCCGGCGAACGCGGCCGTGGCGACCGAGACGCTGGAGATCGCACACCACGGCTTCACCGATGTGGAGGGTGAATAATGGCGAAGAAGAGTGGCAAGGGCGGCAAGGGCAAGGGCGGCGGCATCGGCGGCGCCCTGGGCGACATGCTCGGCGGAGACCTCAGCCAGGCCACGCTCAGCATCTACAACCCGCCGACGGGCGACAGCAAGTCCCCGGGCGGGCTGATCAAGATGCTCGAGTTCCAGTTCAACCCGAACGAGCTGTCGCTGAGCCGCCAGAGCACCTGGAAGCACACGGCCGCCGCGGCCGTCCACGACTCACCGCCGCCGGAGTTCATCAGCCCCGAGCCCCGGTCGCTGGACGTCGAGGTGTTCCTCGACCGCTCGGAGGAACCCGACTCCAACGACGTGATGAAGGACTGCGAACTGCTGCTGAAGTGCTGCGAGGTGACGACGAAGAGCATCGCGGCCAAGCGTCCCTCCACGCCCTGGGTGAAGTTCGAGTGGGGCAGCTTCTCCACGGTCAGCTTCAACGCGTACGTGGGATCGGTGGACGTCAGCTACACGCTGTTCGCCCCCAGCGGCACGCCCATCCGTGCCACCTGCCGGCTGCACCTGGAGGAGATTCCCGGCGGCCCGCTGGGCCAGAACCCGACCTCCGGCGCGCTGACGGCGCAGCGCGTGCACCGTGTGGTCGCCGGGGACTCCCTGCAGTCGCTCGCGTGGCGGGAGTACGGCAATGCCAACGCCTGGCGCGCGATCGCCGAGGCGAACGACATCGACGACCCGTCCCGGCTGCCGCCCGGCGTGGAGCTGATGCTCCCGGCTGCCGAAGAGGTGGGCGCGTGAACCGGCCCGTACGGCCGCGTCCCGCCGAACGGCCCGCCGGGCCGGCCCACCAGCCCGACCGACCCGATCGGCGATCGCCAGAGAGAACCAGGTTGACGACATGCCAGCAGGAACCCGCTCCCACATCCTCAAGGTCAGCATCAACAGCAAGCCGCTGAAGGACGACGACGCGCTGCTGCTCACCGAGGCCTGGGTGGACTTCGCACCCGGGGTGCCCGGCGCGTTCCAGCTGACCTTCCGGGACGAGCACCGCCGCGTCCTCGAACGCGTGGGCGCCGAACTGGGCGCGCCCGTCGAGCTGACCGTCGTCTCGGGGTCGCTGCGGACCGAGCTGCTCACCGGCGAGATCACCGGCCTGGAGACCGACTACGAGGGCGGCGGCAGCTTCAGCATCGTCCGCGGCTACGACCTCGGACACCGGCTGACCCGGCAGCAGCAGGTCGTGGGCTACGAGAACCAGAAGGCGTCGCAGATCGTCCAGAAGCTGGTCGCCGCGGCCAAGATCCCGGTCGGCAAGATCAGCCCGACGAAGTCGCTGTACGAGTTCATCACCCAGGCCGGGGTCACGGACTGGGACTTCATCTGCCGTCTCGCGGACGAGAACGGCATGGTGATGTACACCGACGCGAAGGGGAAGTTCTTCTTCGAGGAGGCGAAGCCCGCCGCCTCGGCGCCCCCTGAGGGCTCGCCGCTCTCTCCGACCGACAACCCGCTCGTGCTGCACGGCGGCAAGGAGGTCAAGCGCTGCCGCTCCTCCGTCACCTCCTCCGACCAGTATCCGCAGGTGGAGGTCCGGGGCTGGGACATCACCCAGAAGAAGGAGCTGAGCAGCAAGCCCGCCGCCGGCAAGGCGAACCCGGGGGCCGTGATCGGCGCCAAGCCCGCGGAGGCCTCCGGCAGGAAGTTCAAGCCGGAACCGCTGGTGCTGAGCGACAGGCCCTTCGGCAAGCAGAACCAGGTGACCGAGGTCGCCAAGGCGCTGACCGAGGACGTCACCGGGGTCTTCGCCGAGGTGGAGGTCAGCGCGGAGGGCGAGGCCAAGGTGCGCCCCGGGGCCGCCATCACCCTCGCCGATGTGGGCAAGCCGTTCGAGGGCAAGTACACCGTCACCGGCGCGCGCCACCACTTCTCGGCCGAGGGCTACGAGACCTGGATGACCGTCACCGGGCGGCAGTGGCGCTCCCTGTACGGGCTCGCCTCCGGCGGGGACGGCGGACCCCGGCTGCCGAGCGTCGCCAACGCCGTGGTGACCGATGTGAACGACCCGCAGCGCAAGGGCCGGGTCAAGGTCATGTACCCGTGGCTGGACGCCTCGTACACCAGTGACTGGCTGCGGACCGTGCAGTACGGCGGGCTGAAGGGCGGCGGGCTGCTCACCCCGAACGTCAACGACGAAGTGGTCGTGGCGTTCGACCGCGACAGCCTGGACCACGGCTATGTCCTCGGAGGCCTCTACAACGGCAAGGACGATCCGAGCCGCAACCCGGTGAAGTACTACGACCGGGCCGGGCGGATCGTCCGGATGACCCTGGCCGACCGCAGCAACAACCGGCTGGACCTGCTGGACCAGAAGACCATGGCCCGTCAGCGCGGAGTCCGGCTGACGACCGGGGACGACAGGCTCAAGATCAACCTCGACCGCACGCAGACCGAGATCACCGTGGACAGCATGGGAAAGGTGTCCATCACCGGCGGCACGGACGTCAGTGTCGAGGCGAAACGGAACCTCAGCATGCGGGCCGGCGGGGCGATCACGATGCAGGCGGGCGCCCGCTTCCAGGTCAACGCCCCGACCGCCGGCATCAGCGGCGCGAACGTCCAGATCAGCGGCGGCGCGGCCAACATCACCACGACGGCCACCACCATCACCTCGGCGACAGCCGTCAGCATCACCTCCGCGGCGATCGTGGGCATCAGCTCGCCGGGGACCGTCAAGCTGACCAGCCCGGGCCTCATGGGCAACTTCGCACCCATTCCGTTCTGACCCTTCCGTTCCGACCACCCACGCACCTTCGACACGCTGGAGCACCACTCATGCACCGGACGCACCGGACGGCACCGCCCCGCAGCCGCACCGCGGCACGTCACGAGGCGGTCCGCCGTGCCTGAGCAGTTCGTCGGCTCGGGCTGGTCGTTCCCGATGCGCATCAGCCCCTCCGGGGGCATCGCCCTGGTCAGCGGGGAACGTGAGATCGAGGAGGCCATCCAGCTCGTCCTGGCCACCGCGCCCGGTGAGCGGCCCATGCGCCCCGAGTACGGCTGCGCCATCCACGACCTCGTCTTCGCCCCCGTCAACGAGGCGACGGCGGGCCGCATCCGCAGCGAGGTGCGGTCCAGCCTCGACCGCTGGGAGCCGCGCATCGAGGTCGACGAGGTATCGGTGACCTCCACCGAGCCGGCCGTGCTCTACATCGACGTCCGCTACCACATCCGCGGCACCAACAACCCGCGGAGCCTGGTCTTCCCCTTCTATGTGATCCCGTCCCACGACGAGCCCGGTACCTCCGGCGAGGAACCCGGCCCGGCCACCGAAAGCGACCGCTGATGGTTCTGCCCTCCCCCAACCTCGACGACCGCCGCTTCCAGCAGTTCGTCGACGACGCCAAGCGCTACATCCAGCGGCGTGCCCCGGAGTGGACCGACCACAACGTGTCCGACCCCGGTGTCACGCTGGTGGAGACCGTCGCGCACATGGCCGACCAGATCGTGTACCGGCTCAACCGGGTGCCCGACAAGAACTACCTGGCCTTCCTCGACCTGCTCGGCATCACCCTCTTCCCGCCGTCCGCCGCCCGCGCCGACATCACCTTCTGGCTGTCCGCGCCGCAGGACCAGCCGGTGCTGCTGCCCGCGGGCACCGAGGTGGCCACGGAACGGACGGAGGCGGAGGAGCCCGTCGTCTTCGCCACCGAGGCCGATCTCACCCTCATCTCCTGCACCCTGCGGCACGTCCTCGTGCAGCACGGTGGCGAGACGGCCGCCGACCGTACGCACGACGTGGCCGAGGGCGTGGACGTCAACTGCTTCTCCGACGCGCCGCGCCCGGGTGACTGCGTGCTGTTCGGGCTGAGTGCCGCCGTGCCGCACTGCGTGGTCATGCTGGAACTCGACAGCCGGGTCGACGGTGTGGGCGTCGACCCGCGGCAGCCGCCGCTGGTCTGGGAGGCGTGGACCGCCGACGGCTGGACGGCCTGCGAGGTCGACGAGGACAACACCGGCGGCCTGAACCGCCCCGGCGAGGTCCTGCTGCACATCCCCGGCGGTCACGTGCTGTCCCGCACCGGCCGGCAGGAGGCCGGCTGGCTGCGCTGCCGCGTCGTCGAACCGGCCCAGGACCAGCCCTTCTACACCTCCTCCCCGACCCTGCGGGCCGCCGACGGCTTCACCATCGGCGGCACCACCCGGGCCGTGCACGCCCAGGTCGTACGGGACGAGGCGCTCGGCGAGTCCACCGGGCTGCCCGGACAGCGGCTGCAACTGGCGCAGCCGCCGGTCGTCGCCGACGACCCGCCGCTGCTGCTCCAGGTCGCGGAGGGCGACGGCTGGAGCGACTGGCAGGTCGTGCCGCACCTCGCGGCGTCCGGGCCCGACGAACGGCACGTCACGCTGGACGCGGCGACCGGCGAGATCGCCTTCGGCCCGTCCGTGCGCGAACCGAACGGCGAGATGCGCCAGTACGGCGCCGTGCCGCCCAAGGGCGCCGTCATCCGCGCCCGCCGCTACCGCACCGGCGGCGGCCGGGAGGGCAACGTCGCCCGCCATTCGGTCAAGGTGCTGCGCAGCTCCGTGCCGTACGTCTCCCGCGTCGACAACCGGGAGGCGGCGACCGGCGGTGTGGACGGCGAGACCATCGAGGAGGCGAAGGTCCGCGCGCCCGTCACGCTGCGCGCCCAGGACCGTGCCGTGACCCTGCGGGACTACGAGGAGCTGGCCCGCCGGGCGGCCCCGGAGACCGCGCGGATCACCTGTCTGGAGGCCGAGCCGGAGGAGCACGGGGCCTACGCGGTACGGGTGCTCGTGGTGCCCGACGCCGTGCCCGACCCCGGCGGGCGGCTGCGCTTCGAGCAGCTGGTCCCGGGCGACGCCCTGCTGGAGCGGGTCACCCGCTACCTCGACGACCGGCGGCTGATCGGCACCCGGCTGGCGGTCGGGCCGCCGTACTACCAGGGCGTGACGGTGGTCGCCACGCTGCACGCGTTCCGCGGGGTGGAGACCGACCGGGTCCGGCGGCAGGCGACGGACGCGCTCTACCGGCACCTGGACCCGCTCGTGGGCGGGGCGCACGGCAAGGGCTGGCGGTTCGGCCACCCGGTGCAGGCGGGCGAGGTCTTCGCCGTGCTGCAACGGGTGCCCGGGGTGGAGCTCGTCGACGAGGTGCAGCTCTACCCCGCCGACCCGCTCACCGGGAAGCGCGGCGACGCGACGGACCGGATCGACCTGGACAAGCCGGCGCTGGTGTTCTCCTTCGACCACCGCGTCCGCGTGATCGGGGGCTGAGACATGCGCGGATCCGTCGACGGGCTCGGCAGCGCCCAGCCGCTCGGGCTGATGCTGCCGGCCGTCTTCGCCGACGACCATCTGGTCCAGCAGTTCACCGGCGGGCTCGACGAGGTGCTGGCGCCCTTCACGAACGTCCTCGACTGCCTGCACGCCTACTTCGACCCGGCGCTGGCCCCGCTGGACTTCACCACCTGGCTGGGCAGCTGGGTGGGCGCGGAGACCGAGTCCGCCGTCGAGGGGCGCGGCGGCCCGACGGAGGCACGGCTGCGCGAGGCCGTGGCCGTCGCCGCGACGCTGCACCGGCTGCGCGGTACCCGGCGCGGCCTCGCCACGGCCGTACGGCTGGTCTTCGGCGTGGAGCCGGAGATCACCGAGAGCGGCGCCGCGCGCTGGGACGCCCGGCCGCTGGGCCAGGTGCCGGGCGACCGGCGACCGCATCTGAACGTCACGATCCGGCTCGCCGAGCCGGACCCGGGTGCCGAGAGCCGCCTCGACGAACTCGTCGCGGCGGCCCGGCCCGCCCACATGCCGTACTCGGTCACGGTGACCGCAGATGAGAGGACACCCCGGAAGTGAACAGCGACAGCCGCACGGAGGACCGCGGCCGCGGCGGGCTCGAGGCCTGCGCCGAGTGCGGCACGCCATCCGGACCGGACCAGTCCTTCTGCGAG
>NZ_WHPN01000032.1 GCF_009735685.1 Streptomyces lycii | reverse complement strand
AAGCGCAACCCCTGCCGGGTATCACACGCCTACGGTTTGGCCTCATCCAGTTTCGCTCGCCACTACTCCCGGAATCACGGTTGTTTTCTCTTCCTGCGGGTACTGAGATGTTTCACTTCCCCGCGTTCCCTCCACACTGCCTATGTGTTCAGCAGCGGGTGACAGCCCATGACGACTGCCGGGTTTCCCCATTCGGACACCCCCGGATCACAGCTCGGTTGACAGCTCCCCGGGGCCTATCGCGGCCTCCCACGTCCTTCATCGGTTCCTGGTGCCAAGGCATCCACCGTGCGCCCTTAAAAACTTGGCCACAGATGCTCGCGTCCACTGTGCAGTTCTCAAACAACGACCAACCACCCATCACCCCCGAAAAAA
>NZ_WHPN01000431.1 GCF_009735685.1 Streptomyces lycii | reverse complement strand
CAGGGCCAGCGCCATCGCGATCATGATGCGCTGCCGCATGCCGCCGGAGAACTGGTGCGGATAATCGTTCACCCGCTGCTTCGCCGCGGGTATGTTCACCCGCTCCATCAGCTCGACGGCCTTGGCCTTGGCGTCCTTGCGGGAGAGGCCCTGGTGGACGCGGAACATCTCGCCGAGCTGGTAGCCGACGGTCAGCACCGGGTTGAGCGAGGACAGCGCGTCCTGGAAGATCATCGCCATCTTGGCGCCGCGGATCTTCCGCCGCTCCTCACCGGACATCTTCAGCATGTCCTGGCCGCGGAAGAAGATCTCGCCCTTCGGGATCTTCCCCGGCGGCATGTCGAGGATGCCCATGATGGCCTGGGCGGTCACGGACTTGCCGGAGCCGGACTCGCCGAGGACGGCGAGCGTCTCGCCGGCGGAGACGGAGTAGTTGACCCCGTTGACGGCCTTGGCGACGCCGTCCCGGGTGTGGAACTCGACGTGCAGGTCGCGGACGTCGAGCAGCGGGCCGCTGTCGGCGTCGCCGGAGCGCGGCTGGGGAACAGCCTCGGTCTTGTCGATGGTGGTCACGTACGCCTCCCTCAGCGCAGCTTGGGATCGAGGGCGTTGCGGACCGCATCGCCGAGCATGATGAACGCCAGCACGGTGATGGAGACCATCACCGCGGGCGCGAGGAGGACGTGCGGCGCGTTGCGCAGCTGGTCCTTGCCGGCGGAGACGTCGATGCCCCAGGACACGGTCGGTTCGGACAGGCCGATGCCGAGGTACGACAGGCTGGCCTCCGCGGCGATGTAACCGCCGAGGGCGATGGTCGCGACGACGATCACGGGGGCGACGGCGTTCGGCAGGATGTGGCGCAGCAGGATGCGGCCGGTGCCCGCGCCGAGCGCCTTGGCGGCCTGGACGTAGTCCGCCTGCTTGGTGGTGATCACCGAGCCGCGGGTGACACGCGCGATCTGCGTCCAGCCGAGGAAGGCCAGCGCCAGCACGACGATCCAGACGGTGCGGACGTCGAAGGTGTTGAGCACGACCATGGCGCCGAGCAGGAACGGCACACCGGCGAACGTGTCGAGGATCCGGGACAGGATGCTGTCGAGCCAGCCGCCGAAGTAGCCGGCGACCATGCCGAACAGCCCGCCGAGGACCGTGACGAGCAGGGTCACCGCGACGCCGACGATCACCGAGGCGCGGGCCCCGTACACCACGCGCGCGTAGATGCTGCGGCCCTGGGCGTCGTAGCCGAGCCACTCCGGGGAGAACAGGTGGCCGTACTCCGGGGACTTGAGGTAGTGCGTCGACAAATCGCCGTGCCGCGGCGAGACGCTGGTGAACAGCCCCGGCCAGGCGGCCATGACGAGCAGGAAGAAGATCAGGATCGCGGACACCACGAACAGCGGATTGCGCCGCAGGTCGTGCCAGGCGTCCGACCACAGGCTGCGCGGCTTGCCGACGGGACCGGACTCGGTGCCGGCCGGGGCGTTCTTCTCCAGGTCGGGTGCGGCTGCGGGTACGCGGGCGGCTTCGGTCACGTCAGACATAACGGATCCTCGGGTCCAGGACCGCGTAAAGCAGGTCGACGATCAGGCTGACAGCGAGGTAGATGATGACGAGCAGGGTGACGATGCCGACCACGGTCGAGCCCTCGCGGCGGAAGAGCGCGTCGTAGACGAGGTTGCCGACGCCCTGGACGTTGAAGATGCCCTCGGTGATGACCGCTCCGCCGAGGAGCGCGCCGAGGTCGGTGCCGAGGAAGGTCACGACCGGGATCAGCGAGTTGCGCATCAGATGGACACCGATGACACGGCGGCGCGGCAGGCCCTTGGCGATGGCGGTGCGGATGTAGTCGGAGCGCAGGTTCTCCACGATGGAGGTCCGGGTCAGCCGGACCACGTAGGCCAGCGACAGCGAGCCCAGCACGACGGCGGGCATCAGCAGGTCCCCGAATGCCTCCGAGTCCTGCACGGTGGGGGTCAGCAGGTCCAGCTTGAAGGCGAACACGAACTGCGCCACGTAACCGAGGACGAACGACGGCACGGAGATCAGCAGCAGGGTGAAGAAGAGCATCCCGCGGTCGAACAGCCGGTCGGCGCGCAGGCCCGCCAGCACGCCGAGCGAGATACCCGCCAGCGTGGTGAAGGTGAAGGCGAACAGGGCCAGCCGGATGGTGACCGGGAGGGCTTCACCGATCACCTCGGACACCGGACGCCCGCTGGCTATCTGGGTCCCGAAGTCGCCCTGGAACAGCCCGATGAAGTAGTTCCAGTACTGCTGCCAGAGCGGCAGGTCCAGCCCGAGGTCCTTCTTCATCGCGGCGATCTGCGCCGGGTCCACGGACTGCTCTCCCCAGAGTGCCCGCACCGGGTCACCGGGCAGGCTGTACATCATCAGGAAGATCAGCAGGGTTGCCCCGATGAACACGGGGATCGACTGGAGCAGTCGTCGCACGACGTAGCGCCCCATGTTTCCTCCATTGGTAAAGACGGCCCCAGGGGGCCGTTCCACGGTGACGGGAACGGCCCCCGGGTGCCTGGCCCGCGCCGGCCGGGTCGCGGCGTCGGCGGGGAGTGGCCGGTTGCGGAGTGAACCGCGGGCGTACTACTTGGTGGTGACTTCGCTGACCACGAGGTCGCCGTGCCAGTCGACGTTGACGTTCTCGACGTCCTCGCCGTAACCAGCGTTGATCTTGTAGTTGAAGATCGGGAACGCCGGCATCTCCTCGGCCATGACCTGCTCGGCCTCCTGGTAGAGCTTGATCGACTCTTCCAGGGTCTTCGCGTGGTCGCCCTTCTCCATCAGGGCGTCGATCTCCTTGTTGTTGAAGCGACCACTGTTCGCCTCGGCCTTGGAGTGGTAAAGCTCCCGCATGAAGTTGACGTTCAGCGGGTAGTCCGCGACCCAGCCACCGCGGTACATGCCCTTGACCTTGTTGGCGTCACGCAGGTCCAGGTCGGTCTGGAAGTCCGGCTTGGAGTCCGGGATGCACTCGACGCCGGTGTTCTGGCGGATGTTCTCGCAGACCGCCGTGACCCATTCCTTGTGGCCGCCGTCGGCGTTGAACTGGATCCAGATCTTGTTGCCCGGAACGCCACCGCCCTCTTCGACGAGCTCCTTGGCCTTCTTCGCGTCGAACTTCAGGCTCGGGATGTCGAGGTCCTGGTTGCCCTGGACCTGCGGCGGCGTGAAGCTGGTGGCGGCCTCACGGGTGCCGTTCATGACGGTCTTCGCGATCGTCTCGCGGTCGATCGCCATCGACAGGCCCTGGAGGACCTTCGGGTCGACGTCCTTGAAGGGCTTGCTGTAGAAGGCCGGGACGATGCTCTGCACCGCGGCGTACGGCTGCTCGATCGCGCGGTCGCCCAGGTCCTGCTTGTACTTCGGCAGGTCCTTGGCACCGATCTGGCGGACCATGTCGACGTTGCCGGACAGCAGCTCCTGGTACGCGGCCTCGGGCGTCGAGTAGTTCTTGAACTGGATGCCCTCGTTCTTCGCGCTGTCCTCGCCCTTGTACTTGTCGTACTTGGCGACCTGGAACAGCTTGTTGTGGTTCCACTTCTCGAACTTGTACGGACCGTTGCCGATCGGCTTCTCACCGAACTTCTTCGGGTCGTCGAAGGCGACGCTGGGCAGCGGGGCCCAGGTGGTGTAGCCGAGCTTGTACTCGAAGTACGGCACGGGCTCGGACAGCTCGACGGTGAAGGTGAGGTCGTCGACGACCTTCAGGCCGGACATCTCCTCGGCCTTGGGGTCACCCTTCTCGGGGTGGACGTCCTCGTAGCCCTTGATGTCGGAGAACCAGAAGCTGTTCTTCTGGTTGTTCTTGACATTGGCCGCGAAGTTCCAGGTGTCCACGTAGGACTGGGCGGTGACCTTCTCACCGTTGTGGAAGGTCCAGCCGTCCTTCAGCTTGACCGTCCAGGTCTTCGAGTCCTCGGTCTCGACCGACTCGGCGTTGAGGTAGACGATCTCGCCCTTGTCGTCGAACTCGAGCAGCTGGGTGAAGAGCGCCTTGACTATGTAGCTGCCGTTGCTCTCGTTGGTGTCCGAGGGCAGTGGTGCGTTCTGCGGTTCACCGACCTCGATGGAGACGTAGCCCTCCGGCTTGCCGGAGGCCGACTTCTTGTCGTCACCGCTGTCGCCACCGCAGGCCGTCGCGGCCATCGCCACCACGATCGCACCCGCAACCCACTTGGCACTTCTGGCACCGCGCATGGGTGTGCCCTCCTCAGGAGTTCCAAAGCCACTACATGGAAGGGCGCCGGTCGCGTGCGCTGACACCCCTGACAGCTGCAGCCGGCACCCGGTCGCTCGTGAGCCGGCGCTCCCCACAGCGCATGACCCGTTGACCCGAGCTCTACTGGCTCCAACTATCAGCCCATGCGGTGCGACCCGGCCACACTCTTTTGGTTGCGGTTCGATCACACCTGATGTTCACTTCTTCCAAAATCCGGACAAAACGATCCGATATAGATGGTTGCGAAACGGACGTGTTACCCATCTATCGGGGAAGAGCGTTCGAATATCGGACGCCGCACCGGGAAAAGCGGTTGCGTCGGCGAGCGGGGTGCGAGCGGCCCGGTTTCCGGGCCCGCACCTGCGCGGCTCGCTGGGAGCGTAGCGCTGATGACGCGCGTAGAACAGCATTTTCGGACACTGCTCACGACGCCGCACGGCGGCGGGCGGTTCCGCGGTCGGCCACATGACGTAGCCGGAACGGCCCGTTCGCACGAGACGGCCTGGACGGTGTGCCGTGACGCACCGGGCGGGAGTGTCCGGAACGCTCCCGTGCGGTGTGACCCCGCCAACCGGCGAAAGCATCCCGATGCCGGGCCCGCGTCAGCTTACCGGACATTCCGGGCGCCGTGTCTCCGTCCGCCCCCGGGGCCACCGGTTGCCGCCGCCCGCGTGCGGGCGGCGGCAACCGGTGCGGCGGCGCCCAACCGGTGCCGCGTCAGGAGTGCTTGGCGCGCGAGGCGGCGCGGCCGCGCTCCTTCTGGTCCAGCACGACCTTGCGGATCCGGACCGTCTCCGGCGTCACCTCGATGCACTCGTCGTCGCGGCAGAACTCCAGGGACTGCTCCAGCGACAGCAGCCGCGGCGGGACCAGCGACTCGGTCACATCGGCGGTCGAGGACCGCATGTTGGTGAGCTTCTTCTCCTTGGTGATGTTGACGTCCATGTCGTCGGACCGGGAGTTCTCACCGACGATCATGCCCTCGTACACCTCGGTACCGGGCGAGATGAAGAGCGTGCCGCGCTCCTGGAGGTTCGTCATCGCGAAGGCGGTGACGGCACCGGCGCGGTCCGCGACCAGGGAGCCGTTGTTGCGGGTGCGCAGCTCGCCGAACCACGGCTCGTGGCCCTCGAAGATGGAGTGCGCGATGCCCGTGCCGCGGGTCTGCGTCAGGAACTCCGTACGGAAGCCGATCAGTCCGCGGGACGGCACGATCCACTCCATCCGGATCCATCCGGAACCGTGGTTGGTCATCGTCTCCATCCGGCCCTTGCGGGCGGCCATCAGCTGGGTGATGGCACCGAGGTGCTCCTCCGGGGAGTCGATCGTCAGCCGCTCGATCGGCTCGTGCAGCTTGCCGTCGATCTCCTTGGTGACCACCTCGGGCTTGCCGACGGTCAGCTCGAAGCCCTCCCGGCGCATGGTCTCCACCAGGATGGCCAGCGCCAGCTCGCCGCGGCCCTGCACCTCCCAGGTGTCGGGGCGCTCGGTGGGCAGGACGCGGAGCGAGACGTTGCCGACCAGCTCGCGGTCGAGACGGTCCTTCACCAGCCGGGCGGTGACCTTGTGGCCCTTGCCGCCCTTGCCGACCAGCGGGGAGTTGTTGGTGCCGATGGTCATCGAGATCGCGGGCTCGTCGACGGTGATCAGCGGCAGCGCGATCGGGTTCTCCGGATCGGCGAGGGTCTCGCCGATCATGATGTCCGGGATTCCGGCGACGGCGCAGATGTCGCCCGGGCGGGCCAGCTCGGCCGGCTTGCGGGTGAGCGCCTCGGTCATCATCAGCTCGGTGATCCGGACGTTCGCCATCGTGCCGTCACGCTTGATCCAGGCGACGGTCTGGCCCTTCTTCAGCTCTCCCTGCTCGACCCGGAGCAGGGCGATGCGGCCGAGGAAGTTGTCCGCGTCCAGGTTGGTGACGTGCGCCTGGAGCGGGGCGCTCTCGTCGTACTCCGGCGCCGGGACGGTCTCCAGCAGCGCGGTGAAGAACGGCTCCAGGTTCTCGCTGTCGGCGGGGACCGTGCCGTCCTCCGGCTTGGTCAGCGAGGCGACCCCGTCGCGGGCGCAGGCGTAGACGATCGGGAACTCGATCTGCTCCTCGGTCGCGTCCAGGTCCAGGAACAGGTCGTACGTCTCGTCCACGACCTCCGCGATCCGGGCGTCGGGGCGGTCCGTCTTGTTGATGCAGAGGATGACCGGCATCTTGCCCTCGAGCGCCTTGCGGAGCACGAAGCGGGTCTGCGGCAGCGGGCCCTCGGAGGCGTCGACCAGCAGGACGACCGCGTCAACCATCGACAGGCCGCGCTCGACCTCGCCGCCGAAGTCGGCGTGGCCGGGGGTGTCGATGATGTTGATGGTCACCGGGTCGCCGCCGTGCGACGGGTGGTACTTGACCGCGGTGTTCTTGGCGAGAATGGTGATGCCCTTCTCGCGTTCGAGGTCGTTCGAGTCCATCATGCGCTCGTCCAGGTGTTCCTGCTGGTGAGCGGCGAAGGAGCCGGCCTGCTTGAGCATGGCGTCGACGAGGGTCGTCTTGCCGTGGTCGACGTGGGCGACGATGGCGACGTTACGGATGTCGTGGCGCGTGGGCACTGCGGGGCTTCTCCCGTGGATCGTGGTTGACGTCACGTACGGTCCGGCACGCGCGCCTGCCGGGCGGCTCAGTCACGTCGGACCACGCCTCGGCCTTATCCCATCGTACGGTGCGGCGGCACGCCGGGGCGCATCGGCCGCCGGGGCAGCGCTCGGCGGCCGGACCCGCGCCGGCCGGCGGGGCGCCGGGCCGGGAGGCGGCGGGACACCCGGGTACGGGGTCGGTCAGCGGCCGGCGGGACACCCGGGATGCGCGGGGCGCCGGTGACGCCCGGGGCCGCCCGGTGTGCCCCGGAACGTCCGGAACACCGGGACGGCACGCCCGGGAGGCACGCCCGGGACGGCACGGCCGGGACGCCTCGCCCGGGACGGTCGGCCGGTGCCGGCCGGTACGGCGCGGCCGCCGTCAGCGCCGGAAGCCGATGTCCTGGTAGCGCGGTGTGGCGAAGCCGAAGGCGCCGGCGTTGACCACGTCCGGGTCGGTGGCCACCAGTTGCGGCCGCTGGAACAGCGGCACCGCTCCGGCGACCGCCCAGATCCGGGCGTCCGCGCGGTTCAGCAGCTCCCGGGAGGCGCCCTCGTCCAGCTCGGTCGCCGCCTGCTCGAACAGCTGGTCGATGTGGTCGGTGCCGACGCGGGTGTAGTTCTGCTCCACGGTCAGCGAGCCGTCGGGAGCGGGGCGCGGCTTGGCGAAGATCGGGCGGGCGTCGGTCGCCGGGAAGGGGGTGACCGGCCAGGAGTAGAGGGCCAGGTCGTAGTCGCCCGAGGCGATGTGGTCCCGGAAGTAGCTGACGTTCTCCACCTGCCGGATGTCGGTGTGGATCCCGATCGCCTCCAGCTGCTGCGCGATCCGGTCACCCACCGTGCGCAGCGGCTCGCTGCCGGGGCCGGACGGCAGGACGAAGTCGAGCGCGAGCGGCTCGCCGTCCTTGCGGAGCAGGTTGGCGCTCGCGAGGCGGGCCTCACGGCCGGTGTTCCCGGCGCCCGTGTCGTCCCGGCCGTCGCCCCGCCGCTCCTCCTTCTTCTTCTCCGCCACCCGCTCGTCGGGCTTCTCGTCCGCCTGCTGGTCTGTCTGCTGATCTGCCTGCTGGTCGGCCTTCTCGTCGGCCTTCTCATCGGCCTTCTCGTCGGCCTTGGCGTTGCCCGTGCCGCCGTCCGCGGCCACCGTGCCCCGCTCCCAGCCGACCTCGGCGAGCATCGCCTGGGCCGCCCCGGCGTCCTGCTCGCCGAGTGCCGCGCTGGCGTCCTTGTAGCCCTGCTGCCCGGCCATCCGCACATGGCTGCCGAGCGGCCCGGCCGGCAGTTCGAGCGGCTTGAGCACCGCCTCGGCCAGGGCCTTGCGGTCGATCGCCCGGGCCACCGCGCGGCGCACCCGGTCGTCGGCGAGCGGACCCTCCGCGCCGTTCAGCGCGAGCTGTGTGTACGACGGGGCCATCGACCGGCGCACCGAGATCTCGCGGAGCGCGGCGGAGCGGGCGTCCTTCCGGCCGGCGACGCTGCGGATCCGCTCCAGGCCCGGCCGGTTGATCGCGGCGACGTCCAGCTTCCCCTCGGCGAGGGCGGCCACCCGCTTCTCGTCGGGCACGGCTTGCAGGACGAGCCGGTCGAGCTTGGCCTTCTCCCCCCACCAGCGGGGGTTGCGGACCAGGGTGACGGTGCCCCGCTTGTCGTCCCGCCCCTTGACGGTGAACGGTCCGGCCGTGGCCCGCAGCGTCTTGCGGGCCCCGTCGTTGAAGGCGTCCGGGCTGCTCATCACGGAGGCCGGGTAGAGCGGGGTGAACAGGGCCCGCCAGTCGGCGTACGGATCGGCGAAGGTGACGCGCACCTCGTGCTCGTTCTCCCCGGCCTCCACCCCGGAGATCCGTTCGTAGCCCGCGTTGCGAGCGGTCCAGTAGGCGCGGTTCTTGCCGCTGAGGGCCTTCCACTGGGCGCGGAAGTCGGCGGCGCCGATCGGCCGGCCGTCGCTCCAGACGGCGTCGGGGTTCAGCCGGTAGACGACGACCTGCTCGGGTTCCCGTTCGACGACCTCGGCGGAGGTCAGATAGTCGCCGTTGAGGTGCGGGCGGCCGAGCCGGTCGAGGGTGAAGAGGACGGGCAGCACGGCCTCGGCGATGCGGTCGCCGGTCGCGTCCGCGTCGGCCTGGAAGGTGTTGAGGGTGGCGGGGACGGTGTCGACGGCCCAGCGCACGGTGCCGCCGTCGCGGACGTGTTCGCGGGTGGTGGCGGCGATGTCCGGCGGCACCGTTTCCCCGGCGTCGTCGTCGCTGCCGCCGCATCCGGCGAGCAGGGCACCGGTGAGGGCGAGCGTGAGGCCGGTCCGGAGCCGTCGCGCGCGGGAACCGCCGGTGTCTGCGGTCCGCCGCCCGGCACGGGGGGCACGGCCTGGGCCGGCGCCGTCGCCTGGGCCTTGCGGGCGTACGCCGTCGCTGGACATGTCTGATACCTCCGGGCTCGCGCGCGGTCTCCCCGCTCAACGCAACGCCTTCCACGGGGACACCGCTCCATCGCCGGGGACGGGGGTTTGCCACCCGCCTGGATGAACCGTTTCGCCCCCGGCGGCGGGGCGGGGCTCGGTACGGCGCGTACGGGACGTACGGCGCGGACCGGCCCGGCGCGCACGGGACAGGCCGCCGCCGGGCGGCGCCGGCCCGGGGCGCGGCGGGGCACCGTACAGCCAGGACAGCCAGGACAGCCAGTACGGCCCTGGTGGCGACTGACAACCAGTACGGCCCTGACAGCCAGTACGGCCCCGACGACCCGGACGGGCCGGACGACGACCCGGACGGACCGGTGGCGCCAGGCCGTGGCGGAAACCCTTCCGCCGCATCTCCAGCAGATCGGAGTACGCCCCGCGCCGGTTGTGCGGCGGAAAACCGGCTTTGTCCGCGCCGGACGGTGGAATCGCGGCAGATCTCTTCACAAGTGCGCGTGTGACGCGCAACACTCGCGGGGTGTCGCAGCCGCAACGCACGCGGAGGTGAGGGCCCCCCATGTCCCTGCACGACGATCTGCAAGCCGCACAGCGCTGTCTGGACGATCTCGTCCGCTCAGTGGGACGCCTGGAGACGCAGGTCGGGGGCGGTCCGGACATACGCCGGGTGCGTACGGACACCGACCACCTGCGCGAGAGCCTGGCCCTGCTGAGCGAGACCGCCCCGGCCTCCGCACGGCCGGTACCGGCCCCCGAGATGGTCATCATCCCGGACGCGCCGTACAACAGCGCGCTCTGGACCGATGCCGACGAGGAGGGGCTCGGCGCGCGGGACCGGCACGCACCCTAGCCGTGCCCGGGCGGGTCCCGGATCCACCCGCCGCCCGGCCGGGACCGGCGCGGACCGGCCGGAAGCACGGCGGGACCGGGACCACCGGCCCGAGCCTCGGGGCTCCCCGCCTCCCGCACACGCTCCACGGCGGCCCCCGGCACCGCGTACGGCGGCACCGCGCCGCCCGCGGGCACCGGACGGCGGCGGCCCCCTCCGCGGCTCCGGGGCCCGCCGCCCTCACCGGACCGCCGTCCCGTACGCCCGGCCCGAGCCCGGCCGTACGGGACCGACCACCGCACCCCCGACCCGGAGTCCGATTTGTCCACTGGCACCGACCCGACCACCGCCACAGACGATCCCGGCGAAGCACCCGGCGGCGCGCGCCGGGGCGTATACGCCCCCTCGCGCGCCGCCATCTCCGCCGCGCATCTGCGCACGGACCGCTGGTGGCTCGCCCCCGCCGCCACCGCGGCCGGTCTGCTCGCCTTCATCGTCTACTCGACCTGGCGGGCCCTGGCGAACGCCGACTACTACGCGGCGCCCTATGTCTCGCCCTTCTACTCCCCCTGTCTGGCGGAGAACTGCGAGCCGATGAAGGGCGGCCCGAACTGGGCGCTGTTCGGCGACTGGTGGGGCCTCTCCCCCGCGGTGATCATCCTGATCTTCCCGCTGGGCTTCAGGCTCACCTGCTACTACTACCGCAAGGCCTACTACCGGGGCTTCTGGGCGTCCCCGCCCGCCTGCGCGGTGGCCGAGCCGCACCGCAGGTACACCGGTGAGACCCGCTTCCCGCTGGTCCTGCAGAACATCCACCGGTACTTCTTCTACGCCGCCGTGCCCGTGGCCGTGATCCTGACCTACGACACGGTCCTCGGTTTCCGCGACGAGCACTACGAGTGGGGCCACATGGGCCTCGGCACCCTGGTGATGCTCGTCAACATCGTGCTGATCTGGGCGTACACCATCTCCTGCCACTCCTGCCGGCACATCATCGGCGGCCGGCTCAAGCACTTCTCCAAGCACCCGGTGCGCTACCGGCTGTGGGGCTGGGTCGGGAGACTCAACGAGCGGCACATGCTGCTCGCCTGGGCCTCGCTGGTCAGCGTCGCGGTGGCCGATCTCTACGTGTATCTGCTCGCGACCGGCGTCTTCGACGACCCGAAGCTCTTCTGAGAGGAAGCAACAGAAACGATGACGCAACCCGAGCGGCAGGCGTGGGACGTGGTCGTGGTCGGCGCCGGCGGCGCCGGACTGCGCGCCGCCATCGAGGCCCGCGAGCAGGGCGCGCGCACCGCCGTGATCTGCAAGTCCCTGTTCGGCAAGGCCCACACGGTGATGGCCGAGGGCGGCATCGCCGCCAGCATGGGCAATGTCAACGAGGGCGACAACTGGCAGGTGCACTTCCGCGACACCATGCGCGGCGGCAAGTTCCTCAACGACTGGCGGATGGCGGAGCTGCACGCCCGCGAGGCCCCCGACCGGGTGTGGGAGCTGGAGACCTGGGGCGCGCTCTTCGACCGCACCGCTGACGGGCGGATCTCGCAGCGCAACTTCGGCGGCCACGAGTACCCGCGGCTCGCGCATGTCGGCGACCGTACGGGCCTGGAGCTGATCCGCACCCTCCAGCAGAAGATCGTCTCGCTCCAGCAGGAGGACTTCCGGGAGTTCGGCGACCACGAGGCCCGGCTGAAGGTCTTCCAGGAGTGCACGATCACCCGCGTCCTGAAGGACGAGAGCCGCGGCGAGGACGGCGGCGCGGTGTCCGGGGTGTTCGCCTACGAGCGGGAGTCCGGCCGGTTCTTCGTGATCGAGTCGCCCGCCGTGGTGCTGGCGACCGGGGGCATCGGCAAGTCGTTCAAGGTGACCTCCAACTCCTGGGAGTACACCGGCGACGGGCACGCCCTGGCGCTGCTGGCGGGAGCCCGCCTGACGAACATGGAGTTCGTGCAGTTCCATCCGACGGGCATGGTCTGGCCGCCGTCGGTCAAGGGCATCCTGGTCACGGAGTCCGTCCGCGGCGACGGCGGCGTGCTGCGCAACAGCGACGGCAAGCGGTTCATGTTCGACTACGTCCCGGACGTCTTCAAGGACAAGTACGCGAAGACGGAGGAGGAGGGCGACCGCTGGTACGAGGACGCGGACAACAACCGCCGCCCGCCCGAGCTGCTGCCCCGTGACGAGGTGGCCCGCGCCATCAACGCCGAGGTCAAGGCGGGCCGCGGCTCACCGCACGGCGGGGTGTTCCTCGACGTGTCGACACGGATGCCCGCGGAGACGATCCGCCGCCGGCTGCCGTCGATGCACCACCAGTTCAAGGAGCTGGCGGACGTCGACATCACCGCCGAGCCGATGGAGGTCGGCCCGACCTGCCACTACGTGATGGGCGGGGTGTGGGTCGAGCCGGACACCGCGCAGGCCCGCGGGGTGACCGGGCTGTACGCGGCGGGCGAGGTCGCGGGCGGCATGCACGGCTCCAACCGGTTGGGCGGCAACTCCCTCTCCGACCTGCTCGTCTTCGGGCGCCGCGCCGGTCTGCACGCCGCGCAGTACGCCCTCGGGCTCGGCGGCGGTCGCCCCGCCGTCGACCCCGGCACCGTCGACGCGGCGGCCGACGAGGCGCTGCGGCCGTTCAGCGCCGGGGCCGGCGCCGGGGAGCAGACGGCCGGGGACAGCGGCGAGAATCCGTACACGCTCCACCAGGAGCTCCAGACGACCATGAACGACCTGGTCGGGATCATCCGGCGGGGCGGCGAGATGACCGAGGCCCTGCAGCAGCTGGCCCGGCTCCGGGCCAGGGCCCGGCGCGCCGGGGTCGAGGGCCACCGGCAGTTCAACCCGGGCTGGCATCTGGCGCTGGACCTGCGCAACATGCTGCTGGTCAGCGAGTGCGTGGCGCGGGCCGCGCTAGAGCGCGAGGAGTCCCGGGGCGGCCACACCCGCGAGGACCATCCGGAGATGGACCGCCAGTGGCGGCGGGTCAACCTGCTGTGCCGGCTCGCCGACGGCGGCGACGACACCCCGTTCGGGAAGGAACCGGCCGGGGACGCGGCGGCCGGCCCCGGGCGCGGCCGGATCGAGTTGGTACGGCACACCACCCCGCACATCCGGCGCGATCTGCTCGCCCTCTTCGAGAAGGACGAGCTGGCCAAGTACCTGCCCGACGAGGAGCTGTTCCAGTGACCCATACGGCGCACTTCAAGGTGTGGCGCGGCGACGCCGAAGGCGGCGGCCTGGCGGACTACGACATCGAGGTCAACGAGGGCGAGGTGGTGCTCGACATCATCCACCGGCTCCAGGCGACCCAGGCGCCCGACCTCGCGGTCCGCTGGAACTGCAAGGCCGGCAAGTGCGGCTCGTGCAGCGCCGAGATCAACGGGCGGCCGAGGCTGCTGTGCATGACCCGGATGTCGGTGTTCGACCCGGCGGAGACGGTCACGGTCACCCCGATGCGGGCCTTCCCGGTGATGCGGGACCTGGTGACGGACGTGTCGTTCAACTACACCAAGGCCCGCGAGGTCCCGGCGTTCGTGCCGCCGCCGGAGCTGGAGCCCGGTGAGTACCGGATGATGCAGGAGGACGTCGGGCGCTCCCAGGAGTTCCGCAAGTGCATCGAGTGCTTCCTGTGCCAGGACACCTGCCATGTGGTGCGCGACCACGAGGAGAACAAGCCCGCCTTCGCCGGGCCGCGCTTCCTGATGCGGGTGGCCGAGCTGGACATGCACCCGCTGGACGCGGCGGCCGAGTCGGGTCTCGACCGCAAGCGCACCGCGCAGGAGGAACACGGACTGGGCTACTGCAACATCACCAAGTGCTGCACCGAGGTCTGTCCGGAGAACATCAAGATCACGGACAACGCCCTGATCCCGCTGAAGGAGCGCGCGGCCGACCGCAAGTACGACCCGCTCGTCTGGCTCGGCAACAAGATCCGCCGCCGGGGCGAGTGAACCGCGCCGGGCCCGGCGTTCCGGTTTCCCGGCGGCCGGCGCGGCCCGTACGGTGAATGCGCTTGCCGGCGCTTCGCCGAGCGGTGCGGAGCCGGGACACGGGCGGACGGTCGGTCGGGTGAGTGGCCCCACGGTGTACGACGTCGCCGAGCGGGCGGGCGTCTCCATCGCGACGGTGTCGCGCGTCCACCGCAACCCGGAGTCCGTCCGGGCCGGGGCCCGCGACCGGGTGCTGGACGCCGCCCGCGAGCTGGGCTGCGTACCGAGCGGCAACGCCCGCGGGCTCGCCAGCCGCAGCACCGGCGTGCTCGGCCTGTGCTTTCCCGACCACGCCGGGGCGGAGGCCGAGGAGCACGCCGGGCCGGGCGGCCGGGGCGGCGGGGACAGCGGGACCGCCGAGGGGCCCGACGGCTCCGGCGGCTCCGGCGGCCCGGACGGATCCGGCGGCCTCGACGGCTCCGGCGGCCCCGACGACCCGGATGCCGACGCCCACCCCGACGCCGACGCCGACGAAGACGCCGACGAAGACGGGCTGTTGCTCTACTGCGACGAGATCATCCGCGGCATGGAGCGGGCGGCGCGGCGGCACGGCTACGCCCTGCTGATCACCGCCTCGCTCCCCGGCGGGCCCGGCAGCCCGGTCGCCGAGGTCGCCGGGCGGGTCGACGGCTTCGCGGTGCTCGCGGACGCGGTGCCGGCCGAGGACCTGAAGCCGGTCTCGGGCCGGCTGCCGGCCGTGCTGCTCGCCGGGCCGCGCGGGGCGGACCACCTCGACCACATCGGGGCCGACAACCGGACCGGCGCACGGGAGCCGGCCCGCCATCTGATCGCGGACCACGGGCACCGGCGGCTCGCCTTCGTCGGTGACGAGACGGGCCCCCCGACGCGCGGGCCCGCTTCCGCGGCTTCCAGGACGCGCTGCGGGACGCGGGACTGCCGGTTCCGGGGGCCCCGGCGCTGTGCGGCGCGATGACCCGGGCGGGCGGCCGGAGACCGCCCGGGCACTGCTGGAGGGGACCGGGAAGCGCCCGACCGCCGTGCTGTTCGCGAACGACCAGATGGCCGTCGGGGCGCTGCGCACACTGGGGCTCCGCGGGGTGCGGGTGCCCGCCGACCTCGCCGTGACGGGCTTCGACGGCATCCCGCCGGGCCGGCTCGCACGGCCGGCGCTGACGACCGTACGGCAGCCGATGCGGCGCCTCGGCGAGCAGGCCGCGGAGCTGCTGGTGCGGCGGCTGGCGGAGCGGGACCGGGAGCCGGTGTCGCTGGTGCTGCCGGTGCGTCAGGTCCGCCGGGCGAGCTGCGGCTGCCCGGCGCCGGAGCCGGCCGGGGCCCGCCCTTCGGCGCCGGCGGGCGGGGAGGCCGCATTCACCGTCTGAATCCCTTTTCCGGGATGTGAGACGGACTCCGGCCGGGCGGGGGCACGGGCCCCGCCCCGTCCCCCGCCCGCCGTTGCCCCGGCCGACCGCTTCCGTACGGGCGCCACAGGCGGACCCGTGCCGTACCGGCGCCACGGGCCGGCCGCTTCCGTACGGGTGCCACGAGCGGGCCCCTACCGTACGGGTGCCACGGGCCGGGCCGTTCCGGGTCGTTCCGTGCGGGCCGGAACCGCCCGGTCAGTACAGGCTGAGCAGCGCCTCCACCGGATCCGCCGCCGGGTTCTCGTCGCCCGGCAGCGCCAGCTCGAACCAGACCGTCTTGCCGCGCGGGGTCCGCCTGCTGCCCCAGCTGTTGCTGAGCAGGCCCACCAACTGGAGCCCGCGGCCGCCCTCGTCGGTGACCCGCGCGCGCCGGCGGCGCGGCTGCACCAGTCCGCCGTCCCACACCTCGCAGACCAGCGTGCGGTCCCTCAGCAGCCGCAGCCGGATGTCGCCCTCGCCGTACCGCAGGGCGTTCGTGACCAGCTCGCTGACCAGCAGCTCCGTGGTGTCGACCAGGGCTTCCAGGCCCCAGCCCACCAGCTGGTCGCGGGCCAGCTCACGGGCGCGGGAGACCGACTGCGGGTCCCGGGGCAGCGTCCAGTCGCCGACGGCCTCGGCCGGGAGCCCCTGCACCCGGGCCATCAGCAGCGCCGTGTCGTCCTCGCCGTGATGGGTGTCGAGGGTCCCCAGGACATGGTCCGCGACGTCCTCCAGGGGGCGGCTCTGGTCGGTCAGGGCGGCCCGGAACGCCGCGAGGCCCTCGTCCAGCGGGTGGTCCCGGGACTCCACGAGGCCGTCGGTGTAGAGCGCCAGCAGCGCCCCGTCCGGCAGCTCGACCTCGATCTCCTCGAACGGTTCGCCGCCCACGCCCAGCGGCAGCCCGGTCGGCACCTCCATCATCAGTGCGGGCTCGCCGCGCTCGACGAGGACGGGCGGCAGGTGCCCGGCGTTGGCGATGGTGCAGCGCCGGGTCACCGGGTCGTAGACGGCGTAGACGCAGGTGGCGAGGTAGACCTCGGACAGGTCGTCGGCGGCGCCCCGAGTGGAGCGTGCGCCGCGGGCCCCGGCCGGGGCCACGCCGTGCGAGCCGGCGGGGGCCGCCAGCCCGCGGGCGATCTCGTCGAGGTGCGAGAGGACCTCCGCCGGCTCCAGGTCGAGCATCGCCAGGGTGCGCACGGCCGTGCGGAGTTCGCCCATCGCCACAGCTGCCCGCAGCCCGCGCCCCATGACGTCGCCGACGACCAGCGCCGTACGGTGCCCGGGGAGTTCGATGACGTCGAACCAGTCGCCGCCGACCTCGGTGGCCGTGGTCCCCGGCAGATAGCGGCAGGCGATGTCGAGGCCCGCGGCCTCGGGGTCGCCGGGCGGCAGCAGGCTGCGCTGGAGGATCAGCGCCCGTTCGTGCTCCCGGCGGTAGAGGCGGGCGTTGTCGATGCAGACCGCGGCGCGCGAGGCGAGTTCGACGGCCAGCGCGGTGTCCCGCTCGCCGAACGGCTCGCTGCCCTTCGTCCGGGAGAACTGCGCCATCCCCACCACCGTGTCGTGCGCGATCATCGGCACGGCCAGGGTGGACTGCACGACGGCGCCCAGCTCGGGCCGGTCGTCGCTGTCCCGGCCCGGTACGACGCGCGGGCGGCCGGTGCGCAGGGCGTCGGCGCAGGGCGAGTCGAAGGGATAGCGGTGGACCGCGCCGACCTGCACGGGGCCCGGGCCCGCCCCGGCCGCCTCCGCCGCGCCCGCGGCCTCCGTGCCGCCGGCCGTGTGCTCGCCGCCCAGCCCGGGGGTGCGCCCGGAGAGGCCGAGGGGGGCGTCCGACACGGCGCTGGCGAACGCGACCCGGCGCAGCTCGGCGCTGCCGTCGGCGAGCCCGGGCGCCGGTTCGCGGCCGATGCCGGGGGTGAGCGGGGCCTCGTCGCCGCGCAGCAGGCCCTGGAAGAGGTCGACGGCGGCCAGGTCGCAGAACTGCGGCACGGCGACGTCGAGCAGCTCGCGGGCGGTGGTCTCCAGGTCGAGGGAGTTGCCGATCCGGGCACCGGCGGCGTTGAGCAGCGCGAGGTTCCGCCGGGCGCTGGCGGCCTCCCGTTCGGCGTTGCGCCGGCGGGTGATGTCGGTGCCGAGCCCGGCGACGCCGATGGGGCGTCCCGACGCGCTGTGCAGCCGGAAGAGGTTGACGTTCCAGCGGTGCAACTCCTGGTCGCCGGAGGGGTGGCCGACGAGCTGGAGGTCGGTCAGGGCGTTGCCCGTCTCCAGCACCTGGCGGAGCGCGGCGTCGATCCGCTCGGCCTCCCCGCGCGGCAGATAGTCGGCGGGGACGCGGCCGCGGTGGGAGTCGGGGGTGCCGCCGAAGACGGTGGCAAAGCGTTCGTTGACCCGCAGCAGCCTGAGATCGGGTCCGAAGAGCATGAAGCCGTTCGGAGATTGACCGAAAACCGCCTGTGAGACGGCGAGGTCGGTCTCGATGCGTCGCAGGGCGCGGACGTTGACGACGATGCAGAGCGCGCCCCGCTTCCCGTCCCCGGTGTCGCTCGGCATGACGTAGAGCTCGGCGACGCCGTGCGATTCGGCGTCGCCGGCCGCGGAGCCGGTGCGGAACGGTACGAGGCCGACCCACTCCCGGCCGTCCATGATGTCCTCGACCGTCCGGTGTCCGACGGCGCGCAGGTGCGAGGGGACGAAGGCGGTGACCGGGTCCTTGCCGACCGCGTCGCAGGCCGGGATGCCCAGCTGCTCGGCGGCCCGCCGGCTCCACTGGTCGATGCGTCCGTCGGGACCCAGCGAGAACGACGCGACCTGGATGTAGTCGTAGATCGATCCGGGCGGGTTGGCCTGCCACATCGGCATGCCGGTTGTCTCGGAGGCCGGCTCCGGCCCCGCTGGTATTTCGCTCACGCGCCCGTCCCCTCCAGCTCACCTTGCCCGGACCGGCCTGCGCCGAGTATCCAGCACCACAGCCATCCGGAACACGGCCTTCACGATCACAGCACGGTTTCAACTGTTGAATCGGGCGTGATCAGCACTGCCTCCTGTCTCCTAACCGGAGAGGCCCAGCTCGAACCACACTGTTTTCCCCGTCCTTCCCCGACGGGTACCCCAGCGGCGGGAGGCGCAGGCCACCAAGTGCAGTCCGCGGCCGCCCTCGTCGTCGGGGGCGGCGGTGCGGGTGAGCGGAGGGTCGGGCAGCGGGTCGGACACCTCGACGACCAGGGTGTGGTTCCGGGTGCGCTCCATACGGACTCCGATCGGGCCGCTCGCGTAACGCAGGGAGTTGGTGACCAGCTCACTGACCAGCAGTACGGTCACGTCCGCCACGGCGTTCAGCTGCCAGGCGTCCAGGGTGGCGCGGGTGAGGGCCCGGGCGTTGCGTACGGCGTCCGGCTCGGCCGGGAAGCTCCATTCGGCGGCCCGTTCCTCCTCCGGTGGTGGTTCACGGCGGAGGGAGACAGGCGTAGCCGGACCGGAGGTCCCTGCGATGTCGCTCACACCGACCACTTCCAGACCGAGGGGCGGGTCATCCACCCGGCACGGACAGCTGCCATTTGCTTATCGGATGGATTGTCCTGTGTTGACCCCATACCCGATGGCATGGTCCGGTTATCGCATCACGGGGGTGACAGTGCCCCGAACGGCGCAGCGGACTGCCGGGTCGGTGCCCCTGCCGGGCGCCGGTGACCCGTCAGACGGGGCACTCCGCCCGCGCGGTGAGCGGCGGCCGGGGTGCGGCGGGATGCCGGGCCGGGCCGCGGAGGGCGGCGGACAGGCGGGCCGTGACGGGATCCGGCGGGCAGAGCGCCAGGCGCGGAAGAACAGGCGGGCGGGGCGGGCAGTCGCGGCGCACAGGCGGAACACGGCGGGGCAGGCTGAGCGAAGCGGGGCCGTCGGCCGCGGGCGGCGGGCGGGCTGTCGGGCCGCGGCGGCGGACGGGAGCGCCGCGCCGGGTCAGACCCGGGTCAGGACCGGGTCCGCGCAGAGTCGGGCCGAGGCGGGCCGGGCCGGGTCCGCGCCGGGCGGTGGGCGCGGTTCGCCGGGCGGTGGGCGCCGGGCTTCCGGCTCGGGGGCGTACGGGAGGTCTTCAGCCGCGGCGGCCCACGCGCTCGACCACGTACAGCTGCTCGCCGGCCCCGCCGCCGTGCCGCTCGCCGCCGAGCCGCGCGGCGGCCTTCTCCGCCTCGGCGCGGGTGCCGTAGCTCCCCACGCGGTAGCGGTTTCCGTTGCCGTCCTCGCGTATGACGAGCCAGGGAAGCCCGGCGCCGCTGTCGCTCATCGCCCCACCTCTCCCGTCCGGGGGCGTACGCCGGTGCCCGGGGTCCCGACCTCTGAGGAAACCGCAATCCGCATATGCCCGAGCGTACGCCCGACCCTTACGGAGCGGATACGGATTTTTACGATGAGGCACGCATCAAGCCACCCGCCCGGCAGCGCGCGGGCCGTCACAGCGAGCGACGCGCGGGGCGGCAGAGGACGGCGGGGAAAACTCATCGTGTTCCCCTCCCGCTTCTCTTTATGCCTGGCGGGGGCCAAGAACATCACATCAGGTGAAACTTTGGCCTGGACTTGCGGGGCCAACTCTGGGTTGCCACGCTGTTGCAGAATGTCAACCCGTTGGGAGGGGCACGTGCCTTTCGGTGAGCAGCCTGCGTATCTCCGCGTCGCCGGCGACCTGCGTCAGAAGATCGTCGACGGCGCCCTGCCGCCGCACACGAGGCTCCCCTCCCAGGCCCGGATCCGCGAGCAGTACGGCGTCTCCGACACCGTCGCCCTCGAGGCCCGCAAGGTGCTGATGGCGGAGGGCCTCGTCGAGGGCAGGTCCGGCTCGGGGACGTATGTCCGCGAGCGCGGCACCCTCCGGGGCATCGTCCGGTCCGGCTATCGCTCGGCCGACGACCGCACCCCGTTCCGCCAGGAGCAGGCCGACGAGCGGGTCAAGGGGACCTGGGAGTCGCACAGCGAGCAGGAGGACGCGACGGCCGAGACCGCCGCCCGGCTCGGGATCGAACCGGGTGACCGCGTGATGCGCACCCGCTATCTGTACCGCACGGAGGGCGAGCCGATGATGCTCACCACCTCCTGGGAGCCCCTCGCGCTCACGGGGCGCACGCCGGTGATGCTGCCCGAGGAGGGGCCGCTGGCCGGCTGCGGGGTGGTCGAGCGGATGGCCGCCATCGACGTGATCGTGGACAACGTCCAGGAAGAGGTCGGGGCGCGGCCCGGGCTGGCCGAGGAGACCCTGGCGCTGGGCGGGGTGCCCGGGCGGGCGGTGCTGGCCGTGTCGCGCACCTTCTACGCCTCGGGGCGGCCCGTGGAGACGGCGGACGTGGTGGTCCCGGCCGACCGCTTCACGTTCTCGTACCACCTGCCCGTCCGCTGACTGTTCGTCATCTGCCCGTCCACTGATTCCCCGCCATCTGCCCGTCCGACGGCTCACCGGCCAGTTGCCCGTCCGCCGGCTCACCGCCCGCGGCGCCGCTTTCACGGAAGCGCCCGGGCGGGCCCGCCCACAGCGCGGGCCCGCCCGGGCGCGGCTCATGCCCCGGCGCACCCCCGGACCATGCCTGCTGCCGCGGCGCCGGTCAGAACTGCAGCGCCCAGGAGTTGATGAAGCCGGTGTCCTGCTCGTACTCGTCGTGCACGCGCAGCGTCCAGACTCCGTCTGCGGGCTCGGCGGACGCGTCGACCGTGTAGGCGGCCTTCAGGTTCCCGGCCCCGGTGCCCGGTCCGCTCGCCTTCAGCGGATGGACCGTGCCGCCCGGTCCGACGAGTTCGATGGCGAGGTCACCGGTCCAGCTGTGTTCGATGTCGACCTCGACGGAGAGGTCGGCGGGCGCCCGGCCGGTGACGCCGCTGACGGTGATCCGCGACTCGCCGCTGCCGCGGTCCGCGATCGTGTAGTCGTCGCTGTTCTCGAAGCGGGGGCCGAGCGGTTCCTCCTCGCCGCCGGAGTCCTCACCGCCGCCGTCCTCGCCGCCCGTGCCGGAGCCGACGTGCAGCAGCCGGTCCGGTGAGCCGTCCCCGTTCGTGTTGCCCTTGACCGCACCGGTGACGGCCGAGCCCAGCAGCGCGTCGGCGACCTGGGCCGGGGTGTCCGTGGGGTGGTCGGCCAGATGCAGCGCCATGGCACCGGCGACGTGCGGGGACGCCATCGAGGTGCCCGAGGCCGTGTCGCTGGCGGTGTCGCTGCCGTTCACGGCGGAGGTGATTGAGGAGCCCGGCGCGAAGAGGTCCAGCGCCGGACCGAAGTTCGAATAGCTCGCGCGGACGTCGGCGCGGGTCGTCGCGCCGACCGTGACGGCCTCGCCGACCCGGGCCGGGGAGGAGTTCGAGGCGTCGATGCCGGAGTTGCCCGCCGCGACCGCGTAACCGACGCCCGAGGCGATGGACTTGCGCACCGCGTCGTCGAGGGCGTCGCTGGCGCCGCCGCCCAGGCTCATGTTGGCGACCGCGGGCTTCACGGCGTTCTCGGTGACCCAGTCGACCCCGGCGATGACACCGGCAGCGGTGCCGGAACCGTTCTCGTCGAGCACCCGGACGGCGACGACGTTCGCCTGCTTGGCGACCCCGTACTCCGCGCCGGCGACGGTGGCGGCGACATGGGTGCCGTGGCCCACGCCGTCGTCGGCGGTGGTGTCGCCCTCCACGGCGTCGTAGCCGTACGAGGCCCGGCCCTCGAAGTCCGCGTGGCTGATCCGGATCCCGGTGTCGATGATGTACGCGGTCACGCCCTTGCCCGCGGACTCGGGGTGGGTGTAGCTGCCGTCGAGGGGCAGCGCCTGCTGGTCGATCCGGTCCAGGCCCCAGGACGGCGGGTCGGCCTGGTCGGTGTCGAGCGCCCTGACGACCGTGTTCGGCTCCACGGACGCCACGGCGGGGTCGGCGGCGAGCTTCCTCGCCTCCCGCTCGGTGAGTTCGACGGCGTAGCCGTTGAGCGCGGCCCGGTAGGTGGTGGCGATCTCGCCGCCGTGCCGTTCGGCCAGTGCCCGTCCCTGCCGCGAGTCCGCGGCGGGCGCGTCCTCGTCCAGCACGACGATGTAGCTGCCGTCGATCGCCCCGGGTGCCCCGGCGTTGAGTATCCGGCCCTCGGCCGTCGCGTCCGCGGTGGCGGGCAGTGCGACAAGGGCTCCGAGAGCCAGTGCCGTACCGCAGGCGGCGACGGCGGCCGCTCTCCATCGGGTGTGCCGGGTGTTGGGTAACGCTGCCATGTCGAGAGTTCCTTCTCCGAAGTGGTGCGCAAGTGGGGGTGCCCGGGGCCGGCGTGACAGGCCGGCAGGGGGCACGGCGGCCTGCCGCCGGTCCAGCGGCGCTCCGCCGGTCGAAAGAGTGTCGGATGAACAGGGGGCGCACAAGGGCACACATGCGCCCCGTGTGACAGCGCCCGCGGCGGGAGCGGTGGCCCGGCCACGCCGGCCAGCACCGTGGCCCGAGCCCTCCCGCCGTGCCCACCTCCGGTTTCCGGGCGCCCGACCGGCACCAATAGCCCCGCCGGTGCGGGGGCGCCTGCCCCGGCAGGGACCGGTGCCTTTGTTTGGGTATCCGTGGCTGCCCGGGTCCGTATAGGCACGGACAGAGGCCGCGCGTAGCTTTCGGCGTACGGGCTCGCGTCCCGGGCCCGTCCTCTTCCGCGGCGCCGTGCGGCACGGCCGGTACCCGCCGGCACGCCTCCCGCCGCTCCCCCCACCCAGGAGATTTGTCATGCGCACATCCATACGGACATTCACCGGAGCCGCCGCCCTGGCGCTCGCCCTGACCGCCGCCACGCCGCTCACGGCCGGCGCGGCCGAAAGCTCCGACGCCCCGCGCCCGTCGGCCGCGCGGGCTGCCGGCGGCTCGGCCGGCGGCACCGGCACGACCGGTGCCGCACAGCTCGCCGACGGCACCTCCGGGGCCGCCGAGGGCGTGCGGACGGCGGCCTGGGGCTACCAGATCATGCCGTCCTGCGGCGGGGTCGAGCATCTGATCCGGCAGGGCGCCAACTACTGGCAGGGCGCCACCGAGACGCCCGGCAGCGGCAAGCCGGTGGAGTGCACCAACGGCTACATCGCGGACTGCTTCGGCACGGTGAACGCCGTGGGGTGCAACTACGGCCCGGGCCGCATGATCATGCTGTCCACCCGGGTGGGCGACTTCGCCCTGCTCGCCGCGCACGAGTTCGGGCACGAGTGGCACCCGCACTCCGCCGCGGGCTGCATGAACTGGGCCAGCGCCTACGAGGTCATGCGCCCGACGATCTGCTGACGGCGGACGCGGCAGGACCGGAGGTGCCGTGCCACGGGCCCGTACGGCGTGCGGGCAGCCGGGAGGTGCGGCCTCGTGAGGCGTGGGCCATCCGGGCGGTGCGGGCCCGTACGGCGCCGATGCATCCGGGCGGTGCGGGTCCCGTACGGCGTGGATTCACCCCTGCGGCACCGGCCCCGTACGGCATGAGTCGTCCCGGCCGGTGCGGGCCCGTACGGTACGGCGTGAATTCACCCCGGCGGTACCGGCCTCGTACGGCGTGGATTCACCCCGGCGGTACCAGGCCCGTACGGCATGGGTCACCCGGGCGGTACCGGCCCCGCGCCGCCCGGGTCGTCCCGCGGCACCCGTCCCGCCAACTCCTGCCGCAGCCCCACGCCCAGCTTGCGCATCGCCCGCGAGACGTGGTGCTCCACCGTGCGCGGTGACAGATGCAGAGTGCTCGCGATCTCCCGGTTGGTCAGTCCGCGGCCCGCCAGCTCCGCGACCTCGGCCTCGCGCGGCGACAGCCGCTCCGCGTACGCCGGACGCCCGCGCGGGCGCCGCCCGGCACCGGGATGGTGGGCCCGCAGGGTCGCCCGGGCACGGGCGGCGTCCCAGGACGCGCCCAGCCGGCTCAGCCGCTCGACGCAGCCGGTGAGTTCCGCGACGGCCTCCTCCACCGGGGCGCCGGCCGCGAAGGCACAGCGGCCGGCGCCCTCGGACGTCAGCGCCCGCGCATAGGGGTAGGCCAGCAGGCCGTAGGCCGCACCGGCCGCCCTGAAGTGCCCCAGCGCCCGCGCCGGTTCGCCGTCGGCCTCCGCGAGCACGGCACGGCAGTGCAGCAGCGCCGCCCGCGCCGCGGGGGCGTCGCACCCGTCGAGGCCGTCGGCGAACTCGGCCACGAGCCGCCCCGCCTCCGTACGGCGTCCCGCGCGGACGAGCGCCTCGACCGCCCAGGGCGCCGGTTCGGCGCCCCAGGCCCACACCCCTTTCCCGCCGAGCCACGTCCACGCCGACGCGGCGGCCGAGGCGGCGGCCCCGGTGTCCTCCCGGGCCAGCAGCAACCGGATGTGGACTCCGGCCGCCGTCGTCGCCACGGGGACCTCACAGCCGTCGAAGGAGGGCGGGCCGCCCGGCGGGAGCCGGTCCCCGGCCGTGTGCCACTCGCCCCGGGCCAGCGCGAGCAGGGCGAGCACGACCCGGGCCTCGTTCGCGGTGCCGTCCTCCGCGAGGACCGCCGTGCACCGTTCCGCCAGCCCGGCCCAGGAACCCGTCAGCCAGTCGCGGAAGAGGGCCGTGCCCCGTCCGACCCGTTCGAGGAACGGGGCGTCGCTGCGGGCCGCCAGTTCCAGTCCCTCACCGAGCAGTTCGGCGCCCCGCCGGTGGTGGCCGAGATGGACCGCCGCGCTCGCGGTGTTGCACAGGGCGCGCGCCACCTGCTGCCGGCCCGCCGGACCGGGGCTGTCGCGCGGCAGCCGCTCCACCAGCTCCCAGCCTTCCGGATCGCCGGTGGCGACGAGCAGGGTGGCCCGGATCGCGGCGGCCGCGGTGCGGGCCGTGTCGTCCCCCGCCGCGGCGGCCGTCCGCTCCGCCCGCCGCAGCCAGTGCCGGTTCTCGGCGAGGGAGGCTCCGGGGAAGAACGGGTTGGCCAGCGCCGCCATCGCCTGGGTCGCCTGCACCGGCCGTTCGGACAGCTCGCCGACGGCACAGCCCACCTGGTCCCGGCCCTCGGTGAAACGCCGCTTCTGGTTGTGCAGCAGCAGCCCGAGTTCGAGGCGTATCTCGCCCCGGTCCGGGAGCGGAAGCGACGTGTCGGCGACGATCCGGCGCAGCGCGCGGACCGTCTCCTCCGTACGCAGCCCGAGCGTCGCGCCCCGGGCGAGCGCCAGCGCCAGCCGCGCGCGCCGCCGCGGGGGGCCGCCGCCCTCGTCCAGCGCCTGTTCCAGCAGGGCGACGGCGGTCTCGTCGTCGGTCACGGTGCCCCCGCCCTCGCCGTCGGCGACCCGCTCCGTGGCGCGCAGCCACTCCTCGGTGCGGCCGCAGCCCCGCCAGTGGCGGGCGACCCGGGCCCAGGGCACCGGTTCGCGGGCGGTGAGCACGGCGGCGGCCCGCCGGTGCAGCTGTTCCCGGACCGGGCCGGGCAGGTGCCGGTGGACGGCCGATGCGGCCAGCGGCACCGCGAAGCCGTACCGGCCCTCGTCCGTCTCCTGGAGCGCCGACGCCGCCAGCGCCGCGACGAGCGCCTCCCGCGCGGCCTCCTCGGGCAGTCCCGCGACGGCGGACAGGTCGCGCGCGTCCGACGGCCGGCCCAGCACCGCGGCCGCCCAGACGACCGGGCGGTGCGGTTCCGGGAGGGCCGCCGTGCGACCGAGGACGGACTCGGCCAGCCGGACCGGGACCCCTGCCGCGTCCACGTCCCGGACCGTGAAGCGGTCGCGGCCCGGGCCCGCGTCGCGCAGCGCGCACAGCAGGTCGACGAGCACCTGCGGGACGCCCGCGGACCGCCGGAGCAGCCGGGCGACCAGCTCCACGGAGCAGCGTTCGACGCCCAGGAATTCGTCGGCGAGGGCGCGCACCCCGCGTTCGTCGAGCGGTTCCAGCGCGCAGCGCGTCACCGACAGCCGCGCCGGGTAGTCCACCGCCCGCCCCAGCAGCAGCCCGGAGCCGCTCAGGTCCTCCGGCCGGTACGTCAGCACGGCCGCGAACCGCTCGGGGGGTTCGCGCAACAGGTTGCGCAGCACCGTCAGGCAGTGCTCGTCCGCGTGCTGTACGTCCTCGGCGACGAGGAGTCCCGGACGGACCGAGGCGAGCGCCGCTTCGAGGTCGCGGGCGGCGGCTGCGCCGGGGGCCGTGGCCGCTGCGGGAGTTGTGGGTGCTGTGGGAGTTGTGGGTGCTCCTGCGGCCGTGGCTGCTGCGGGAGCTGTGGCCGCTTCCGCGTCCTTGCGTGCTCCCGGGGCGGTGGGGGCTTTCGGGGCCGTGGCCGCTTCCGGGCGCGTGGTGGCTCCCACGCGCGTGGTGGCTCCCGGGTCGGCGACTGATCCGGTGGCCGCGACCGCTTCGGGTCCGGCGGTCGCTCCCGCGACTGCGGCTGCCCGCGTGCCCGTTGCTGCTTCCGGCCCCGTGGGCACTCCCGGTCGGGTGGGTCCTCCTGGTCGAGCGGCTGCTCCCGGTCCGGCGGTCGCTCCCGCGACTGCGGCTGCCCGCGTGCCCGTTGCTGCTTCCGGCCCCGTGGGCACTCCCGGTCGGGTGGGTCCTCCTGGTCGGGCGGCTGCTTCCGGTCCGGCGGCTGCCCCGGGTCCCACGGCTGCTCCCGGTCCGGCGGCTGCCGTGCCCGTTCCTGTGCCCGTGCCCGTGCCCGTTCCCGTGCCCGCCGTCGCCCCGGCCGCCGGCGGGCACGGCGGGCCCGCCGGGCTTGCGGGGCTTGTTGGGCTTGTTGGGCTTCCGGGGCCTTCCGCACTCGCCGGGGCCGGGCCGCCCGCCCTCCGGCGGTTCTCCGCCGGCCGGGCACCGCACCCCGCGCCGTCCCGGGAGCCCGGGATTCTCGCGCGGGACACCACGACGGCGCCCGACGGGCGGAAGGTGACGGCCAGCCGTGGCGCGCCCCGTGCCGCCGCCGTCGCGGACAGCCGCCGGGCCAGCCTGCTCTTGCCCATGCCGGCGGCTCCCTCGACCAGCAGCAGCGCGGGCGGTCCGGCCCCGGTCAGCGCGTCCGCCAGCCGCCCTTCCCACGCCCGTTCGCCCACGCCAGGCCGCTCCTCGTCCGCTCCGCTCCGTACGGACCGCTTCGGCCCGTACGGACCGTGTACCCGTACCGATCCGCACCTGCCCGTACGAATCCTCACCGGTCCCGCCGTCAGGAGTGCGCCCGTCGAGGCTCCGGTGCCCGCCGACTATCACACGGCGGTGCGGGCGAAGGCGAGAGAACCGGGGCTTCCGCACGCACCGGTGCGGGGCACCGGGGCGGGGCACCGGGGCGGGGCACCGGGGCGGGGCACCGGGGCGGGGCACCGGTTCGGGGCACCGGGGCAGGCCCACACCGGTGGGCCTCACCCCGGCCGTCAGGCGGTGCGCGACACCCCGGACGGTCCGGCCGGCGCGCGACACCGGTCCGAGCCGGGGGCGCTGCCACGAGCGCACCGCCACGAGCGAGACCTGACCTCGAGAGCCCACCGCCACGAGGAAACCCCGCGAGTCCACCGCCACGAGCGGGCCTCTTCAGCATGCGCCGCCACGAGCGGGCCTCTTCAGCATGCGCCGCCACGAGCGAGTCCCTTCAGCATGCGCCGCCACGAGCGAGTCCCTTCAGCATGCGCCGCCACGAGCGAGTCCCTTCGCATGCGCCACCCCGAGCGGCCTCGGCGTGCGCGCCACCACGAGCGGCCTCCGTGTGGTGCCGCCACGAGCCGGACCCGCCGGGTGCGCCACCACGGACCGCCCTGTCCGGTGCGTCGCCACGGACCACCCCGGCCGGTGCGCTACCACGGGCGGTCCGGCCGCAGCAGGCTGTCGTCCCACCACCAGGCGATCGAGGGCGCGAGCACCGGCGGCCCCGCGCTCCCGTCGAGGGGCCTCTCGGCCCAGTCGTCGGCCGTCGTCCTGGAAGCGGTGCCCGCGGGGCCGCCACCGGGGCCGTCACCGGGGCCGCCGGAGCGGGCGAGATAGCGGGGAACGCGCAAGCCCCACTCGATGTTGCCGCGGATGCCGTGCCCGAGATCGGTGAGGTAGCGGCGCAATTCCTGGCTTCCCCGGCGGAGGACGCGCTCGCGCACGGCGAGGAAGCGGCACAGCACGCGGTCCCGCAGGGCGACCCCCTCGTACAGGGCCTGTTCCGGTGTGAGACCGTGCCGCTGCCGCAGGACGCTCAGGAAGTTCTGGTCGGTCTGTCCCCGGTTCCTCTCCTTGGCGAAGGAATGCCGGTCGTTGTCCATCGCGGCGACGAAGACGGCCATCTCGGTCAGCGCGGTCACCGCGAGGGTGTCCATCTCGCGCGCCGGGACCTCCGCGCCGTTGGCGATCTCCAGCATCGCGTAGGTCGGCTCGCCCCCCGCCGAGTGGAGCCGCATGACGATGTACTCGTCCAGATCGGGCAGTCGGCCGCGCGCGGCGTTGCCCACCTGCCACTGCACCCCGGAGAGCCAGCCGCGGTGGGCCCGGACGAAGCGGCCGACCTGGAGCGGGGTGGCGCAGCCCCGGAAGAGTTCCCCCAGGTCGTGCGCGGCGGCGGCGTACCGGTCGGCGCACGGGTACGGACCCGGGACCTCCAGGGCGCGCTGGACCCGGCCGGCCATGGCCGCGAACCGCGCCGGGTCGCTGCTCAGTTCGCCCTCGTCGCAGCGCGCGTCGTCGAACGCGAAACCCCAGTACACCCAGCAGGCCGTGATCCACAGCCGCTCGGGGTCGGCCTCCGGCGCGAACCGGGCGTAGAAATCGGCGCTGTGGGAGGCGAGCACCGCGCGACGCTCGGCCTCCGTCGGGCAGAACCCCAGCCGGTCGATCCAGTCGACGGCACGCCGCTCGGCCTCGCGGAGACCGGGATGGACCGCGGATTCGAGCGGGCAGTAGAACGGAAGCATGCCGAGGGACGCGGTGTTCACGGGTGCTCCCGCGCGGGCCCCGGTCACGGCTGCCGCAGTTCGCGCGGCAGGGCGAAGCGCTGCCGCTCGTCCGCGACCCGGACCACGCCGACGTCCTCGAAGCCGGACTCGGCGAGCCTGTCGAGCACACCGTCGACGAGCACCTCCGGCACCGAGGCGCCGCTCGTCACCCCGACCGTGGTCACGCCGCTCAGCCAGGACTCGGCGAGCCCTTCCGGGCCGTCGACCAGGTGGGCCGCGGCGGCCCCGGCCTGGAGCGCGACCTCGACCAGACGCACCGAGTTGGAGGAGTTCCGGGAGCCGACCACGATCACCAACCCGGCCTCCGCTGCCATCCGTTTGACCGCCAGCTGCCGGTTCTGTGTCGCGTAGCAGATGTCGTCGCTGGGCGGTCCGGTCAGCGCCGGGAAGCGCCGCTCCAGTTGGGCGACGGTCTCCATGGTCTCGTCCACCGACAGCGTGGTCTGGGACAGCCAGGCCACCCGGCTCGCGTCGCGGACCTCCACGTTCCGTACGTCGTCCGGCCCGTCCACCAGGTGGATCCCGCCGGGGGCGTGGCCCATCGTGCCCACGACCTCCTCGTGTCCCTCGTGGCCGATGAGCAGGATGTCGTAACCGTCCTCGGCGAACCGCCGGGCCTCCTGGTGCACCTTGGTCACCAGCGGGCAGGTGGCGTCGACGGCGGTGAGCCGGCGTTCGGCCGCGCGGGTGTGGACCGACGGCGCGACACCGTGCGCCGAGAAGATCACGGTGGCGCCCTCCGGCACCTCGTCGGTCTCCTCCACGAAGACCGCGCCGCGCGCCTCCAGGGTGCGTACGACATGGGTGTTGTGGACGATCTGCCGGCGGACGTAGACGGGTGCGCCGTGGATCTCCAGGGCGCGTTCCACGGTGCGCACCGCGCGCTCCACCCCGGCGCAGTAGCCGCGCGGCGCGGCGAGCAGCACGCGCCGCCGGAGGGAGGCCGGGGGGCCGGGGAGGGGCGGCCGGTCGCCGGCTGCCGTGGTGCCGGACGGCGGGTCGCCGGCGGTCATGGCGGCGGACGGCCCGTCGGTCGCGGGCACGGCGGCGGACGGGCGGCCGTTGGTGGTCACGGCGGCGGACGGCCGGTGGCCGGTGCTCACGGCGGCGGACGGCCCGTCGGTCGCGGGCACGGCGGCGGACGGGCGGCCGTTCTCGGTCAGGGCGGACGGCCGGTGGTCGGTGGTCATGCGTTCCTCACAGTGGCGGTGGTGGCGAGCCGGCGCAGCGTGCCGCGGACGGCGGAGGGGAACGGGGAGTGTTCGAGGGCGAGCAGCGCCTGCCGCCGCCGAGCGGTGATCATGCCTTCGACCCGGTCGGCCGCCCCGGTGGCGGTGAGCACGGCGCGGACGGCCCCGGCCCCGCGCTCGTCCAGCCCGGGGTCGCCCACGAGGTCCCGCAGCACGCGCTGCTGCCGCCGGTCGGCCCGCTCGACGGCGAGGGCCAGCAGCACGGTGTACTTGCCCTCGCGCAGGTCGTCCAGGCACGGCTTGCCGGTCACCGCCGGGTCCCCGAACACCCCGAGCAGGTCGTCGCGCAGTTGGAACGCCTCGCCCAGCGGGATCCCGTAGGCGCTGCACGCGTCCAGGACGGCCCGCCCGCCGCCGGCCAGGGCGGCGCCCAGTTGCAGGGGGCGTTCCACCGTGTACTTGGCGGTCTTGTAGCGGATGACGGTCAGCGGGCCGTCGAGCCCGCCGCCGAACCGGGTGCCGGCCAGCAGGTCGAGGTACTGGCCGTACATCACCTCGCTGCGCATCCGCTCCAGCACCGGGCGGGCGGCGGGGGTCGCGGTCTCCGGCCAGGCGGTGTGGAGCAGTTCGTCGGACCAGACCATGGCGAGGTCGCCGAGGAGCACCGCCCCGTTGGTGCCGAACCGCTCCGCGTCCACGCGGTGTGCCCGGCCGCGCAGGCCGGCGGCCAGCGAACGGTGGACGGTGGGACGCCCGCGGCGGGTGTCGCTGCGGTCCATGAGGTCGTCGTGGATCAGGGCGAAGGTGTGGAACAGCTCCAGCGAGGCGGCGGCGGGCAGCACCGGCGCCAGTTCCTCCCCGCCCGCCGCCCGCCATCCGCAGCAGCACAGCAGGGGCCGCAGCCGTTTGCCGCCGCCCGCCAGGAAGTCCTTGAGCAGGCGCGCGACCTCGGGCAGGCAGGGCAGGCCGGTGACACGGGCCTTCGCGCCGAGGAAGTCCTCCAGTACGGCGTCGACGGCGGCCGGTACGCCGTCCAGCCCGGACTCGCAGGTGGGCGCGGCGGTCACGACGCGGCCCCTTCCCGGGTCTCCGCGGTCTCCGTACTGTCCCGGATCTCCGTGGTCTCCGTGCTCTCGCCGGTCTCCGTGCTCTCGCCGGTCTCCGTGCTCTCGCCGGTCTCCGCGCTCGCCCCGGCCTCCGTGCTCTCCCCGGCGAGCCGTACGGCTTCCTCGACGAGGGTCTCCACGATCTTCGACTCCGGTACGGTCCTGATGACCTCGCCGCGGACGAAGATCTGGCCCTTGCCGTTCCCCGCCGCGACGCCGAGGTCGGCCTCCCGGGCTTCGCCGGGCCCGTTGACGACGCAGCCCATGACGGCGACCCGCAGCGGGTGCGGGAAGCCCTCCAGCGCGGCGGTGACCTGGTCGGTGAGCCGGTACACGTCGACCTGGGCGCGGCCGCAGGACGGGCAGGACACGATCTCCAGATGCCGGGGGCGCAGGCCCAGCGACTGGAGAATCTGCTCGCCGACCCTGACCTCCTCCACGGGCGGCGCGGACAACGACACGCGGATGGTGTCGCCGATGCCCTCGGCGAGCAGGACACCGAAGGCGACGGCGGACTTGATCGTGCCCTGGAAGGCGGGTCCGGCCTCGGTGACCCCGAGATGCAGGGGGTAGTCGCAGGCCCGGGCGAGCATCCGGTAGGCAGTGATCATGGTCATCGGGTCGTGGTGCTTGACGGAGATCTTCAGGTCCCGGAAGCCGTGTTCCTCGAACAGCGAGCACTCCCACAGGGCCGACTCCACCAGGGCGGCGGGAGTGGCCCTGCCGTGCTTGGCCAGCAGCCGTTTGTCCAGGGAGCCCGCGTTGACGCCGATCCGGACGGGCACCCGGGCGGCGGCAGCGGCGTCGGCGATCTCCCGGACCCTGTCGTCGAAGGCCTTGATGTTGCCGGGGTTGACGCGGACGGCGGCGCACCCGGCGTCGATGGCCGCGAAGACGTACTTCGGCTGGAAGTGGATGTCGGCGATGAGCGGGACGGGGGACTTCGCGGCGAGTGCGGGCAGGGCGTCGGCGTCGTCCTGGGAGGGGACGGCGACCCGGACGATCTGGCATCCCGCGGCGGTGAGTTCGGCGATCTGCTGGAGTGTGGCGTTGACGTCGGCGGTCACGGTGGTGGTCATCGACTGCACCGAGACCGGCGCGTCGCCGCCGACGGGGACCCGGCCGACCATCAGCTGGCGACTGGCGCGGCGCGGCGGGGTGGTGGGGGTCGGGGGCATGCCGAGTTGGACGGTCATCGGTCACTCCGTGCGGGGGCTGGGCCGAGCGGGGTTTCTCAGGGGCTGGGGCCGCGTACGGGAGTCGGAGCCGCGTACGAGGGGCGGGGCTGGGTACGGGAGTCGGGGCTGCGTACGGGCGGGCGTCGAAGCTGCCGTACGGACGGGTGGTCGGGGGCTGCGTACGAGCGGGTGGCGGGGCTGCGTACGGGTGCCGGGAATCCCTACGGCGCCCCCGGTTCCGTACGGCAGCCGGGAATCCGTACGGCACCGGGAGTCCGTACCGGCGGGCGCCGGGCGGGGCCGGCCGGGCGCGGCTGCCGAGGCCCGCCGGTACGACAACGGCCGCCGGGCCGGTACGGAGCCGAGGCCTACGGCCGGGCTCTTCGCTGCCAGAGCATCAGGGCGCCGAGCGTCAGGGCCAGTTCCCTGGGGCCGACCGAGGGCCGCGAGCCCGGACGGGACTCCTGCGGCTGGTTCATGCCGACGCGCAGGGAGAGGTCGCGGTTCGACAGGTCGCGGGCGATGCCGCGGATCTGCTGGGACGCCACACCGCCTCCCGCGATGACCTCCAGCGCGGTGCGCATGACCTGCTCGGCGGAGAAGTTCTCCCCGATCAGCTCGGTGACGATGCCGGACAGCTCCTCGCGGAAGACCTCCACGAGGGACAGCTCCGGGCACAGGTGCCGGATCGAGCCCTCGATGTTGGCGAAGGACTTGCCCAGCATCGACACCATCGGGCTGGTACGGATCCCGCGCCGGGTGGAGTGCTGGAGCACGGCGGTCAGCGTCACCCCGAAGTTGAGGTCCTCCAGCGAGGCGGTGGCGACCTGCGGCACGAGCGCCGCCATGTCCCCGGCGAAGGCGGCCACCTGAGCCCGTCCGGTGCAGCTTCCCATGTCGATCCAGGCCCGCGCGGTGCCCGCGCCGTCGTTCATGGCGAGGTTCAGCAGGAGCAGCAGGATGCTGTTGCTCATGGGCCGGTCGATGCGTCCGACCATGCCCCAGTCGATGACCGTGGCCGGCTCGCCCGGGTGCACGAAGATGTTGCCCGCGTGCGGATCGCCGTGGAAGATCCGGTCGACGAAGTAGCCCCGGTACATGAAAGCGAGCAGGTCCCGTCCGATCGCCTCCCGCTCGTGGGCGGGGAACGCACCGGGGTCGGCGTGCCGGATCGAGCAGCCGGGCGCCAGGCTCTGCACCAGGACGCGCGGTGTCGCGGTGAGCACCCGCGGAACGGTGACGTGCTGGAATCCCTCACTGGCCGCGAGCGCGTGCTCCATGTTGCGTGCTTCGACGAGGTAGTCCAGTTCCGGGCGCATCGCGTCGAAGACCACGCCCAGTATCGCCCGGATGTCGACGACGTCGTTGAACCGCGGGGCCGCCCTGGCCGCGATCCGGGAGACCTTCTGCAGCAGCCGCATGTCCTCGGCCACGACCGCGCCGACGCCGGGCCGCTGGATCTTCACGGCCACGGGCGAGCCGTCGCGGCGTACGGCGCGGTAGACCTGTGCCAGGGAGGCGGTGCCCAGCGGCTGTTCGGTGTCGATGTCCCGGAAGCCGTGCGCCCAGCCCGGGCCCAGTTCGTCCGCCAGCACCGGTTCGAAGTCGGAGAAGGGCGCCGGTGACGCCTGGTCGTGCAGCTTCTCCAACTCGCCGATCATGCTCTGCGGTACGAAGTCGGGGCGGGTGGCCAGGATCTGCCCGATCTTGATGTAGAAGGGGCCGAGGCTCTCCAGCGCCTTGCGCACGTTCCGGGCGCGCCGCTCCCCCGCTCGCGGCCCGTCCCCGCCACCCGGCCCGTCTCCGGCAGCCGGTCCCTCCCCGGGAGCCGGTCCCTCCCCGGGAGCCGGTCCCTCCCCGGGAGCCGGTCCCTCCCCGGGAGCCGGTCCCTCCCCGGGAGCCGGTCCCTCCCCGGCAGCCCGTCCGTCACCGGCCGGACGCCGCCGGGAACGCCAGGTGCCGGCGGCCTCCTGTCCGACGAGGTCTCCTACGGTGCGTGCGACCAGACGTGCACGGCTGGTGCCCATGAGCGTCCCCGCCTCTCCCCCGGGCGCGACCACGCCGGGCTCATCCGTGCTATCGGCGGTCGGCGGTCAGATCCGCGAGCTTGTCCGCCAGTTCGGCGAGTTCCCGCCTGAGGCGTTCGACCTCCTGCTGGTCCGGGCCCGCGGGCTCCCGGCTGCCGCCGCTCGCGCGCCGCCTGCCCTGCTCCCCGCGTCCGCTCCGCGTGCTCCCCGTACGGCGGGGCGCGCCGCGCCGGGCCCGGGTGCCGCGGGGTTCGCGCGAGTCGTCGTCGTCCCAGTCGCCGTCGTCGTCGTCATCCCAGTCGTCGTCGTCCTTGCAGTCCAGGGCCTTGCTGAAGCTGTGCCGGACATCGCATTCGAGATCGTCGGCGTTCTCCAGGACGTCGTCGACGAAGTCTTCGGTGGCGTCGACGACCCTGCTCACGTACCTGCTGAGGCTGGTACGGCGTTTGGCTTTCCCCACGGAGGAACCTCCGGTCGTGGTGGGCCGGCGCGCGGTGCGTATTACCGGCGCCGTCAGCGGTTGTCCACACCGGATAGGTGCGCTCCGGCAGCCGCGGCGACGCCCCGGCGGCCCGCCCGGGGTGTTGAACGCGTTGCATCCCCCGCGTCACGGCCGTTTCCCGGCGCGCTCCGCACGGCCGAGGACCGCGCCGGCCCGCGGATGCGCCGCATGGCCGCGCAACTCCCGGCGCAGACCGGCCAGCGCCCGGTCGGCGCGGGCGGAGCGCCACTGGGGACGGTCGTCGAGGAACCGGTGCCAGGCGGCGCACGCCTCCTCCAGACGGCCGTCGGCCAGCAGCAGCCGGGCGATCTCCGCATGGGTGAGGGCACGCCAGCGGCAGGCGGACGCGGGACGGTGTTCCAGGGACTGCCGCAGGGCGGCGACCGCTGCCGCGCGGTCGCCCAGGGCGGCCAGCGTCCGCCCCTTGGCGAAGGCGCAGAGCGCCCGGGAACAGTCACAGACCCCGGCCGGTCCGGGCGTACCGCCGTCCGCGGCCCGGCGGCAGTGCTCCTCCGCCTCCGCCACCGAGGCGAGGGCCCGGTCCCGGTGCCCCGCGGACGCCAGGGCCGGCGCCAGCCGGGTCAGCAGCAGCGCCCTCGTGCCCGGCGGGGTGCGGGCCGGAGCGACGCGCAGCGCCGCCTCCGTCAGGCGCAGGGCCTGCCGGCAGTGCCCGACGTCGAGCGCGTGCGCGCCCATTCCGCTCAGCACGACCGCGCCGACCAGGTGGTCACCGGCCTCGGCGGCGAGATGCACACCGGCGCGGTGGTACTGCTGCGCGATCCCGTGCCTGAGGTCGTCGGCGTACATGTCGGCGAGTACGAGGGCCAGCAGGGCGGCCTGGGCCATCAGCGCGGGATGGGGCCCGCCGGAGCGGCCGGTGTGCAGCCGGGTGGTCACGTCGTCCCGGAGATACGAGACGAGCGCCGTCTGCGCGTGGCGACCGCCGAGGTCCCCGGCGCGGTGGAAGAAGTCGACCGCGTCCCGGAGGTGCCGGACCTCCCGCTCGTGCTCCGGGGTGCCGCCGGGCCGGCGCTGCGCCGGGCAGCGGGCGAGCAGGTCCTGCCACGGGGACCCGTCCGGGCCGTCGGCTCGGTAGACGCACTCCTCCAGGACGGGCCGGCGCGCCGGGTCGGCGTTCAGCGCGCACAGGGTGGTCAGCCGCGCCACGGCTCCCGACGGGGCGCCCCCGGGCGGGCGGGTGTCGAGGGGAGGCCCGGGCTCGCAGGGTCCCATGCCGAGATCGGAGGCCGTCACGGGGCGGCGCAGTCTGCGGGTCAGGGCCTCGGCGATCAACTCCCTGACGTACGGGCGCGGGACGGTTCCCGCCAGCCAGTGCGCCACGGAGGTGCGGTCGTAGCGCAGACAGGTGCCGTTCTCCGCACCGAGCGCGTTGACGGCGCGCGCCAGCGCCTCGTACGTCCAGTCTCCCGCGGCCAGCAACCTGCGCAACGACGAATTCGGCGTTCGCCTGTCGGGCATTTCCTCTACCTTGTCGGAACCGTATTTCCGGCAGGAGGGCTGCCTGCCACAGCACTCCGCGGAGGCAACGCGGACATTCCTCACTGTGATTCGCCGCACGGGAAGGGGTCAATACTACGAATTCACCCCGGCCGTATATGCGCCCCGATCGTGTACTCATTCCGGCGAACCGCCCTCCCGGGGACGACGCGTCCGCGGCAGGGCGTCCGGTGCCGCACCGGAGCATGCCGGTTCCGCCCGGCCGCACCGCCTCGACCAGCGCGTGCGCCCCGGCACACGGAGAACGGGGACGCGCGGGCGGACACCACCGACACGCGGACACACGGGCACCAAAGAAGACAATCAGCAATACCGTGTCCCGTTCGCGCCGGGACAATCCCCGCCCGCACAACGGGTGTGCACAACACCGAACACCGAACAGCGAATCCCGGTGCCGAAGAAACGTGGAGCCCCGCCGAATTGCCACGGAATGTAAAAGCCATGGCCATCATCACCGGGGTCCGCCGCGCGAATCCGCACCCGGCACGACGGCAGCGGGAAGCAGCGGCCGCATTTCACCCGGAAACCGAGGGCCACGCATACGCCGACGGCGACGACCGGCGACAGCGACAGCGACAGCGACAGCGACAGCGGCAACGGACAGCAGCCACCGAGACCGCACCAGCCGCAGCAGCCGCAGCAGCGACCTCAACCACACCGGCCGCACTGGCCGCACCAGCCCCACCGGCCGCCGATACGTCTCCCCCCACCACCCCACACCAATGCCGACGCGAAGCATTGACGGGCCCTCAGCCTCTGCATATCTTGCCGTCCGAAGTTACGACCAACGTACGAGATTTCGGACGACCAGGTAAGACGACCATGTAGCGGCCCGCTAGGAAAGCTGGAGTCCCATGTCCCGAGCACGTCCCCGACTCGGTGCGCTCGGCCTCGCGGCCGGAATCCTGCTCACCGGTTCCCTCGTCGCCGCGCCACCGGGCGCCGCCGCCCCGGCCCCCGTCGACTACACCCTCGCGGTCGACCCGACCCGCGACGGCCCCGCCGTCAGCGACACCATGTACGGCGTCTTCTACGAGGACATCAACCGGGCCGCCGACGGCGGGCTGTACGCCGAGCTGGTGCAGAACCGGTCCTTCGAATACGCCCCCGCCGACAACGAGTCCTACACGGCCCTCACCGCCTGGGAGGAGACCGCGTCCGGCGACGCCACCGGCAGCGCGCAGGCGGTCGACGACGACAACCGGCTGAACGAACGGAACCGCAACCACCTGCGGCTGGACCTGGGCGCGGGCAACCGCCGCACGGACCGCTTCGGGGTCGCCAACTCCGGCTATCACGGGATCGCCGTGCGGGCGGGCGAGACGTACGACTTCTCCGTCTGGGCCCGTACCGACCAGCGCTCCGGCACCCCGCTCACGGTCGCCCTCCGGGACGCGGCCGGCACCGCCGAGCTGGCCCGGCCGTTGTCCGTCACCGTGCGCGGCGACCGCTGGACCAAGTACACCGGCAGCCTCACCGCCCGCACCACCAGCACCGACGGCCGGCTGTCCGTGACCGCGGGCGGCACGGGCACCCTCCGGCTCGACATGGTCTCCCTCTTCCCCCGCGACACCTACAAGGGCCGCGCGAACGGGATGCGCAAGGACCTGGCGGAGAAGATCGAAGCGCTCGACCCGGGCTTCCTGCGCTTCCCCGGCGGCTGCCTGGTCAACACCGGCAGCCACGAGGCGTACGAGGGACCGGACTGGCCCCGGCAGCGGTCGTACCAGTGGAAGGACACCGTCGGCCCGGTCGAGGAACGGGCCGTCAACGCCAACTTCTGGGGCTACAACCAGTCCTACGGCATCGGCTACTACGAGTACTTCCAGTTCGCCGAGGATCTCGGCGCCATGCCGCTGCCCGTGGTGCCCGCGCTCGTCACCGGCTGCGGCCAGAACCGGGCGACCGACGATCCGGAGCTGCTGCGGCGGCACATCCAGGACACCCTGGACCTGATCGAGTTCGCCAACGGCCCGGCGGACTCCGAATGGGGTGCCCTGCGGGCGGAGATGGGCCACCCGGAGCCGTTCGGGCTGACCCATCTGGAGGTCGGCAACGAGGAGAACCTGCCGGACGCGTTCTTCGAGCGCTTCACGCAGTTCCGCGCGGCCATCGAGGCCGAGTACCCGGACATCACGGTGATCAGCAACTCCGGCCCCGACGACAGCGGACCGGTCTTCGACCGCGCCTGGGAGCTGAACCGGGAGGCGGACGTGGCGATGGTCGACGAGCACTACTACAACAGCCCCCAGTGGTTCCTGGAGAACAACGAGCGCTACGACTCCTACGACCGGGAGGGCCCCAAGGTCTTCCTCGGCGAGTACGCCTCCCAGGACAACCGCTTCTTCAACGCGCTGAGCGAGGCCGCGTACATGACCGGCCTGGAACGCAACGCCGACGTCGTGCGGCTGGCCTCGTACGCCCCGCTGCTCGCCAACACCGACGCGGTCCAGTGGCGCCCCGACATGATCTGGTTCGACAACGACCAGTCATGGGGCTCCACCAGCTACGAGGTGCAGAAGCTCTTCATGAACAACACCGGCGACCGGGTCGTCCCGAGCGAGGCCTCCGGCACCCCGGCGGCACCGAGGGAGCCCATCACCGGCGCCATCGGCCTCTCGACATGGGCCACGAGCGCCGCGTACGACGACGTGTCGGTCACCTCCGCCGACGGCGAGCAGCTCTTCGGCGACGACTTCTCGGGAGACGCCGGGCAGTGGACCCCGGCCACCGGCACCGGCTCCTGGTCCGTCGAGGACGGCGCGTACGTCCAGTCCGACGCCGCCGCCGAGAACACCATGGTCACCGCGGGCGACCCCGCCTGGCACGACTACGACCTGCGGGTGAAGGCCACCAAGCGGGCCGGCAGCGAGGGCTTCCTCGTCGCCTTCGGCGTCCAGGAGACCGGGAGCCACTACTGGTGGAACCTCGGCGGCTGGGGCAACACCCGGTCCGCCGTGGAGAAGAGTTCCGGCGGCGGCAAGCAGACCATGGCCGAGGACGGCACCACGATCGAGACCGGCCGCACCTACGACGTGCACATCCAGGTGCGGGACCGGAAGGTGACGCTCTTCCTGGACGGCGAGGAGTGGGGCAGCTTCACCGACGACAAGACCGCCGAACCCTTCCGCTAGGTCGTCACCCGTGACGAGCGCACCGGTGAACTCGTCGTCAAGGTCGTCAACGCACAGGCGGCACCCGCCCGTACGGCGATCGACCTCGGTACCGGGACCGAGGTGGCCCCCACGGCACGGCTGACGACGCTGCAGGGCGACCCGGACGCGGTCAACACCGCCGACGAACAGCCGGTCGAACCGGAGAAATCGGTGCTGGAAGGGGTGGACGACAGCTTCACCCACACCTTCCCGCCGCACTCGGTGACGTTCATGCGGATCAAGGAAGGCGGATAGCGATACGGGTCCGCGCGCCCAGCGTGCGGAACGGGCCGGTCCGCAGCGGACCGGCCCTTCCGCGCGCGGACCCGGGTGCTCGGGACGCCCTCCTCGGGAATACTGTCGTACCGCCGCGGCCGGGTCGGATCCCCGGCCGCGACCGCGCGAACAAGGCGCTCACGGACGGCAGTTCCTCGAGTTCCTCGACGACACAGGGAGTCGGACCCGCGACATGACAGACCTTCGCCTCGACGGAACGGTCTTCGAGGACCTGAAGAAGACGTTCTCCACGGTCAGCGACCGCATGGAAGCCGCCCGCCGGGCGCTGAGAAACGTCGACGCCTCGGCCGTCGGCTCCGCCAGGCTCATCGAGGAAGTGCACGAGTTCAGCGACGACTGGGGGTACGGCGTCAAACAGCTCGGCAAGCACACCCAGGGCGCCGTCAAGATGATCAACAAGATCGGCGAGGAGTTCGGCAAGCTCGACCACGACCTGGCCGAGTCCATGAAGGCGGACCGGAAGAAGGGCGAGTGACGTGACCAAGCGTCCCGCCTTCCCCCACATCGGCTGGGACCCGACCCCCGGAGACGTGCAGGACACCCGGGGACTGGCGAGAAGACTCGGCGGACTCGCCACCGAGCTGGGGGCCGCCGTCCGCGACCTGGACAAGATCGAGACGGGCGCTTGGAAGGGCAAGACCGCGGCCGCCTTCTCCGATTACATCGACAAGGACGTCACCCCCCTCATCCGCAAGAGCCACCAGTCCTTCGAGAAGGCGTCGAAGGCGCTGCACAAGTGGGCGGACGAACTCCAGGACTTCCAGGACGAGGCGGAGCGGCTGGAGAAGCTGGCCGGCCAGAAGCTGGAGGCCCGGGACACGGCCGAGAAGAAGGCCGAGGGCAAGGGCAGCGACGACCTGGCGGACGCCTCCGGCGCCGTCGACGAGGTCATCGGCAAGGTCCGCGACCTGGAGGAACGCTACAAGACCGCGGCCGGGCTGATCGGCAGGGAACTCGACAAGGCCGGCGACATCGCCCCCGACGAGCCCGGCTTCTGGGACAAGCTCACCCGGGGCGTGGCGGACGCCTGGGACGCCACCGGGGACTGGATCAAGAAGCACGCCGACACGATCAAGCTGATCGGCGACCTGCTCAGCGACCTGACCGCGGTTCTCGGCCTGCTGGCCATCGTCAGCCTCCCCTTCCCGCCCCTCGCCGCGATCTTCGGCACCGCGGCCCTCATCACGAGCGGCCTCGCCCTGGCGGCACACGGCCTGGCCAAGGCGGGCGGCGCCGACGTCAGCTGGCTCCAACTGGGCCTCGACGCGGTCGGCCTGCTGCCGGGCATCGGGATGTTCGGCAAGGGGATCAAGGTGGTGGGCGAGGTCAAGGGCGCAGCAACGGCCGCCAACCTCGGCAAAGGATTCACCGCAACGAGGATCGGCAGCTCTCGCGTGCTGCTGGCCTTCGGCAAGGAATCGGCAGACATCACACGCGGCATCGGCAAGGCCGGACTGGTGAAGATCGGCGGCATGTCCGACGAGGTCTACGAGGTCGCCCATGCGACCAGTGGCCTCGCGTCGCGGATGGGCGGCCTGGCCCACGCGGGCTACCACCAGGGCCAGTGGCTCGGCTCCAAGGGGCTCAACCTGGTCCCGGGCGTGAACATCAATCCGCTCGGAGCCGGTATCGCCATCGACGCCGGGGCCAAGATCCTGCCCAAGATCACCTCGATTCCCCAGCACATCGGTGAGGCCATCTCCCCCGGCGACCAACTGGAGAAGTCGGCATCCGCTCCGTGACACCACCGCCGGTAGTGTCGGCGCGAACGCGTGGAGAGAGCCGGACCTGCCCCGAAGCCGCCGTGCAGAAAGGCGCACGCATGCACATCTGGCAGCCCGAACCGGGCGAGACCCTTCTCGCCCGCACCCCGGTCACGTTCGCCACCGGAGCCGCCATGCGCGTCAAGGGCATGCGCTGGTTCCGTGACACCGGGAGACGCGACATCCAGGGGGAGCTTCCGGGCTGGCCGGAAGGCCCCGTCCACACCCCCCGCTCCACCGGGACTGCCGGCACGCTGAATGTGGTCAAGGGCGGGCTCATCGCGATGGGCGTCGCCATCATGGGCATCCTCAGCTCGCAGGGAGGCAGCGTCGGCGGCGGATCGTCGGACCAGGGATCGGACGAGCCCGACGACCGGGCCGACGAGGTCGAGGACTTCCCCGTCATGTGGGCAGCACCGGGCGCCGTCGCCCGCACGCTGCCCTGGCAGCTGGACCCGGGGCGGACCAACGCCAAGTGCTACACCACGCACGCCGTCATCACAGATCGTCGGCTGATCGTCCTGGGGCTTCCCGTCCACAAGGACCGTTTCCTGGTCGACGACGAAGTGCTGTGGGAGGTTCCGCGCTCCGCCGTTGCCGCAGTCGAGCCACGCGACTTCAAGGACGGAACCGACGTGAAGACGACTTTCACGGACGGCTCCTGGTGCCGGCTGCGGCCCCGGCGGCGGCCCCTCTTCATCCGGTACCTGCACAGCCCTCTTCAGCTCGTTTCTTTGGAATCGCTGACTCCAGCCCAGCAGCACACGGTCCGTGTCTTTGCGGAGGCCCAGCCACCGGATTCCAGTCCTCCGCACATCGTCAGGAATTCCTGCGGCTGCTACCGGATCGCCGTGGTGGCTCCGAGCACCATCGACGCGCTCTTCGGTGCTGCCAACCTGAGCACAGTGATGGACGCCGAGGGCAGGGAACTCGACCTGAGCCAATACCACCCGCAGGACTTCTCCAGCTGATCAGCCGAAGACCGACCTCATTGCCCCCCACCACCCGTGCAGAACGGCCGCCATGACCACTCCCCCCGCCACGACCTCGTTTCCGCCAGCCCCGGCCGACACTTCTCAGCCCCCGCCCATCTGGTTCGTCGCCCCCGACGGCTTCTACGCCCTGCCGCTCGCCGGTACCGCCGAGGAGCGCGCGGAAAGGTCCCGGGAGTTCGTACGCGGCCTCTACTCCCGCGGCGACGAGTCCCTCTGGGAGCCCGCGGCGCCCTACTACGCCGGGCTGGCCGAACTCATGGCCGGGCAGGGCGTGTCGTACGCCGCGATGGGGCTCTACTCCACGGCGGACGAGGAGAGCGCCCCCGACGCGGGTGTCGCCCAGTGCGCCTTCACCCTCGCTGCCGTCCCGACCGGGCAGGAGACCACGGCCCCCGACATCGCCGCGCAGGGCATCCTCGCGGTCCTCTCCGCCGATCCGCACAACGACGCGCGCTGGCTCGACCTGCCGTGCGGGCCCGCGGTCTCGTCCGTGACGCTGACCAAGTACGAGATCGATCCGGACATCACCGCGACCGGTGACCCCAAGAGCCTGCTGACCGGGCAGATCCAGGTGCACATACCCTTCCCCACCGGCCCGTACACCGCGGTGTTCACGCTCCACACCGCGTCCACGGACTACTGGGCGGAGTTCTGCGACCTCATCATGACGGTCCTGCGCACCGTGTCCTTCGAGGAGCCGGAGATCGGGACCGTGCGTGCCGGCTCTGCCGAGGACGGTCCCGGGAGCGGCCCCGCGCACGAATCCTGAGAAACCCGGGCCCGGGCCGACCAGTTTCCGGCCGCGGTGGAGTCTGTCTCTCCGTAAGGACCGCAGGAGAGAAGGAGCCGGCATGCCGCGAACACCCCCGGCCCGGAGACCCGGTGCCCCGGGCCGTGCCCGCCCGGCCGCGGGCGCCTGGCGGCAGGAGCCTGGAGCGGGCGCCGGGCGGGCGGCCGGACCGGCGTCGGCCGGACAACCGGCTCCCGGCCGAACTTCTCCGTACCGCTCCTACCGCTCCTGTGACCTGCTGCTTCGACGATGTGGAGGACAGCGATGACCGCTGACGTGACGACTCTGAAGGCCCGCGCGGAGAGGCTCCGCGAGCTGCACCACGGGGACATGCTCGTCCTGCCCAACGTGTGGGACGCGGCGAGCGCGGCGACCGTGGCCGAAGCGGGGTTTCCCGCGGTCGCCACGGCCAGCGCGGCGATCTCGGCGATGCTCGGGCATCCGGACGGTGAGGGCGCGCCGTGGGAGGAGATGTTCGCCGCGGCCGGACGGGTCGCCCGGGCGGTGACGGTCCCGGTCACGGTGGACGCCGAGGCGGGTTACGGCATGCGGCCGCGCGAACTGGTGGACCGGTTGCTGGAGATTGGCGCGGTCGGCTGCAACCTGGAGGACACCGACCACCGTGCGGGCGGCCGCCCCGCCGACGCCGGAGCGCAGGCCGAACGGCTCGCGGGCGTCCGCTCCGCCGCCGACGACGCCGGGGTCCCGATCGTCGTCAACGCCCGCGTCGACACCTTTCTGCCGGCCGCCGGAGTACCGGAGGAGGAGCGGGTCGCGGAGGCGGTACGGCGGGGCCGGCTCTATCTGGGCGCCGGCGCCGACTGTGTCTACCCGATCGGCGTGCGCCGGAAGCGCGACCTGGCGGCCCTCGTCGCCGAGCTTCCCGGCCCGGTCAACGGCAACACCGGTGACGAGCTGGACCTGGCGACGCTCCGGGAGCTGGGGGTGGCGCGCGTGTCGTACGGGCCCCGCTTCTACCGCGCGGCCCTGGCGGACCTGAAGACCGAAGTGCAGAAGCTGCTGACCTGACACGGCGGCGGCGCGACCCGTGCCCGGGCCGGACTGCGGCCGGGGCACGGGCGAGAGCCGGTCGCGGGGCGGGCGCGCGGGCGGTCGCGCCGCGGACGGGGCCCGGGGCGGGGTTCAGCCGGGGCACGGGCGGGGCGCCGACCGGGCGCGGACGGACGGCGGTCGCGGCACGGGCGGGCACGGAGGCGTATCAGGGCACGGGGGGCCGCCGACGGGTATCAGGGCACGGCCGGCTCCGGACAGGGCCCGCGGCGCGGGCACCGGTCGCGGGACCCCGTTCACGGGATCCGGTCCCGGGTCGCGGGACCGGGGCCCAAATCGCGGCTCCCGGGGTCCGGCTCCCGGGCTCGCGGCGCGCGGCGCGCGGCTCGTACGGCCCTCGTCGCCCCCGCGGCCCGGCCGCGCCTAGGCTTCCGCCGTGAACGACACGGCACACGACATACGCATCCGGCCGGGCGGCCCCGCCGACGCACCGGCCGTCCTGGACATGCTCGACGCCGCGGTGGCCTGGATGAACGCCCGCGGCAACACCGAGCAGTGGGGCACGACTCCCTATTCGCAAAAACCCGGCGGGGTGGCGCGCGTCGAGCGGTACATGACGGAGAACTCCCCGTACATCGCGGAGTTGGACGGGGTCCCGGTCGGCGCCCTGGTGCTGGACTCCGGGCCCAGCCCGCAGGTGCCGATCGCGCCGGCCGGGGAGCCCGAGCGGTATGTGCGGCTGCTGGTCTCGGACCGTCGGCTCGCCGGCCGGGGCATCGGGGCCGTGCTGCTCGCCCGTGCCGCGGAGGAGACCCGGCGGGCCGGCGTGGAACTGCTGCGGGTGGACTGCTGGGCGGGCGGCGGGGGCGAACTGGTCGCGTACTACGAGCGGAACGGTTTCACCCCGACCGACCGCTTCCTCGCCGGTGCCTGGCCGGGGCAGGTGCTGGCCCGGCGGATCGGCGGGACGCCCGCACCGGCCGAGCGGGACTCGGGGTCCTGACGGGTCGAAAGAGCCGTGTGTGATGATGCACGGATCATTACCGGACCCGGGGAGGGGTCCGGCTGCGTGACAGGGGACGGGAGCTCGTGATGAGCAAGGGCGGGGAGTCCATACCGGACGAGGAGTGGGAGCGGTTCCTGCGGGACGCGGAGGCCGGGACGCGGAGCGCGCCCAAGGAACCCTCGACGCGGGCCCGGATGGTGACGCGCCGGCTGCGGGAGGAGCCCGGCCCGCCGCCGGGGTGGCGCACCCATGACACGGCCGGGCCGCGCCGCAGCGGCAAGGGCAACAAGGGCTGGTACGCGGTCGGGCTGCTGGTGGCGGCCGGGCTGCTCGTCGTGGCGGTCGCCCCGGGGTGGGTGGCCGGCTGGTTCGGGGGCGGCGGCGGGAGCGCGCCGCTCGCCGCCGAGTCGCAGCGCCCCGGGCAGCCGCCGGCGACGGTGGCCGCGGGCCGGGGGCCCACGGTGGACGAGCCCTTCAGGGGTTCACCCGCGGCGCAGTGGGGCGACGGCACGGAGGGGATCCACCTGCCCGCCGCGCGCGCGACCGGCTGGATGAGCAAGGAAGAGGTGGCGCGGTCGCTCGACCGTTCCCTGGACTTCCTCGCCGCGTCGAGCCTGGATCCCGGAGTGCTGCGGGGTGAGCGGCCGAAGGAGGCCGTCGCGCTGGTCAACCCGCATCAGCAGGACGTACGGGACTACCTGGCGGCCGCGTTCGACTCGCCCGGACGGGAGAACGATCCGCTGCTGCTGTTCAGCCGTTTCGACAAGTCCGAGGTGCGGCTCGCCGGGGACGTGGTCAAGACGCGGGGACGCCTCACGTTCCGGGAGGGCGAGCTGGGGGCCCTCGAGGTGACCGCCGATGTCACCTACGTCTATCCGGTGGTCCGCGCCGAGGCCGGAAGCGACGCGGTCACGCGCACCATCGTGCGTCGCGAGACCGTGATGAGCTGGGACGACCCGGCGAAGGTGGTCACCGAGCCGGGGACCTTCTCCCTCGTGTCGTACAAGGCGGACATCGCCAACGGGGGCTGCGACACCTTCACCGGTTATCTCACCCCCGAGTTCACCCCGGAACACGGGGCGGCCGGGGACGGCCCCGAGGTCGACCCGTACGACCGCAGCAAGTCGATGGACACGCGCATCCGGGAGTCAGGCGAAGCGGGGTGCGGAACCGCCACGCGGTCGTGAGCGACGCCCGGCGGTGACCCGGACGGCCTGGCGTGCCCCGGGCGGTCGCTCCCCGAGCCGTACCCGGCACGAGGGCGCACCGGCAGCGGTCCGGGAGCGCCGGCCGCCGCGCGGGCGGGCCGAACGCCGCGGGCCCCGGCGGTGACCCGGCCGCCGCAGCCGTGTCACCACCGGGCCCGCCCCCCGTGCCGGCCCGGCCACGTCGTGCCGCCGGGCCGGTGCTCGGCCGGTGCCGGTATCTCAGCCGGTGCCGGTATCTCAGCCGGTGCCGGTGCTCGGCCGGTGCTGTGTCTCAGCACTCCCGGTCTCAGCACTGCCCGGTCTCAGCACTGCCCGGTCTCAGCACTCCCGGTCTCAGCACTGCCCGGTGTCAGCAGCTGCCGTCCGACACCTGGAGTCCGGTGTTGGCGCCCGCCGTGCGGTTCACGACGCTCGGCACGCAGTCGGCCTCGTCGAGGTCGTAGGAGTAGGGCACGTCGACCGTGGTGTTGGACTGCGGGTCGGGGCCGGCGGGGTTGTTCTCCTCACCGGGCTCGGACCAGCTGACGTTGTCGAATATGTTGCCGCTGACCTGCCAGTATCCGGCCTGGTCGGTGTAGAAGGTGCCCAGGACGTCCTTGGAGTCCTGGAAGTAGTTGTTGTCGACCTTGGCGCGGGCCCCGGCACGGGAGTTGATGCCGGACTCGTGCAGGCTGACGTAGTGGTTGTTGTAGATGTGCGCCGTGCCGCCGCGCAGCAGCGGGGTGCGGGAGTCGATGTTCTCGTACAGGTTGTGGTCGTACGTGATGTAGCCGTTCGAGGTGTCGCTCTCGCTGGATCCGACGAGGCCGCCGCGGCCGGAGTTGCGCAGGATGCTGTAGGACAGCGTCACGTACTGGGTGTTGTTCTTCATGTCGAAGAGGCCGTCGAACCCTTCCGACTCGCCGCCCGACGCCTCCAGGGTGAGGTGATCGGCCCAGACGTTGCGGACGTCGCTCTCCATGCCGATGGCGTCGCCGCCGTTGGACGTGGGCGAACCGGACTTCTTGACGTTCCGGACCGTCACGTTCTGGATGATGATGTTGCTGGCCTCGCGGATGTGGATGCCCAGCTGGTCGAAGACCGCTCCGTTGCCGACTCCGACGATCGTGACGTTGCTGATCTGCTTGAGTTCGATCACGTCGTCCGCGGTGTTGCAGCTGTCGCCCGACACCTTGCTGGTGTTGCCGTGGTTGATGGTGCCCTCGACCTCGATCGTGATCGGGGTGTCGCTCGCGGCCCGGCCGCACAGCGCCTCGTGGATCGCGGTGCCGGTGGTGGCGCGTACGGTCTCGCCGCCCGCGCCGCCGGTGGTTCCGCCGTTCTGGGACGCGTAACCGGTGGCCGTCCCGGCCGCCGCCGACGCCTCGGGCACGGACACGAGCGCGCCGGTCGTCCCCACGACTGCTGCCGTGGCCAGCGCCGCGCAGAGCCTCAGTGCCACTGATCGCTTCATCCTGGTCTCCTCTTTCACGTTTTCGTGTGCGAAATGGCCGCCGGCCGGTCCTGGGCGAATGACCGCCGGCCGCTGCCGTGTCGTCGGTGGTGACGGCCGGGCGGGCGGCGCTCCGGTTACGGGCACCGGGCTTCCGGCGGCGTGCGTCTGCGGGCCCCGGCCGGCGGCGTGCCGTTTCCGCGAGTCCCGGCAGGACCACAGGGACTGCCGGGACTGTTGGGACTGTTGGGACTGCCTACTGCCGGTAGCCGGTACTGCCTGCCGCCGGTACTGCCTGCCGCCGGTACTGCCGGCCGCCGGTACTGCCGGCCCGGGGCCCGGTGAGCCCGTCCGGGGCTCGGGCAGGCCGCCCCGGGCTCGGGACGGGCCGGTGCGGTCAGCCGTTGAGCCGCTCGCCGCCGAAGGTCACGACGAGGCTGCCGTCCTCGGCGAAGGACCAGTCGAGGTCGCCGGCGTACGAGGAGCAGGCGGATCCGTTCTCGCCGGACCAGAACTGGTTCGAACCGTCGTCGTCGCCGATCGTCCGGTCGTTGGAACCGCTGTCGCACGAGACGTTGCCCCGGAACACCGAGGAGCCGCCGTCGAAGTTGTAGTTGCGTTCCTCGTTGCCGATGCTGATGTTGTCCGACACCGTCATCGAGCCGGTGTTGCGGTTGTAGGTGAACCCGTGCTTGCCGTTGCCGTAGGCGATGTTGCCCTGGAGCACGTGGTCGACCCCGATGTCCTCGCCGCCGAGCTTGTAGCCGTTGCGGTCGCCGTTCCCCGCCTGGGACCCGTCGGAGAGGGTGCCGTTCTCGAAGGCGAGGGAGTTCTCGACGGTCACCGCGCCGATGGGTCCGGTCTCCGACTTGGTGTAGAGGTCGTACCCGTCGTCGATGTTGTGGTGGGACACGGTGTGCCGGAAGACGTTGCCGGGACCGACGGTGAGCTTGGGCGCGAAGCCGTCGGCGTCCTCACCGTCGGAGTCGGCGTTGTCGTGCGACACCGCGCTGAGGATCAGGTTGTTGGACGGCCACTGGTCCTCGGGGGTGTCGGACGTCGCCCGGGAGAGCTGAAGCCCGGAGTCGCGGTTGAAGCGCGTCACCGTGCGCTCGATGATGTTGTCGCTGCCGCCGACGAAGATCCCGTTGTCCCCGGCGTGCTCGACGACGATGCCGTGGACGTGCCAGAACGACGCGTTCACGGCGAGGCCCCGGTTCGCCGAGTCCTCGCTCTGGGCCGAGAAGTCCAGCACCGGGGTCTCGCCCGGGTAGGCGGACAGCGTGGTGCGGGCCGCCGCGGTGCCGTCGTCACCCGGTGGGATGGTGACCGTCTCCGAGAGGCCGTACTCCCCGCCGCGCAGATAGATCGTTCCGCCGGCGGCGACGCGGTCGAGTGCCGAGGTGAGCGTCGTCGGGTCCGACTCCGTTCCGGCGGCGCCCTCGGTGCCGTCCGGCGCCGCGTAGAGCGCGTCCGCCGCGGTCGCCCGGGAGTGCGGCTCGCCCGCGTCGGCCGCGTCACCGGCGCTCAGCAGCCAGGCGGCCAGCGCACCGGACAGCGATACGGCCAGCGCGGCGGCGTACCGCCGGTGCGGTTGTCTTGTGGCACGTGTGCGTGACATGGGGTCATCTCCTCGTCGGACAGAGGTGGGGGCAGGGATGGATTGCCCGAGAGGCCGCCGGCAGGACCGGGGATTGCGGCGTGTCCCCGACTGACGTCGGCTTCGTGAGACGTGCGACGGTTCGCCGCCCGGCGGAGACGGCCCGGGGTCGTCACCACCCGGCGGGGCCGGTGGTGGATCAGCGTGAGGCGGGGCGGCTCCGGTGGGGGTGCCTCAGCCGGGTGTTGGGTAAGCGCTTGCTATCCGAGTCGCGGAATCTCCGGCTCGGGTCAGGCCGCTTGACTGAGGAGCATAGGCGCGGGCCACGGGACTATTCAGCGCACCGTGTGGACAATAACGCGGCCGCCACGAGCGACCGGCCGGCCTGGGCCACCGACCAGCACGGACACCTCTCCGCGCCTGGTGCCTGGTGCCTGGCGCCTGCCATCTGCGGCCTGCTGCCTGCCGGGATGCATCTGCCGCCTGCTGCCTACTGCCTGCTGCCTGCCATCTGTCGCCTGCTGCCTGTCGCCTGTCGCCTGCGAGGTCGCGGTGCACGCCACATCCGGTCCCTGCGCCGCACCCCGCACCCCGCCCGGCACCGCGCGCCCGCACGCCCGGTCCACACGGGACGCGGAGACGGGACCGACGCTGGTGCCGGGACCGGGACCGGGACCGGGACCGGGGCCGGGGCCGGGACCGGTACGGGTGCCGGTGCGGGGCCGGGACCGGTGCGCGGCCGGGACCATCGGAGTGGGGGCCGGAACCATCGGAGTGGGGACCGGGAACCGGTACGGGCACCGGCATGCGGGCCGGGACCGGTACGGGGCCGGGGTCAGGACCGTGCGGGGACCAGTACGGGGGCCGCCGGCCACAACCACCGCTCGACCTCAAGATCAGTCCGGACACCCCGTGGTTAGGCTGTCGGAATCTGAGACTCCGCTAGAAAGCCGAGGTGAGCGCGTGCTCGGCACTGTGTTCCACACCCGCGATGTGCCGGTCGCCGACAGGTTCGACTACTGGCGGGAACTTGTCGGCCGTACCCGCTCGAGCGACATGAGCAGCCCGCACGCCCGGGACTTCCGGGCCGGAATGCGGCTGATGGAACTGGGTCCGGTGACGGTGTGGCCGACATCGGTGCTGCCGACCCGCTACCGGTTGAGCCCGCGGCGGGCGCGCCGGAACGACACCGGCCTCTACCACCTGACACTGCTGCTCGACGGAGAGCTGACCCTCGACCACACCGGGGGCACGGACACGTTCGGCCCCGGCGACCTGCACATGGTGGACGACTCCCAGCCGTACGACCTCCGGCCGTCCCGCGACGGTGCGTGCCACGCCGTCAGAGGGGTGGGCGTCGACTTCCCCAAGGCGCTGCTTCCGCTGCCCGCACACCGGCTCCAGCACGTGCTGGGCCGCCGCCTTCCGGGAGAGGGCACCGGTGCGCTGCTCTCCGGGTTCCTCACCGGCCTGGAGGAGCAGGCCGGCACGCTCCAGCCGTCCGAGGCCCCGCAGTTGGGAACGATCGTGCTGGACCTGGTCTCGGCACTGCTCGCCCGAACGCTGGACGCCGAAGCCGCACTGCCGCCCGAGACCCGGCGGCACACCCTGCTCCGGCACATCGACGCGTTCATCCGGCAGAACCTGCACGACCCCGAACTGTCACCGCGCGCCGTCGCCGCCGCGCACCACATTTCCCTCAGCTATCTGCACCGCCTCTTCGCGCAGCGGGCGCACGGTGAAACGGTTGCCGCGACCATCCGGAGCCGGCGTCTCGAACACGCCCGCCGCGATTTGGAGAACCCCGCTCTGCGCACCACTCCCCTGTACGCGATCGCCGCCCGCTGGGGCCTTCCCCGCGCCGGCGAATTCAGCCGTGCCTTCAAATCCGCCTACGGGATCTCTCCCGGGGAATACCGCCTGCGGGCCCTGCGGGATACCGGAACCAGGTCGTAACTCCCGAGCCTCGTTGAGGCACAAGGGCACGGGGACACGGGGCACGGAGGCATGAAGCGGCTCGCCGACGCTCGCAGACCCGCCACGCGCCCCGGCGCCCCGGCGCCCGTACCCGAGGCACCGCCCCCGCCCTGCGGGTGTGCACGCCGAGGCAAGGAACTGTGGACGGAACCACAACACCGCCGCGCGCCGAACCGGCACCCTTGTGTGCACAGCCGGTGCCCAACTCGCAGGCCCGCGGAGATTCGCCCCGCGTTCCGGTCGCCCGCGTTCCGGTCGCCCGCCCGCACCGGCGGCGCCGCGGCACCCGAGGCCCGGCCGGGCGCGGGCCCGGCACCTGAGCCGGACCGTCTCTCCCTGCGGCACGGGGGACCGCAGGGGGAGACGCCGCCGAGCCGCGCGACTCTCCGGACCCTCTCCGGCCTGCATTGTCTGCCAGATCGGCGACGTGGTGACAGGTCACCCGCTACACGTTGAACCTGAACTCCACCACGTCGCCGTCCTGCATCACGTAGTCCTTGCCCTCCATGCGGGCCTTGCCCTTGGCGCGGGCCTCCTGGACCGAGCCGCATTCGACCAGTTCGTCGAAGGACACGATCTCCGCCTTGATGAAGCCCTTCTGGAAGTCGGTGTGGATCACACCGGCCGCCTCCGGGGCCGTCGCGCCCTTCTTGATCGTCCAGGCCCGGGCCTCCTTCGGCCCCGCCGTCAGATAGGTCTGCAGGCCCAGCGTCTCGAAGCCCACCCGGGCGAGGGTCGCCAGGCCCGGCTCCTCCTGGCCCATGGACTGCAGCAGCTCCAGCGCCTCGTCGTCGTCCAGCTCGATCAGCTCGGACTCGATCTTGGCGTTGAGGAAGATCGCCTCGGCCGGTGCCACGAGGGCGCGCTGCTCCTCCTTGAACGCCTCGTCGACCAGCTCGTCCTCGTCGACGTTGAAGACGTAGAGGAAGGGCTTGACGGTGAGCAGGTGCAGCTCGTGCAGCAGCTTGCCCTGGTCGGACTCCTTGGTGACGCCCGCCGAGAAGAGGGTGCGGCCCTCCTCCAGGATCTTCTGCGCCGCCTCGCACCCCGCCGCGACCTGCGCCTTCTCCTTCTGCAGACGCGACTCCTTCTGGAGCCGGGGCAGAGCCTTCTCGATGGACTGGAGGTCGGCGAGGATCAGCTCGGTGTTGATCGTCTCGATGTCGTTCTTCGGCGAGACCTTGCCGTCGACATGGACGACGTTCTCGTCGTGGAATGCGCGGATGACCTGGCAGATCGCGTCGGACTCGCGAATGTTCGCGAGGAACTTGTTGCCCAGCCCCTCGCCCTCCGAGGCCCCGCGCACGATGCCCGCGATGTCGACGAAGTCCACCGTGGCCGGCAGCTTGCGCTGCGAGCTGAAGATCTCCGCCAGGGTGTCGAGGCGCGGATCCGGCACACCGACGACGCCGACGTTCGGCTCGATCGTGGCGAACGGGTAGTTGGCCGCCAGGACGTCGTTCTTGGTCAGGGCGTTGAACAGGGTCGACTTGCCGACATTCGGCAGACCGACGATTCCGATCGTGAGCGACACGTGGCGACTTTCCGGAGCGAGGATCGTGGACGGTTGCAGTCCCCGAACGGGACCGGCCATCCAGTCTACGGGTCGGCGCGCCGCGCCCCGCGCGGGCCGATGATCGTTCGACCGTACGGCCATGTCGGTGTCAACGGCGTGTCCCGAGCCGTCCCCCGTACACGCTCCGACTTACGTTGGTCACGTGGAGCAACCCAGCATGCGCACCAACGAGCGCACCCCGCCCCGGTCCGCCCCGCTGCCCCGCCCCACGTCCGGCGGGCCGCCGGGCGGCACCGTCACGCCCCCCGCCGGCACACGGCGCGCTCCGGCGCGGGCCGCCGGCGCCGGGTCCCGTCCGGTCCGCGAGCCGGACGGCTCCTCGGGTGCGCCGGCCGCCGAATCCGCCTCCGTCTACCGCGCCCGGCCCTCTCGCGCCGCGCCGCCCGTCACCGCCACCCTGCACCGGCTGCACTGGCTGCGGCAGATGCCCGGCCCCCGGTTCACCGGGCTCGGCTGCGGCCTCTTCGCCGCCCTCGCGATGTTCGGGGCCGGTACGGCGGGGCGGCTGCTGCCGCTGCCGGTGGGCGAGGACGCCGTCCGGTTCGGCTACGGGGTGCTGTTCGGTCTCGTCGCCACGGCCGCCGCGCTGTGGGTACGGCCCACCGAGCTGATCGCCGCCCCGGTCGCCGCGCCGATCGTGTACGCCGCCGGGCTCCCCATGCTGACCGGCGGCACCGGTTACGCCGACCGGCTGCTGAACCTCTTCAGCGCGCTGGCCCTGAACGCCGGCTGGCTCTACGCCGGGACCCTGGCCGCCTGCGCGGTCGCCGCCGTGCGGAAGGTCCTGCTGCTCGGCGACCGTGCCGCCCGCCGGGCCCAGCAGGCGCAGCGGACGGCCGCGAGCGTCTAGAGCA
>NZ_WHPN01000430.1 GCF_009735685.1 Streptomyces lycii | reverse complement strand
CGGGGCCGGGAGCCGGGACCGCGCGGGCGGCGGCACCGGCGCCGCGGCCTCCTCCGGGCCGGACAAGAGCGCCGGTCACGGCGTGTCGGCGCCCCGGGTGGGCGTCGTCCTGGTGTCGCACAGCCGCGAGGTCGCCGAAGCCACCGCGGCGCTGGCCGAGGCCCTGGTGGGCGCGGGCACACCGGCGCCGGTCGCCGTCGCGGGCGGCACGGAGGACGGCCGTGTCGGCACCAGTGCGGTGCTGGTCCGGCGCGCCGTCGAACGGGTCGACCACGGCCGGGGCGTCGTGGTGCTCTGCGACATGGGCAGCGCGGTGCTCACCGTGAAGACACTGCTGGCGGACTCCGGCGCGGACGGGCTGCCGCCGGACGTACGGATCGCGGACGCGCCCTTCGTCGAAGGAGCCGTGGCGGCGCTGGTGACCGCCTCGACGGGGGCGGACCTCCCGCTGGTGCTGTCGGCGGCCGACGACGCGCGGACGTACCGCAAGCTCTGACCGATACACATCGATACACGTCGTTACGCGATGATACACGTCGTTACGCGTTGATACACGTCGTTACGCGTTGATACGCGTCGATACACGTCGATACGCGTCGGGACACGGCAGCCCGCCGGAGCCGCGCCCCGCGCCGGGCGCGGCTCCGGCGGGCTCATTCGGCCCGGCCGCACACGAACTCGCACCACACGGCCTTGCCCGAGCCCCGGGACTCCACACCCCACACGTCGGCCAGCAGGTCCACCAGCAGCAGCCCGCGCCCCGAGGTCCCCGCCTCGCCCGGCTCCCGGCGGCGCGGCAGGCCGCTGGAGCGGTCCTGCACCTCGATCCGCAGCCGGCGCTCCGGGCCGGGGAACATCAGGGCGGTCACCACGGCCCCGCCCTCGGTGTGCACCAGGGAGTTGGTCACCAGTTCGTCGGCGACCAGCACCACGTCTTCGGCGCGTTCTTCCGCCTCCCAGCTGCGGACCGCCTCGCGGATCATGTCCCGGGCGGTGGCGAGGGACTCGGGGTCGGCCGGGGTGATGTACTGGTGGAGCGTGCGCGCGCGGGCGGCGGGCCCGGGCTCGGCCCCCGTCCGGCTCATCAGCAGCAGCGCCATGTCGTCCTCGCCGGTGCGGTCCTTCATCGTCCGCAGCATCCGGTCCGCGAGTTCCTCCACGTCGAACGGCCCCTTGCGGACGGCGTCGATGAGCATCCGCACGCCCTCGTCCAGGTCCGTGCCCGGCTGTTCGACGAGTCCGTCCGTGTAGAGCAGCAGCGTCTCCTGCGGGCCGAGTTCCACGGAACTCACCGGGTAGTCGTTCCGGCCGAACCGGGCGGACAGGCCCAGCGGCAGGCCGCCCGCGACGGGCAGTTGCCGGCAGTTGCCGTCGGCCTGCCGCAGCAGCGGGTCCAGATGGCCGGCCCGGACGATCCGCAGGCCGCCGCCCACGGGGTCGGCGTCCACGTACGTACAGGTCGCGAAGCGCTCGGTGTCCAGCTCGTCCAGGAAGTACGACGCGCGGGCCACCACGGTGGCGGGCGCGTGCCCCTCGGCCGCATACGCGCGCAGGGCGATGCGCAGCTGCCCCATGATCGCCGCCGCGTGCGTGTCGTGCCCCTCGACGTCGCCGATCACGGCACCGACCCGCCCGCCGGGCAGCGGGATCACGTCGTACCAGTCGCCGCCGACGTCCCGGCCGAGCCGTGCCGCGCTGTACCGGACGGCCACCTCGGCGCCCGGGACGGGCGGAATGCGCGGCAGCATCGCGGTCTGCAGTCCCTCCGCGATGTCGTGCTCCTGGTCGTAGAGGATGGCGCGCTGGAGGCTCTGGGCGATGCTGCTGCTGAAGCTCACCAGCAGATTGCGGTCCTCGGGGCTGAAGGGCTGGCCGACGCTGTAGAGGAGGCCGATCGCGCCCAGCGGGCGGCCCTGGGCGATCAGCGGCAGATAGACGGCGGAGCCGACGTCCAGCGGTTCGAGGTGCGGCCACAGCAGCGGGTAGCGGGCCGCGAACTCGCCGCGCGAGCGGACCAGGCAGAGTTCGCCGGTGCGCACGACCTCGCTCATCGGGTATTCCTGGTCGACGCCGGTGTACTCCAGCCCCGGCACCCAGCTGCCCGCCTGGCCCTCGGCCACGACGTGCACCCGGTTGTTCTCGACCAGGCCCATCACGACGGAGACCGGGTCCGCCCGGCCGATGCCCCGGGTCTCCTTCAGCACGCCGATGACGTCCTGCACGGTCACCGCCCGCGCGAGGGCGACCGCGGTCTCCTCGACCACGGCCGTCTGCTGGCGGCGGACCTCCTCCAGGGCGGCCCGCTCGGCCGCGTGCGAGAGTTCCTGGGTGGCGTCCCGCACGACACCGAGGATGCGGTACGCGTGCCCGTCGTCGTCCCACAGGACGTGCCCCTGGGTGTGGGCCCACATCAGCCGCCCCTCACGGCGCCGGATGCGGAAGTACATGCCGTACGTCGCCCGGCCCTCGCCCACGGCGTCGGTCACCACCTGGTCCAGCCGGGCCGTGTCCTCCACCGGGACCCGGCGCGCGAGGGTGCCCGGGTCCTGGTCGTACTCCTCGGGCAGCAGGTCGAAGAGGTCGAGCGCGGGGCCGTCCAGGAGCAGCCGGCCGGTGCCGAGGTCCCAGTCGAAGCTGCCGACCCGGTTGAGGGCGAGGTTCGCCGCCGTATCCATGACCGCCGGGTCGCCGTTGCCGGGCGGGTACGGGCGCGGGCCCGCGTCACGATCAACCATGTCGCCTCCCGGCGCGGTCGACCGCCCTGTGCGGTGCGCCGACTTCTCTCGTACGGACTACAGCGCCACTTTGTCACTTATTGTCCGTATTGACGAGTGGTGCGGGTGCCGGAGCGTGACGGCCCCGGAACCGCCGCCGTCCCCGCCGGGCATTCCGGCGGGGACGGGTGCGTTCTCTCGGGCGGTACGGTCCATCGGCCCTGCGTTCCCTCGGGTGGTGCGCTCCCTCGGGCGGTGCGGTCCCCGCCGTGCGGCGCGGGCGCGGCGGGCTTCCGGGCGCCTGCGGGCGCGGCGTGTCAGTTCTTGATCAGCTTTCCGTCGGGCGAGACCGCGTACCACGTTCCGCCGACACCCTGGCCGTTGGTGTCGCCGGGCTTCTCGTCGCCCGTGTACCAGTAGAGCGGCCAGCAGTCGATGGACAGCTGCCTGCTGCCGTCCGAGCGCTCGAAGGTGGTGAGCAGCCCGGTGTCGACGTCCTCGACGTCGGCCTTCTTGACCGGCTTGGCCGGCTTCCACAGCTCCAGGCACTTGCCGGTGCAGTTGGACTTCATCGGCCAGGCGCTGTCCTTGGTGAACCGGTAGAGCGTGCGGCCCTCGGCGTCGCGCAGGATCTCGCCCAGTTCGCCGTCCTTCTTCGCGGAGAGCGCGGGCAGCTCCGCCTCCTCCGCACCGCCGCCGGCGGGCGCCCCGCCCTCACTGCCGCTGCCGCTGCCGCTGCCCGCGGGGACGGTGCCGGTGCCCGGATCCACGCCGTTCTCGGTGCCGGGAGCCGCCTTCTTGCCGTCGGGGGCGGCGGCGTGCCAGGTGCCGCCGACTCCCTGCCCGTTGGTCTGCCACGGCTCGGTGTCCTTGGCGTACCGGTACATCGGCCAGCCGGCCACGGTCAGCTGCTTGGTGCCGTCCGGCCGGGTGACCTCGCCGAGCAGCTCGGCGTCGATGCCGCTGGTGGAGGACACGTCCACGGCCGGGACCGCGGGCCAGGTCTTGAGGCAGTCGCCCTCACACGCGGACTTCGACGGCTTCGCGCTGTCCTTGTCGAAGCGGTAGAGGGTGAAGCCCGCGTTGTCGGTGAGCACGGGGCCGAGTTCCTCGCTGTCCCCGATGGTCAGCTGTCCGGCGGGTTTGGCCTTCTGCTGCCCGGACGCCGCGCCGCTCTCCGTGCCGTCGGGGTACGCGGCACCCGCCTGCCCCGCGGGCTGCGCCGCGTTCGCGCCCGGCCCGCCCTCGTCCGAACCGCACGCCGTCGCCAGCATCAGCGCTGCCGCCGACAGCGCGATCGAGGCGCTCTGCCACTTCCTCATATCCGTCTCCTGCGATCCGCGTTCCCGGCCGGCGCGGGTGTGCGCCTCCGACGCGACTAGGTACGGATCGTCACGCGGAGTGTTTCAACCGGCGCCGGAAAACTTCGGATCCGGGGCGGAGCGGGGCGAGAGGGTGACGGGCGGGGGACGGGCCCGGACGCGACGGTGGACGAACGGAACGGGAGGAGGGCGGCCCGCCCGGCGGGACGACGGGAGAGCGCGGCGGCGGGACGGGGCCGACACGGGGCCGGGCGGGGGGCCGGCGGTCCGCCGCTTCCCGCGGGGTTTGCCGACCCGCCGGGGCTCGGCGACGAATCCCTCAGGGCTCGGCGTCGTTCCCCCGGGGCTCGGCGGCCGTTCCCCCGGGGCTCGGCGGCCGTTCCCTCAGGGCTTGGCCACCGTCAGCAGGACGACCGAGTCCTCCAGGACCTCCAGGGAGTGCCGGTCGTCGGGCAGCACGATGAGATCGCCGTTCGTCCCCTCGGTGACACCCTCCTCGCCGGCGCTCACCCGCACCCGCCCGGTCAGCACGAGTACGGTCGCCTCGCCGGGGCTCTCGTGTTCGGTGGGGCGTTCCCCGCCGCGCAGCGCGATCACGGTCTGCCGCAGACGGCCGCCGTTGTCCCCGACCGCTGTGACGGCGGAACGGCCGGCGGAGGCCTGGTGAGCGGCTCCCAGCTGTTCCTCGGCCGTGGCCCTGAGCGAAATCTTCTCCATGCCCCCACTGTGCTGCCCGGGAGGGGCCCGCGCATCCCCCGGTGCGCGTGCGCCGCGGGCACTCCCCCGGTCGGCCCAGAGCCGGAGCGCTCCGGGGCCGATTCCATGCGCTCATCGGGTTACCTGACGGTATGGCTGACACGCCGCGCGGTCTTCCGCGGCCAGGGTGCTGGAGCACGATCGCAGTTCATCCGGCCCTGTGGAGGTCCCATGCGTGCTATGACCAGATACCTGTCCGTCGCCGCGGCGGCCGGCGTCATCGCGGTGGTGCTGTACGGCGCCACGATGGCCTCGGACGACGATCCGGCGGCCGGCGAGGGAGCCGGCTTCCGGGGCCCGTCGTCCTCGGAGTCCTCCGCCTCCGCTCCGGCCTCGCCCGCGGCCGGGCTGCCGGCGTTCGCGTACGGGGAGAAGGCCGCTGAGCGGACCATCGACTCCCCGCGGGTCGGGATCTGCTATCCGTTCGACGGCCCGGTCGCCACGGCCTTCCGCAACGACACCGATCTGTCGGCCCAGTTGTACCCGACCGCCGACTGCGACGGGGAGCCCGGTGTGCTGGTGTCCCCCGGCAGCGAACGCGCGGGCACCGCGGCCGGCCGCGGTGTCGTCTTCGTGGTGCCGGTCGAACAGGCGGGCGGGCCCGAGGACTGACACGCCGCGGTGCCGACGGAGTTTCAGTTCACTGATTAGGCCTGGAGGCTGAGTGTTGGCCGGCACGTCGGCCCGTATGGAGCAGGAACGCGCGGCAGGCCTCCCATGCCGTTTCTACGGTGCAGTCATGGACGCGATCTCCGGATTCACCCTGCGCATCTGCGCGGCGGCCGTCGCCGCCCTCTGCTGCCTGACCGCCGGTGCCGCACCGCCGCGCGCGCACGCGGACACGGGCGGCGACGGCCGCCCCGGGCCGGGGGCCGCCGCCCGGCCCCTGTCCGCACCCGGGCTGCACGCACCGCCCGGGGCGGCGGGGCAGGAACTGCCGTCGGGGCTGTCCGCCCGGTCGTGGATGGTCTCCGACGCGCGGACCGGCCAGGTGCTGGCGGCCAAGGACGCGCACCGGCGGCTGCCGCCGGCCAGCACACTCAAGACGCTGTTCGCCGTCACCCTGCTGCCCAAGTTCCCGCAGGACACCCTGCGCACCGTGTCCGAGGCGGAGCTGCGGAACGTCGGCCCCGGCAGCAGCCGGGTCGGCATCCGGGCCGGCAACCGCTACACCGTCGCCGACCTCTGGCTCGGGGTCTTCCTCAGCTCGGGCAACGACGCCGTGCACGCGCTGGCCGCGATGAACGGCTCGGTGGAGAGGACCGTCCGCCAGATGCAGGCCAAGGCCAGGATGCTGGGGGCGGTCGACACCCAAGTCGTATCCCCCGACGGCTACGACGCGCCGGGGCAGGTGTCCTCGGCGTACGACCTGAGCCTCATCGCACGGGCCGGCCTGCAGAATCCGCACTTCGCGCGCTACAGCGCCATGGCGCGGGCCGACTTCCCCACGGGCCGCACCGCGGACGGCCGGGTGACCGGCTCGTTCGGCATCCAGAACACGAACCGGCTGCTCTCCGGCGGTCCCGGGGTCACCCCGTACCGCGGCCTGATCGGCGTGAAGAACGGTTACACCAGCGAGGCCGGCAACACCCTGGTCGCCGCCGCGCGACGGGACGGCCGGACGCTGCTCGTCACCGTGATGAACCCGCGCTCGGGCGTGCCGCACGCCGTCTACGAAGAGGCGCGCTCCCTGCTGGACTGGGGCTTCACCGTCGCGGGCGAGGCCTCCTCGGTCGGCACCCTCAACCAGGCCGGCGCCGACGAACCACGGCACGGCTCGGCGGCGCTGTCCGGCGCGGCATCCCCCGGCGCGGGGAGCGAGGGATTCTGGACCACGGGCCGGACGGTCCCGGTCGCGGCGGCGGCGCTGCTGGCCGGTGCGCTGTGGCCGCTGCTGCGGTACCGGCGGCGGCTCGCGGAACGGACGGCGGCGGCAGCCGCACCGCCGGGTGGTCTGGCGGCCGCGAGAACCCGGGCGGCCGCGCCCGTCGAGAAGCCGGGCGGCCGCTGAGGGGCGGATGGCCGCAGAGGGACGGGACGGCCCGCGGACAGACCGGCGGGCCGCTGAGAGACGGGGTGGCGCTGAGGGACCGGGTGGCCGCAGAAGGACCGTGCGGGCCCGCGGAGATACCGGCGGCCCCGCTGAGGGACCGGGTGGCCGCTGAGAGGCAGGTGCCCCGCAGGTGTCGGCCCCGGCACCGCGCCGAGTGCCGTGCGGTGTTCGGGGTGATGGGTGTGCGCGATCCACTCGCGCCAGGAGGGACGGCCGGTCGGGCCGCCGTTGTCGGACAGCCGGCGTCAGGCAGTCGCTGTCCGACAGCCGGCGTCATGGCGCGCCCGGACTCGGGCCCGTGCCCCGGTGCCGGGGTCCGGACCCGACGCCGAGGCCCGCGGCAGGTGTCGGCTCCCGCAGCAGGTGTCGGCTCCCGCGCCCGAGGCCCGGCCCGGGACTCGCGGCCCGGGACTCGCGGCCCGGGCCCGAACACGTCCCCGCCGCCGCTGTCAGGGTCTGCGGCCGAGCAGGGCGACCAGCTTGTCCTGGGTGGTGGCCGTCTCGGGCACCGGCACCGGCGGGTCGAAGACCCCGGCGCCCTGCCAGCTGTCGACCTGCGGCTCCACGTGGGCGTGGACGGCGGCGGCGAGGTCTTCGTCGAGCGCGTCGTCACCTCCGGTGCCGCGCGCCAGGTCCCAGGCGTGCACGGTGAGGTCGGTCGTCATCTGCCAGCCGTACTCGTCGGTGGCGGAGAGGCCGCCGCTGGTGTGCACCTGGCCGTTGAGGGCTTCCGGGCGGTGGAACGCGGCGTGGGACTCGGCCCCCGCCCGCTCCCAGGCCTCGACGCCGTCGCCGCCGAGGACATCGCCGTCGAACCGGTCGCCGACCTCCTCCAGGGTCGCCCCGCGCAGCAGCCAGGGTGCCCACAGATGCTCGCTGACCAGGTGATTCACCAGATCCCGCACGGTCCAGTCGGTGCAGGGCGTCGGCTGGTCCCACTGGTCCTCACCGATGCGGTGCACACGCCGGTCGAACTCGCTCCAGGCCGTGTCGAACGCGTCGAGCAGATCCATGGCTCACCCCGCCGTCCGCCCCACCGGGCTGGGGCTCGGGACCGGCTCCGGCTCGGGATGCTCGGGGCCGGGTGTGATGGGCGGGATCGGATCGGGCTCCGGTACGGGGCCCGGCTTGCCGGGGCCCGGCTGAGGGCCGGGGCCGGGTCCCGGGCCCGGTCCCGGCGGGGGTGTCGGGACCGGAGGCACGGGGTCGGGACGTGGAGTCGTCATCGCTGACCTCCAGGCTTGGTCGGTACTCCTGTTTTCCGGTTCCGGTGGTTGCCGGGGGCACGCCGCCGGACCGTACGCGTACCCAGCTCACGCCCGCTTCAAGAGCCTTTGCGGGGTTTTCCGGGGAGAGCGGTGCGCCCGGTCCGCTTTCCGAGAGTCCGGAACGCCCGGCCCGCTTTCCCGCAGCCGGTGGGGCCCGGCCCGCTTCCGAGAGCCCGAGGCGTCCCGTCCGCTTCCCCGCAGCCCGGTGCGCCCGGCGCTTCCGAGAGCCCGGACCGCCCGATCCGCTTCCGAGGGCGGTGCGCCGCGCCCGCTTCCCAGAGCCCGGTGCGCCCGGCCCGCTTCCCCACAACCCGGTGCGCCCGGCCCGGGAGGCTCCTCCCCGGCCGGGCGCTCCGGCACTCCGCGCGGGGCGGCCTCCCGGCCGGATCGGACTCCCCCCGCCCGCGGGGCGGCCTCCCGGGCAGGGCTCCGGGCCCTCACTCCGCGGCTGCTCCGGTGCCGGGGTCGGCCTGACCCTGGGAGCCGTGCCAGACGGTGGTGATGTTGCAGAACTCGCGGATGCCGTGACCGGCCAGCTCCCGGCCGTAGCCGGAGCGCTTGGTGCCGCCGAAGGGCATGCCGGGGTGGGAGGCCGTCATGCCGTTGAAGTAGACACCGCCGGCCTCCAGGTCGCGTACGAAGCGCCGCTGCTCGGCCTCGTCCCGGGTCCACACGTTCGAGCTGAGACCGAACGGCGTGTCGTTGGCGACGTTCACGGCCTGTTCCGGTCCCGACACCCGGTAGAGCGACGCCACCGGGCCGAAGGCCTCCTCGTGGTGGATCCGCATCTCCGGGGTGATCCCGGCCAGCACCGTGGGCTCGTAGAACCAGCCGTCCGGCAGCCCTTCGGGGCGCCGTCCGCCGCAGAGCACCGTCGCCCCGCAGCCCCGGGCGTCCTCGACAAGCTCCTCCAGGTCGCTGCGGCCCTGCTCGCTGGAGAGCGGGCCGACGTCGGTGTCCCCGGCCATCGGGTCGCCGACCGTGAGGGCCTTCATGCCGTCGGTGAAGCGTTCGGCGAACTCGTCGTAGACATCGGTGTGCACGATGAAGCGCTTGGCGGCGATGCAGGACTGCCCGTTGTTCTGCACCCGGGCGGTCACCGCGGTCTTCGCCGCCGCGGGGATGTCGGCGGAGGCCATGACGACGTACGGGTCGCTGCCGCCGAGTTCCAGCACGGTCTTCTTGACGGTGTCGCCCGCGACCGAGGCCACCGCGCGTCCCGCCGGTTCGCTGCCGGTGAGCGTCGCCGCGGCGACCCGGTCGTCACGGAGGATGCCCTCCACCGCGCCCGAGCCGATCAGCAGGGTCTGGAAGCAGCCCTCGGGATAGCCGGCCCGGCGGAACAGGTCCTCCAGGTACAGCGCCGTCTGCGGGACGTTCGAGGCGTGCTTGAGCAGGCCGGTGTTGCCGGCCATGAGCGCCGGGGCGGCGAAGCGCACCACCTGCCAGAGCGGGAAGTTCCACGGCATGACGGCGAGCACCACACCGAGCGGGCGGTAGCGGACGTACGCGCGCACGGCACCGGAGTCCTCGACGTCCGCGCGGGCCGGCTGCTCGTCGGCGAGCAGCGACTCGGCGTGGCGGGCGTACCAGCGCATGGCCTTCACGCACTTGGCGGCCTCCGCGCGGGCCGCGGCGAGCGTCTTGCCCATCTCCGTGGTCATGGTGCGGGCGATGTCGTCGCGGTCGGCCTCCAGCAGGTCGGCCGCCCGGCCCAGCAGCTCCGCCCGGCGGTCGAAGCCGGTGAGGCGGTGTTTGGCGTAGGCCGCGCGGGCCCGGTCGATCCGCTCGTCGATCTCCGCGTCACCGAGGGCGTCGAAGGTCTTGAGGGTCTCCCCGGTGGCCGGGTTGACGGTGGCGATGGCCATGGCGGTTTCCTCCTTGTGCGCGGCGTGTGCGCGGCGTGTGCGCGGCATGCGCGGCATGTGCTGCCCGTGCGGCCCGCTGCTCCGCGTGTACGCGGTGCGGGCCGCGGCATGTGCGCGGCCTGCGCGGCTTCGGCGCGCGCCGGACCGGCCGTACGGCCCCGGTGCGCGCCATGGATTGCGGCTCAGTCGCAGGTACCCGCTCTCACCGGCTTACTCTTCCGCGCCGCCGGCGCCGACGACGGGGCGCGCGGCGGCGGAGCATGCCGGGTGTGCGGGGAGGGCTGCTCCCGTGCGGCCGGGGCGCGGACGTGCGGCCGGGCGGCAAGGGAGCGGCCCGCCCCGACCGGCCGCACGGCAATCGGAGGAAACCCCTCAGATCGGCTGTTACGGACGGGACGCACGGGGTACCCACTGGCAGCGCTCCCGGGGCCGCTCCCCGCGAGTGCCGTAGGTACCGACGCGACGAAGGAGCCTGGGACCGTGACGGACGCATCGAGCAAGGGCGCCGGCCGAGCAGACGACCGGCCGGTGCTCACGAACCGGCAAGGGCACCCGGTCTACGACAACCAGAACCAGCGCACGGTCGGCGCCCGCGGCCCGGCGACGCTCGAGAACTACCAGTTCCTGGAGAAGATCAGCCACTTCGACCGGGAGCGGATCCCGGAGCGCGTGGTGCACGCCCGGGGTGTCACCGCGTACGGCTGGTTCGAGGCGTACGGGGCCTGGGGGGACGAGCCGATCGACCGCTACACCCGGGCCAAGCTCTTCCAGGAGCGCGGCAGGCGCACCGATGTCGCGGTGCGCTTCTCGACCGTGATCGGTGGCCGGGACTCCTCGGAGGCGGCGCGCGACCCGCGCGGCTTCGCGGTGAAGTTCTACACCGAGGACGGCAACTGGGACCTGGTCGGCAACAATCTGGCCGTCTTCTTCATCCGCGACGCCATCAAGTTCCCGGACGTCATCCACGCGCTCAAGCCGGACCCGGTCACCTTCGAGCAGCAGCCCCGCCGGATCTTCGACTTCATGTCGCAGACCCCGGAGTGCATGCACATGCTGGTGAACCTCTTCAGTCCGCGCGGCATCCCCGCGGACTACCGGCACATGCAGGGCTTCGGTGTGAACACCTACAAGTGGGTGGACGCGAAGGGCGACACCAAGCTGGTGAAGTACACCTGGATGCCCAAGCAGGGCGTGCGCAGCATGACCGAGGAGGACGCCGCCAACGTCCAGGCGGACAGCACCGGGCACGCGACCAAGGACCTCTACGAGGCCGTGGAGCGGGGCGACTACCCGGAGTGGGAGCTGCTCGTCCAGATGATGGACGACCACGAGCACCCGGAGCTGGACTTCGACCCGCTGGACGACACCAAGACCTGGCCGGAGCAGGACTTCCCGCCCAAGCCGGTGGGCCGCATGGTGCTCGACCGGATGCCGGCGAACTACTTCGCCGAGAACGAGCAGATTTCCTTCGGCACCGGCGTGCTCGTCGACGGCCTGGACTTCTCCGACGACAAGATGCTCGTCGGCCGGACCTTCTCCTACAGCGACACCCAGCGCTACCGGGTCGGCCCGAACTACCTCCAGCTGCCGGTGAACCAGGCCAAGCACGTCGAGGTGCACACGAACCAGCGCGACGGCCAGATGACGTACCACGTCGACGGCGGCGCGGAGAACACGCACATCAACTACGAGCCGTCGGTGATGGGCGGCCTCCGTGAGGGGCACTATCCGACGCACGAGGAGCAGGGGCCGGAGATCCACGGGCGGCTGACCCGCAAGCGCATCCCGAGGACCAACGACTATCTCCAGGCCGGGCAGCGCTATCTGCTGCTGGAGGACTGGGAGCGCGACGAGCTGGTCGGCAATTTCGTCACGCTGCTCAGCCAGTGCGACCGCCCGGTGCAGGAGCGCATGCTCTGGCATTTCCTGCTGGTGGAGAACGACCTCGGGCTGCGGGTCGGCGAAGGGCTGGGCATCAGCACGGCGGACGTCGCCCATCTGGAGCCGCTGCCCGGCCAGCAGCTGACGGACGAGGACCGCGAGCGGCTGGCGAACCTCGGCAAGAACCCGCCGCGGAACGTCGAGGGGCTGACCATGACGCACTGCGTTCCCGACGAACGGCACGTCGTGACCCGCTGATGCGCGCGCACGGGCCCGGATCCGCCCGCGGAGGGCGGATCCGGGCCCGTGGCGTTTCCGGAGCGTTACATTTTCCGGGCCGCCGGCCACCGTTTATCGGTTCGTGATTCTTGTATAGCGAATCCACCTCGGGCCTTTGTCCTGTGATGAGCGACAAATCATCTGGTTCAGCTCTTCATACGTGATCTGCATCACATCATCTTGGTAGCTCTCCGTGGTAGGAACGCTCAATCGTCTTTCATGGCGTCTTCCCACCCGTGTCAGCCAGAGGTTTCCTTGATGGCAAGCAATTCCGTCACCTCCACGATCGAGGACGCCGTCAACAGCGTCTTCGACCCCGTCGCCGAGAAGCTCGGGGAGGTGGTTTTCTACGAGACCGACTTCGGCCTGTTCCCGACCCCCTTCCCCTGGATCGTCGGCTGGCTGGTGGTCGCGGGCGCCCTGCTGTCGATCTACTTCGGCTTCGTCCAGGCCCGGCGCGCCAAGCTCTCCGTCGAACTGGTCCGGGGCAAGTACGACGACAAGGACGCGCCCGGTGAGGTGACGCACTTCCAGGCCCTGAGCGCCGCGCTCTCCGGCACGGTGGGCCTCGGCAACATCGCGGGTGTCGCCGTCGCCGTCACCGTCGGCGGCCCGGGCGCCACCTTCTGGATGGTCATCTGCGGTCTGTTCGGCATGGCGACCAAGTTCGTGGAGTGCACCCTCGGTGTGAAGTACCGGGACATCCACGAGGACGGCACCGTCTCCGGCGGTCCGATGCACTACCTGCGCAAGGGTCTCGCCGAGCGCGGCATGGGCGGGCTGGGCAAGGTCCTCGCCGTCGGCGTCGCCATCGCGCTGCTCTTCTTCACCTTCTTCGGCGGCAACCTCCTCCAGGCCAACCAGAGCTTCGCCCAGCTCCGCTCGGTCACCGGCGGCGAGGACGGCATCTTCGGCACCTCCGCCGGCGCGCTCGCCTTCGGTGTGCTGCTGGCCGTGCTCGTCGCGCTCGTGCTGCTCGGCGGCATCCGCGGCATCGCCAACGTCACCAGCAGGCTGGTCCCGGCCATGGCGGGCATCTACGTCACGGCCTGCCTCATCGTCATCCTGGTCAACATCACCGAGGTCCCGGCGGCCTTCGGCACCATCTTCGAGGGCGCCTTCAACCCCGAGGGCGTCGCGGGCGGCGCGCTCGGTGTCCTGGTGATCGGCTTCCAGCGGGCCGCGTTCTCCAACGAGGCGGGCATCGGCTCGGCCCCCATCGCGCACTCCGCGGTCAAGACCCGGCACCCCGTCACCGAGGGCCTGGTGGCGCTGCTGGAGCCGTTCGTCGACACGGTCATCATCTGCACCATGACCGCGCTGACCATCGTCATCGCCTCCACCCCGAGCTGGGAGGCCTCCCGTGAGGCCGCTGCCGCCGGTGACGGCGTCGGCGACGGTGTCACGCTGACCTCGGACGCCTTCGAGACGGTGCTGCCCTGGTTCCCGTACGTCCTCACCGTCGCGGTGCTGCTCTTCGCCTTCTCCACGATCATCACGTGGAGCTACTACGGCATGAAGTGCTGGACGTTCCTCTTCGGCCGCAGCCGGACCAGCGAGAACATCTACAAGGTGCTGTTCAGCATCATCGTCGCCAGCGGCTCGCTGCTGAGCCTCGGCTCGCTGTTCAGCCTGGCGGACTCGATGCTCTTCATCGCGGCCGTCTGCAACATCATCGGCCTCTATCTGCTGGCGCCGATCGTCAAGCGCGAGCTGAAGTCCTTCCTGGAGCTGATGCGCAACGACCGGGCCGCCAAGCGCGGCGGCGACGGCGACGCTCCCGCCACCGCCACCGCCCCCGAGAAGGCCTGACCGGCCGGTCCGACCCGAGGGCCCGCCCGCGCACCGTCAAGGAGGGGAGCGCGGGCGGGCCCTCGGCGTGCCGGCCGACGCCCCGGCCGGTCCCGGTCCACGCCCCGGCCGGTCCCCGGCCGGGGCTCTCCTGTCCCCGCCCGGCCCCGGTTCCCGGCTCCGTGCCCGTCACCCCTGGCCGGTGCCCGCCCGCTCGTGGTGCGGCCGGCGGCCGAGCAGTTCACCGAGGCCGCGCCGGGTGGCGGCCAGCACCACCCGGTCCTCCGCCCGCAGGACGTATCCCGGGGGCGGCTCCCACACCAGCTCCCCCTCCCGCCCGGAGTCCCCGTCGTACGCCGGTGCGGCCAGGTCCGCGCGCCGGTCGGCGGGCTCGGCCACGTCCAGCGCCAGCACCCGCCAGCTGCCCGGTCGGAAGGTCTCCCCGACCGTCCGGCCCTCCAGCGCCGCACAGTCCGCGACGTCGACCGCGGCGAACAGCAGCACCCGCCGCTCGACCGGGATCGCGCCGAGGATCTGCCGGCCCATCATCGCCCCGGCGAACGCGGGCGCGGCGAGCGAGGAGACGCTGCGGCTGCGGGTCATGGCCTGCGGGTGCGAATCGCGCAGCGTCCGGTAGACCGCCGCGGCGAACCGGTCGTCGTACAGCCGCAGCACCACCCGCAGGTCCTCCTTGACCCCCCGCGCGTAGAGCACCGATTCGAGATTGGTGCTGTCGGAGCTGGTGAGCGCCAGCAGCGCACGGGCGCGGTGCACCTTCGCGGCCTCCAGCACCCCCTCGTCGGTGACGTCGCCGACGACGGTCGGTACCCGCAGCCCCCGGGCCATGGCCACACCCCGTGCCTCGGGATCCTGTTCGACGCAGACGACCGGGATGCCCATCTCGTGCAGCTGCGCCAGCACCCGGGTGCCGATCTTGCCGAGGCCGAGCAGCACCACGTGCCCGGACAGCCCGCGCCTCGGCCTGCGCAGCGTGGAGGCGGCACGGAAGGTGCCCAGGCCCTCCAGGACGGCCGCCACCAGGACCGGCAGCAGCAGCAGGCCCACCATGCCGGACAGCAGTTGCAGCACCTGGCGTGCGATGTCCTCGCCCACGGCGGGGTCGGCGATGGCGATGACGTCGAGCAGTGAGAGATAGACGGCGTGCAGCGGGTCGTCGCCGGTCAGCAGCGACGAGGCCACGCCGAGCGCGGTCAGCGCGGCCACCATTCCCAGCAGCGCCGACGTCAGTCTGCGGGAGAACAGCTTGCCCAGCGGCAGCCCGCCGCCGAACCGCGGGAGGGCTTGCGGCCCGGAGTGCGTCACCGTCTCCAGCATCACCCGGCCGCGCGCCGCCGCGTCCGCGGTCAGCTCGTCGTCGGGAAGCAGCAGCGGCCCGTCGGCGCCGCTGTCGTCCGAACCCTCGCCGCCCTCGGGGTCCTCGGTCGCGGAGAGCAGCGCGAGGGTGCACACGGCGTCCGGGACGGGGCCACCGTCGGCGGCGGGCGGACGCTCGGTGGCCCGGAGGAACAGCCCGTCGGCGCGTATCACCTTGCTGGTGCCGACGACGGCCGCGGCGGTGAGGGCCGGCGCGGCCGTGTCGGCGTCGGACAGCACGGTGGTGGAGGCGTCCACGGCCCGCCGGTCGAGGTCCGGGGCATGGATCTCGACGGCCCGGTCCAGGAGTTCCTCCAGATGCTGGCCGAGCTTGCGGTTGTAGAGCCGGATGACCAGCCGGAGCCGGGGGTTGAGCCGGCGCGCCCGCAGCGCCGCGTGGATGTTCGTCTCGTCGTCGTCGTAGACCAGGGCCAGCGCCTCGGCCGTCTCGATCCCCGCGTCGGTGAGCACCGTGTCGTCCACGGCCCCGGCCTCGAGTACGCGGACGGGGGCGACGGGGTCGCGCCGGCCGGGCGCTCCGGCCGGCGGGCGGCGGCGGCCCTCCCGGGTGACCGGCAGGACGAGGGTCACCGGCTCCCGGTACATGCCGGAGAGTTCGGCGGCGAGCCGGTGGGCGAGGGCGTCGTCGCCGCAGACGACCATGTGCGGGGCGGGCGGCCGCTGTTGCTGCCGGCCGGGCGGCTCGGAGTCCGGCGGTGCGGGGTTCGGCTGTGAGGACACGCCCCATGATCTCGATCTTCGTGCGGCTCCGCAGCGCCGGTCCTCGAATCTTCTTTCTTCTCCTCGACCGGACCGCCTTCCTCCGCGCGCCGGACCCGCCGTGCAGGGCCCGCCGTGCAGGTGCTGTGCAGGGCCCGCCGTGCCGGGCCCGGCGTGCCGGGGAGTCCCCGCCGTGCCGGGAGTGGCGTACGGAACCGGTGATTTCGCCGATGTGCGGCCGCGGGGGCGGCGACACGCTGGCTCCAGTTCCTCCCCCCAGACCCTCACCCAAGGGAGTACACCCTCATGGAGCCGCAGCACACCGACGCCCCCGGGACGGGGCGCAAGCGCGGAAACCGATCCCGTAAGGCGAGGCTCGGCCTGGCCGCCCTGGCCCTGGCGCTGACCGGCAGCGGCGTGGCGTTCCTGCCGTCCGCACAGGCGACGCCCGAAGCACCGGCCGCCCGGGCCGCCGAGAATCCGTACGAGCGGGGCCCGGACCCCACCGAGTCCAGCATCGAGGCACCGCGCGGGTCGTACTCGGTGTCGGAGCGGAGCGTGTCCTCGCTCAGTGTCCGCGGCTTCGGCGGCGGCACGATCTACTACCCGACCAGCACCGCGGACGGCACGTTCGGCGCCGTCGCGATCTCCCCCGGGTTCACCGCCCGCCAGTCGAGCATGGCGTGGTACGGCGAGCGGCTGGCCTCGCAGGGCTTCGTCGTGTTCACCATCGACACCAACACCACGATGGACCAGCCGGCCAGCCGCGGTGACCAGTTGCTCGCCGCGCTGGACTATCTGACCGACGACAGCGCGGTCAGGAGCCGGATCGACAGCAACCGGCTGGCCGTGATGGGCCACTCGATGGGCGGCGGCGGCTCGCTGGAGGCCGCCAAGGACCGGCCGTCGCTGAAGGCGGCGATCCCGCTGACCCCGTGGAACACCGACAAGAGCTGGCCGGAGGTGCGCGTCCCGACGTTCATCGTGGGTGCGGACGGCGACTCCATCGCCTCGGTCCGCTCGCACGCCGAGCCGTTCTACGAGAGCCTGCCGTCCTCCACGGACCGGGCCTACATGGAGCTGCGGAACGCCACGCACTTCGCGCCCAACAGCGCGGACACGGAGATCGCGAAGTACAGCATCTCCTGGCTGAAGCGGTTCGTGGACGAGGACACCCGGTACGAGCAGTTCCTCTGCCCGATCCCGTCCAGTGATCTGCAGATCGCCGAGTTCCGCGGCAACTGCCCCCACTAGGCCCCCACGGCCCCACAGGCCGCACCCGGAGCCCGCCGCCGGAGTCGCTGCCGGCAGTGGACGGGGCCGCCCCGGCACGGATGACCGTGCCGGGGCGGCCCGCTGCGGTGCCCGCTTCGCGCGGGGCGGTCACAGCTCCTGGATGCGGATGTTGCGGAACGAGACGGCGTCGGTCGTGCTGTGGGTCTGCAGCCCGATGAAGCCGTCCTGGTACTGGCGGCCCGCGGTGCCCGGGTCGTCGGACCGGGGCGGGTTGAACAGCAGCCCCGGGTCGTTGTCGAACCAGTTCAGCAGCACGCCGTTGCGGAAGACCCAGTAGCGCTGGTCGACGACCCGGATCTCGTAGTCGTTCCAGACTCCCTTCTCCGTGACCCCCGCGTCGTCGAGGCCGACCCTGTCGAATCCGTAGACGGAACCGGTCTTGTACTGGTCGCCGTCCGGCCGGTCGAGGATCTGCAGCTCGTGCCCGTACTTGATGGCGACCCATTCGGGGCGGGACTCCCCGTGGTGCCAGTTCGGGTCCGGGAACCGTACGAAGACGCCGCTGTTGGCGCGTCCGTCGGCCGGGGCGTCGTCCCGGAACTGGAGCTTCAGCGAGAAGTCGCCGAACTGCCGGTCCGGATACCAGAGCATCCCCATGCCGTCCACGGTGGTGCTGCTCGACATGGTGCCGTCGCCGTTCAGCCCGAAGGCGCCGCCGCCGACGTGGTCCCAGTGGTTGAAGGACTTCACCGAGCCGTCGAACAGCGAGCGGTAGCCGGTGTCGTGGCCCGGGGTGCCGATGGCGGACTCGCGGGCCGCGTCCACGATCAGGTCGCGCTCCCGCTCGTCGACCACGCCCTCGCGGGCGAGCCCGTCGGCGACCTTGGTGACATGCCGTACGAAGTCCGCGTGGCTGCCCCAGGCGCGCTCGTCCTCGATCAGCTCGTTGACGGTGCAGCCGTCGCCGGTGACCCGGTTCGGCACCCCGGTGTCGACGGTGCCGACGATCACGGTGCGGCGGTTGTCCGACTCCGGGCAGTCCGGCTCGGTGCCGCCCGCCTCGACGACGGTGAAGTCGACGGTCTTGGCGGTGGCGGTGTTCCCGGCCTTGTCCACGGCCCGGTAGCGGACGGTGTGGTCGCCCGGCCGGTCCACGGTCAGCGGCTCGGAGTAGGCCAGATACGGGCCGCCGTTGAGGGAGTACTGCACGGCCGCCACGCCGGACTCGGCGTCGGTGGCGGTCACCGTCACGGTGGCGGTGCCGAGGTAGCCGCCGTCGGCGTCCCGCTCGCCGGTGACCTCGGCGGAGATCTCCGGAGCGGTGGTGTCATCGGTCGGCGGCTCCACGACGGTGAAGTCCACCGACTTCGCCTCGGAGACGTTCCCGGCCTTGTCCGTCGCCCGGTAACTCAGCGAGTGCTCACCCACCTCGTCCACCGCCACCGGCGCCGTGTAGACGGCGAAGTCGCCGCCGTCCAGCGCGTATTCGACGGTGTCCACGCCGGAACCGGAGTCCGAGGCGGACACGGTGACGGTCGCGGTGCCGAGGTAGCCGCCGTCGGCGTCCCGCTCGCCGGTGACCTCGGCCGAGGTCTCCGGAGCGGTGGTGTCATCGGTCGGCGGCTCCACGACGGTGAAGTCCACCGACTTCGCCTCGGAGACGTTCCCGGCCTTGTCCGTCGCCCGGTAACTCAGCGAGTGCTCACCCACCTCGTCCACCGCCACCGGCCCGGTGTAGGCGGCGAAGTCGCCGCCGTCCAGCGCGTACTCGATGCTCTCCACACCGGAGCTGTCGTCGGTGGCCGTGAGGGCCGCCGTGGCTCCGCCGATGTAGGCGCCGTCGGCGTTCTGCTGTCCGGTCAGCTCGGCCGTGACCTCCGGCGCGGTGGTGTCCTCGCCGCCGCCGGGGTCGGTGACGACGAGCACGCCCTGCATCGCCCCGTGACCGGGGATGGTGCACAGGTAGTGGTACGTGCCGGGGGTGAGGTTGACCTCGGCGGTGTGCCGGCCCCCGTTGGCGTCCGAGGGATTCGCCAGGATGTTGAGGTCGACGTCGGTGTTGTACTGCGGGTCGGAGGAGTCGAAGGTCAGGGTGTGCGGCAGGCCGCTGGTGTTGCCGGTCGCCTCGCTGTTCTCGAAGACGATGGTCGCCGGTCCGGCCACCGCCGTCTGCGGCGCGGTCTTGTAGCGCGTCATGTCGTTGTCCGCCGTCCAGGTGAGCACCTGGTCGGCCGCCGTGGCCGGTCCGCCCTGCCCCTTGCCGTACGCCGGCGGCGGCGCGGTCAGGCAGAGCGCCGCCAGCAGTGCGGTGACCAGTACGGCCAGCGCGCGCCGTGGCGCCGCGAGTTGTCCGAAGAGCACCGGTGTCCCTTTCATCTGTCGCCTCCGCCCCTGGTGCCGCCCGTGGCCAGGTCCTCGGGCAGCGGTGTGGCCGGCCCGCCGCGGTAGCTGACGCGCCACAGCGCCGAGTGCTCGTCGGAGGTGAAGAATCCGCGGCCGTAGTCGAGGACGTAGAGGGAGCCGTCGGATCCGAACTTCCAGTCCATCAGGTTGCGGATGCCGCCCTCCCCGGCCGGGATGATCTCGTCGAGGTTCTCGGCGTGCACCGGCAGGCCCCCCTTGTCGGAGGTGTCGGGGTCCATCACCAGCGCGTGCCGCGGCTGGTCGCCGTCGTAGAAGTCGCCGACGAACCACTTGCCGTCCCAGTACTCCGGCCACTTGCCGGGGCTGTCACCGCTCTCGGCGTGCCGGTAGACGGGCCCGTTCATGGTGGCCTGGCCGCCGCCCGTGAGCCACGGCAGCAGGTAGCGGGCCTCGTCCTCCTCGTAGCTGGGGACCTTCCCGTCCCGCGGGTAGTCGGGGGCGCCGCCCTGCGGGGAGTACCAGATGTTGTTGGACCGGGCGGGCGGGATGTCCACCAGTCCGTCGTTGTTGGGTGACTCGTTCTTGAGGTTGTCGCAGTCGTACCAGCCGAGCGGCTGCGTCGGGTCCGGCAGGTTCCGGTCGCGGTACGGCTGCTTGTTGCCCATGCAGTACGGCCAGCCCTGGTTGCCCGCGCTGTGGATGGCGGCGAAGGTGTCGTACTTGGCCGGGCCCCAGGTCGGGCTGGGGCCGGCGGCGTCCGGGCCGACCCAGCCGGCGTACAGCGTGTCGGTCTCGGGGTCGACGGAGATGCGGGCCGGGTTGCGCACGCCCATCACGTAGATCTCGGGGCGGGTCTTGCCGCCGCCCTCCTCCTCACCGGTGAAGAGATTGCCCTCGGGCACGGTGTACGTGCCGTCGTCCTCGGGGTGGATGCGGAGGATCTTGCCGTTGAGGTTGTTGGTGTTGCCGGCGGTGCGGCGGGCGTCGGCGAAGGACACGCCCTGGAAGTCCGGCTCCGGGTTGTTGCCGGAGTAGCCGTCGCTGAACTGCGAGGAGTTGTTGTCGCCGGTGGCGATGTAGAGGTTCTCCTGCGAGTCCCAGGCCATGCCGCCGCCCGCGTGGCAGCAGCTGTGGATCTGCACCGGCCAGGACAGCAGCACCTTCTCGCTCGCGGTGTCCAGCTTCGACGTCGCGTGGTCGAAGGTGAAGCGGGAGACCCGGCGTTCGGCGAGGTGCTTCTCGCGGTCGATCTCCGAGTGCGGGGTCCAGTGGAGGTAGACCCAGCCGTTGTCGGCGAAGTCCGGGTCCAGCTCGATGCCGACCAGGCCCTCCTCGTTCTTGACGAGTTCGCCGCCGCCGCCCTTGTTGCCGAAGACCTCCAGCGCCCCGGCCAGCTTCACCCGGTCGGTGGCCGGGTCCCAGACGTGCACGGTGCCGAGGCCCAGGCCGACGTCGGGGTTGTTCCAGTCGGTGACGACCGGGGCGGCGGCGTCGCCGCCGCCGCGGCCGATGTAGAAGACGCGGCCGTCGTCGGCGGTGACGAGACCGTGCGGCTCGCCGATCTGGTCGGCCTCACCGGGGCTGTTGGGCTCGGTGAGACGGGTGGCCTCGTAGTTGTCGGTGATGGAGGCCTGGCAGTCGGCGCGGGCCAGCCGGGCGGTCCACAGCAGCGCGCCGCGCAGGTGACCGCGGAACCGCTCGTCCTCGTAGGACTCGGCGGTGCCGCCCATGGCCGTGTAGAAGGACCGGCCGCCGTCGTAGTCGCGGCACCAGGAGACCGGGTGGTCCCAGCCGTTGCCGCTGTCCCCGGGGTCGTAGGTGCGCTCGCGGACCCGGGCGACGGTGTGCACCTCACCGGTCGGGTTGGAGGCCCAGTTGAGCCAGACGTCCCGGCGGCTCCACTCCAGCGGAAGTCCCTCGGTCGCCGGGTGGTTCCGGTCGCCGGTCTCCACGGTGGCGCGCTGCACGGAGGACGGGCTGCCGGCCGCGGGGCGGGCTCCGATGAGTCCGCCGAACCAGGTCGAGTCGGGTTCGGTACGGGCCGCGTCGTGCAGCCCGAGGAAGCCGCCGCCCGCCTCGACGTAGGCGCGGAAGCCGTCCTCCTGGGCGTTGTTGAGGACGTCGCCGCCGGTGTCGACGAAGACCACGGCGTTGTAGCGGGCCAGTTCGTTGGTGGTGAAGACGGACGGGTCGTCCGTCTCCTCGACGGTGAAGTGCTCGGCGTCCGGCCCCTCGGCCCCGGCTGTCTCGACGGCCTCGACGGCTGCCGCGGTCCGTGCCGACGGTGTGCCGCCGGAGTCGTGGAAGACCAGGACCCGGGCGTTCGCTCCGCCCGGCAGGTCCTGGAACTTCGGCGCGCCGGCGGCCGGTGTGCCTCCCAGCATCGACACGGTCATGCCCACGGCCAGCGCTGCTGTCGTCCACGCCCGGCCCTTGCTCCGCCCTCGTCTTCTCGAGGGTCCTGGCTGCGGATCGGTCCGCATGGTCTCACCCCTCTGCAGTCGCGCAACGCGCTAGAAGCTAGAGGGCTTTTGACGGCTCGCCAATAGCTATGACCGCATTTCAACAAACTTTGTCCTGAGACTAGAGAAACTATGCGCGCTCCCTTACCTTGATGCCGTCCTCGGGCCCGGCCTGCGGCCCGTACCACCACGGGAATGGGAGATCGCATGACCGAGGTAGCCGGCAACACATCGCGTCGTGCCGTCTCGCGGCGCCTGTTCACCGGCGGGGTGGCCGCGGCCCTGGTGCCGGCGTCACTGGCCCCCGCCGCGGCGGCCGAACGCACCGGGTCCGCCCGGACTGCGGCGGCCGTCCGGGCCGCGGGCGAGGAGCGCCTGCTGACGCTGTACGCCGAGAAGGTGGGCGACAACCAGCTCGGCTACGGACTCAAGCCCGGCGAGGCGACGATCCCCGGCCCGCTGCTGGAGATGTACGAGGGCGACACCCTGCGGATCGAGTTGGTGAACCTCACGGACGAGGCCGTGAGCCTGCACGTGCACGGCGTGGACTACGAGATCGACAGCGACGGCACGCGGATGAACAAGAGCATCGTGGAGCCGGGCGAGCGCGGCAACTACACCTGGAAGAGCCACGTTCCGGGGCGGCGCGAGGACGGCACCTGGCGGCCCGGCAGCGCGGGCTACTGGCACTACCACGACCATGTCGTGGGCACGGACCACGGCACGGGCGGCATCAGACGCGGCCTCTACGGCGGTCTGATCGTCCGGCGGGAGGGCGACGCGCTGCCGGACAAGCAGGTCACCATCGTCTACAACGACATGACGATCAACAATCTGCCCGCCGACCAGTCCTTCGACTTCACCGCCACCGTCGGCGACCGGGTCGAGATGCTGGTGATCACGCACGGCGAGTACTACCACACGTTCCACGTGCACGGTCACCGCTGGGCCGACAACCGGACCGGGCTGCTGGACGGTCCGGACGACCGCAGCCGGATCGTCGACACCAAGATCACCGGGCCCGCGGAGTCCTTCGGCTTCCAGGTGATCGCGGGCGAGGGCGTGGGCCCGGGCGCGTGGATGCACCACTGCCATGTGCAGAGCCACGCCGACATGGGCATGGCCGGGCTGTTCCTGGTGGCCGACGAGGACGGCAACATCCCGGGCCACGATCCGGGGCACCACTAGGCGCCACTGGGCACCACTGGGCACCCCAGAGATCAGGCACCGCTGGGTACCACAGGGATCAGGTTCCGCTGGACACCCCGGAGCACCCGGGCACCCGGGGCCCACTGGACGCCCGCCCTGGAGCACGGCGCCCGGCCGGGTCCGGCCCCCGACGGCCGGCCGGGCATCGCGCCCGGCGTCCGCGACCCGCTGGGTCCGGGCGGTCGCGGACCCGGGAACCCGGTGGTCCGGGCCCGGCGGTCCGCGTTCGCCCGTGTGTCCGGGCGCCGCGGTCCGCAGGAGGAGGCCGTCGGCTTCGGGCGCACGGTCCCACAGCAGGCCGCCGCTTCGAACCCACGGCCCGCAGGAGGAGGCCGTCGGCCCGGGCGTCGCGGTCAGTCCGCGAAGCAGCCGCCCGCGCCGAAGGCCAGCCCGGCGAAGCGCTCGCCCATGCGGCGGTGGGTGGCGGCGTCCGGGTGCAGCTCGTCGGGCAGCGGCAGCTCCCGGTAGTCCGCATCGCCGTACAGTTCACGGCCGTCGAGGTGGTGCAGGGCCGGGTCCTCGGCCGCCCGCTGCTCCACGATCCGGGCCAGTTCGTCACGGATGACGCCCAGGGCCAGCTTTCCGCTCGCGCGTTCCGCCGGGTCGCCGGCGGCCCGGAACCGCAGCCGCCCGCTTTTGACCGCGGAGAAGTCCGGGACGCTCGGGCCGGGCGTGTCCTCGTGGACGGGGCACAGGATGGGTGAGATCACCAGCAGCGGTGTGCCGGGGTGCCCGTCCCGGACGGTGTCGAGGAAGCCGTGGACGGCGGGGGTGAAGGCCCGCAGCCGCATCAGGTCGGCGTTGACCAGATTGATGCCGATCTTGACACTGATCAGGTCCGCGGGGGTGTCCCGCATCGCGCGGGCGGTGAACGGGTCGAGCAGCGCGCCGCCGCCCAGGCTCAGGTTGAGCAGTTCCACGCCGCCGAGGGAGGCCGCGAGCGCGGGCCAGGTGGTGGTGGGACTCGCGGCGTCGGAACCGTGGCTGATGGAGCTGCCGTGGTGCAGCCACACCCTGCGGCCCCGGTCGGGCGCCGGCCCGACCGGGGCGTCGGTGCGCAGGGCGACGAGTTCGGTGGTCTCGTTGTGCGGCAGCCAGATCTCGACGTCCTTCTCGCCGCCGGGGAGACCGGTGAAGCGGACGGTGCCCACCGGACCGGGCCGGGTCTCGGCGGAACCGGTGCTCATGTCGAGCGTCAGGGTGTTGCCGCCCCGTACGGAGCCCTGCCCGGCCGGGTGGCCGTCGACGAGCAGGTCGTACAGGCCGTCCGGGCGGGGAGGGGCCCCGACGTAGACCCGCTTGGTGGGCAGCGTGTCCAGTTCCACGGCGGTCGCCCGGGTCCGGAAGACCAGGCGCACCCCCGAGGGCTGGGACTCGGACATGGCCAGTTGCGGGTCGGCGCACTGGGCACGGGCCCGGGCGGGCAGCCGGTGGGGCAGCACGCCGTGCGCGGTGCGCTCCAGTTCCAGGGCGCCGCGCAGCAGGTCCGCGGTGACGGGGGTGGTGATCCAGTGGTGGTCGGTGGGCATGGTTTCCGCCTGCTGGTCGAAGGGGTACCGCCCGGGGTGCGGGCCGTGCGTGCGGCCGTCCGGGCGGTGGATTGCTGTTCGGGCGAGTCCGGCCGCGGGGCAGGGCCCGGGGCGGGCGCGGCCGGGCCGTGGGGCTCCGGGAGACGCGAGGAGATGCCGGGGGTACGGACCCGGGCCGTGCCGGTGCGGGGCCCGGCCGGGACGGCGGCGCGGACCGGCCGGGCGACGCCGGAAACCCGGGGGCCCGGGCCGGACGCCGGGGCCGGACGCCGGGGCCCGGGCCCGGCTGCGGCTGCGGCTGCGGCTGCGGCTGCGGATACAGAGTCGGGTGCCCGAGCGCGGGGTCAGGAGCCGGCCCTCTTCGGCCCGAGGCCCGCGTCCGGCCTGAGGCCCTCGCCCGGTGCGCGGCCCGTGTCCGGCCCGGGGCTCGGTCCCGGCCCTGGGCTCATTTCCCCTGGGGCTCATTTCCCCTGGGGCTCATTTCCCCTGGGGCTCATTTCCGGGTCCCGTCCCGGTCCCGGGCCCGGCCTCCGGCCAGTTCCGGAGCAGGGCGTCCAGGGCGTCCAGAATCCGGGGCCAGGTCTCCTCGGCGTCCGGGGCGCTGTGGCTGAATCCTCCGGACGCCTCCAGGCTGACGTAGCCGTGGAAGACGCTGCCCAGCAGCCGTACCGCGTGGGTCTGGTCCGGCTCCGTCAGGTCGTAGCCGCGCAGGATGGCGCGCGTCATCCGCGCGTGCCGGACCCCGGCGCTGGCGACCGCGGTCTCGTGGTCGAGCGGCAGCCGGGCCGCGGTGTAGCGGCCGGGGTGTTCCCGGGCGTAGTCGCGGTAGACGTTGGCGAAGGCGTTCAGCGCGTCCCTGCCGGCGCGTCCGGCCAGTGCGGTGGCGCACCGGTCGGCCAGTTCCTCCAGGGCCAGCAGCGCGATCCTGGTCCGGAGGTCCTGGGAGTTCTTCACATGCGAGTAGAGACTCGCCACCTTGACGTCGAACCGTCTGGCCAGCGCCGAGACAGTGACCTGGTCGAAGCCGACCTCGTCGGCGAGTTCCGCACCCGCCCGGGTCAGGCGTTCCGCGGTCAGCCCTGCGCGCACCATGCCGGTCCTCTCATAGCCCTGACCTCCGACTGCCTGAAGCGATTATGCATTTGCCTAAAGCTTATAGGCAAATTAGCCTGCACTGTATGAAGCCGCTGACCGAGCAAGAGATCCGCAGCGCGTTCGTGAACTGCACCAAGGGTGAGGCGAAGCGTCTGTCCGTACCCCGCGACCTGGCCGAGCGGCCCTGGGACGACCTGGACTTCCTCGGCTGGCGCGACCCGCAGGCCCCGGCACGGGCCTGCCTGGTGACGGAGCTGGAGGGCCGCCCGAGGGCGGTCGTGCTGCGCTGCCCCAGCCCCGGCGCCCGGCATGTGCAGCGCAGCATGTGCTCGGTCTGCATGACCGTGCACACCGGCGGCGTCTCCCTGATGGTGGCGCCGAAGGCGGGAAAGGCCGGGCAGCAGGGGAACTCCGTGGGCAGGTATCTGTGCGACGACCTCGCCTGCTCGCTCTATGTGCGCGGCCGGAAGGACGCGGGGCCCGGCGCCCGGCTCCAGGAGTCGCTCACCCTGGAGGAGAAGATCCTGCGGACCACGGCGAACATCACGGCGTTCGTCGCCAAGGTGACCGCATGAGGCGGCGGCTCGGTGCGCGCCGGACGGAGGGAGCCGGTGCGGACGCGCAACGGACGGACCCGGGGACGGACGGACCCGGGGACGGGCGGGCGGATCCGAGGACGGACGGGCAGGGCGAACCCGGGGACGGACGGCGGCGGGGCGGACGCGCCGACGTGCCGCCGGCCGTGAGTCCCGGAGGACCAACTGCCCCGGGGCCAGAGCGTCGGTGACCGGCCGACCGCTTCGGCCGGTACCGGCCGGGACGCCCCGGCGCCCCGCGACACGGCATCCGCCCCGGCTCGAAACGGCTCAGGCTCCGGCTCCGGCAGTTCCCGCTGAGAACGGCTCCCGCTCGGGCAGCTCCCGCTGAGGTCGGCTCCCGGAGACCTTCCGCTCAGGGCAGCTCGCAGAGCACGCCCATGGTGCGGCCCATCAGCCCGGGGACGTCCGCCTCCCGGTCGCCGTTCAGCAGCCACTCCCCCAGCTGTACGGACGCCTCGACCACCGTGCGCACCCGGCCGGCCCGGCGCCGGTGGTACGCGGTCAGGACCTCGCCGAGCGGGGTGTCCCGCCCGGCCGTGGTGAGCGTCTCCGCCAGTACGGACACGTCCTCCAGGGACATCGCGGCGCCCTGGGCGAGGGTCGGCGGGCAGCAGTGGGCGGCGTCCCCGGCGAGCACCACGCGGCCGCGGTGCCACTCCCCCTCGACCAGCAGCCGGTGGAACCAGGTGTAGTTGACCTGCGCCGGGTCGGTGACGTGCTCGCGGATCGCCGTCCAGGCACCTCCGTAGCCCGCGGCCAGCCGCCGCATCTCCGCGGCGTGTCCGGCCGGGTCCAGGCTCGCGCGGTCCCGCGCGGGCTCGACCAGATAGGCGTAGAGCGAGTCCTCGCCGGTCGGGCAGTAGCCGGCGATGAAGCACGGGCCGCCGTACGCCAGGTCGGTGCGCTCGACACCCGCGGGCCGGGGCACGGCGGCGCGCCAGATGCCCATGCCCGTCGGTTCCGGCCGGTCGGGGAAGCCGGCCATGGCGCGCGTCGCGGAGTTCAGCCCGTCGGCGGCCACGACCAGGTCGTAGCGGCCCGACGTGCCGTCGGTGAGGTGCGCCGTGACACCGGTGTCGTCCTGGTCCAGGGAGGCGACCGTGCATCCGAGCCGGACACCGGCACCGGAGCCGCGGACCGCCTCGGCGAGGATGCGCTGGAGGGCCGGCCGCGGCATGCCGAGGGTGGCCGGCAGGTCGTCGCCACCGGTCCGCACGTCCTTCTGTACATGCAGCACCGTGCCGTCCGGGGCGGTGATCCCGACCGAGTCGAAGCCGAACCCGCTCTCCCGGACCCGGTCCCAGACGCCGGCCTCGCGCAGCACCCGCAGGGCGTTGCCCTGGAGGGTGATCCCGGATCCGTGGACGTTCCAGTCCGGGTCGGCCTCCACGAGGTCGACCCCGACCCCGGCGCGGCGCAGCAGCACGGTGAGGGTGTTTCCGGCCGTGCCGCCGCCGACAACGAGAACGGACGCGACGACGCTGCTCATGGTGTTCCTTCCTGGACCGCACCGGCGCCGCGCTCCCGGCGCGCGGCATGCCCCGCGATCATGCCAGTACGCCGCGGGCGCCGGTACCGCGCCCCGCCCCTCGCCCGCGCCGCCTTCCTCCGCCTCGTCACCGCCTCGTCACCGCCTCGTCACCACCGACCCGGCCCACGCCCCTCCTCCTCGCCACCCCGCTTCCGCCTCCGGCCTCCGCCACCCCGCCTCCGCCACGCCGTCTCCCGGCCTCGACTCCGTTACGTCTCCGGCCGTCACCTCTCCGGCCGCGCTGCGATCGCGCCGGGGGCCGGACCCGCCGAGCATGGGCAGCGACGTGTCACCCGGCGCTGCCGGGGCAACCGGAGGGCGTCCGGTGCCACGGGCACGAACGCACAGGAGAGGAAGGTGGTCCCGATGCCTGGACGAGAGGAACTCCCCTCGACTCTGGAGCGCTCCCCCGCGGGCGCCCGGCGCACCTGGATCAAGGCGCACGACTCGGCGGTCGAGCAGTACGGCGAGGGCGAGCGGGCGCACCGCGTGGCGTTCAGCGCGCTGAAGCACACGTACGAGAAGGTCGGCGACCACTGGGAGCGCAAGGAGGCCGGGCGCAAGGGCCCCTCCGACCGCAGGGCGGCACAGCCGCGGCCGCAGCGCGGGCCGACCGGCGAGGGTGTCGACGAAGGGGCGTCCAAGGAGCACCTGTACGACCTGGCGAAGCGGATGGACATCGGCGGCCGGTCCCGGATGACGAAGTCCGAGCTGCTGGACGCGGTGCGGAAGGCGAACCGCTCGCAGACCCGCAAGAGCCGCTCGCGCTGATCCGCGGGACGGCCGGACGACCGGAACGACCGGGGCGACGCGTCAATCCGTCAATCCGTCGGCGAGCGTGTTCCAGAACATCAGCTCGTAGCTCTGCACCAGCCGGCCGTAGCGGTTGACGGTCCGGCCGCCGACGGGACGGCCCGCGTCGATGCCGAACCGGACGGCGTCCAGGGCCTGGTTGGTGACCTCGGGTGCGGGTGTGGCGAAGAAGTCGAAGAAGCCGCACGCGGTGTCGTCGAAACCGTAGTGCTGCCGCAGGGCCCGGCCCATCTCGGCGCAGTAGTTGCCCCAGGCCGCGAAGTTGGCGGTGAGGGCGACGACCACGTCGACCGGCTCCGCGTTGAGGGCGAGCCAGGCGCCGTAGGCCGGGAATGCCTGGCAGCCGGGCCGCGGCTCGTAGTCCCGTACGGCGTCCCGGTCGAGCCCGCAGGCGGTCTCCAGCGCCGTCAGCCGGTCCAGGGCGAGCGACTCGCCCTGCGCCAGCCCGGTGAAGAACGCCTCGACCGGCGGATCGGCGGCCGCGCGGTCGGCCAGGTGCAGGAAGCTGCGCCGGTCGGCGGTGATGACATGCCGCTGCTCCAGGGCGAAGGACGCGATCACCTCGCGCGGGGCCTTGCCCGCGGAGACGAGTGGCAGAAGACGATTGCCCTCCGCGTCCGGAGCCAGTTCCCGTACGGCTTCCTCCAGCACCTCTCGCGCCGACCGAGCCATCGTCCTGCCTCCCCGTACCGGTTCCGCCCTGCCCCGACCACGGTCTCACGAACCGCCGCGCCCGGACGGCTTTTCCCGGCTACCGCGGCGGCGATAGGCGCGCATCTTCGCCCGGCTGCCGCACACCCGCATCGAGCACCAGCGACTGCGCCCGGCGGGGCTGCGGTCGTAGTAGGCCCAGCGGCAGTCCTCCGCCTCGCACGCCTTGAGCCGCGGCCAGCTGCCGTCGGCCTCGGCGGCGGCCACGGCCGCGGCTATCCGGGCGGTGAACGCGGCCGTGCCGGCCAGACCGGGAGCGGGGCGCAGCACGGCCCGGCCCGCGGAATCCAGTCCGAGCACCAGCGGCGCGGCGGCGAACAGCCGCTCCAGTGCGCCGGCCGCCGCCGCGGGCAGGTCCGCTCCCGCGTGCGCGTGACAGACGGCGCGCAGGGCCTCGCGCAGTACCCGGAGTTCGGCCGGGTCGCAGTCGTCCGGGGCCGGGGTGTCCGGGCCGTGCTCGCGGAAGAAGGCGGCGAGGCCGTCCGGCGCGGCCAGGTCGTCCCGGCCGGTCTCGACGTCCAGCGTGTTGACGAAGTGCTCCACGAGGGCGAGTTCGCCGGGCGCTGGGGCGCGGGTGCCGGGCTCATTCACCCTTGAAACGTTACCCCTCGTGGGGCATGATGCGGTAACCGTTACCGATTGAACCCATCTACTGGTAACTGGCATGCCGCGGCATGCCCATCCACCCCGGAGAGGACACCGACATGGCTGTGGCCACGTTGAACGTCGTGGTGCTGGACTGTCCCGATCCCGCCGCGCTCGCCCGCTTCTACGCGGACGTGCTCGGCGGCACCGTCGAGGCGGACGGCGACGACTGGGTCGACCTGAAGGGGCACGGCGGGACACAGCTGGCGTTCCAGCGGGCCCCCGGGCACACCCCGCCGGCCTGGCCCCGCCCGGACGGCGGGCAGCAGTTCCACCTGGACCTGACCGTGGAGGACCTCCGGGCCTCCCACGACAAGGTGCTGGCGCTGGGCGCCCGGCTGCTCGACGACGGCGGCGGCGACCGGACCTGGCGGGTCTACGCGGACCCCGCCGGGCACCCGTTCTGCCTCTGCGCCTGCTGACCGCCGCCCGCACCGGCCGTCCCCCTGCCGGCACCGGCC
>NZ_WHPN01000429.1 GCF_009735685.1 Streptomyces lycii | reverse complement strand
GGATGTCCAACGACGTCTGGGGCACGCCCGTCGTCGCCGACGACCTGCTCTACGTCACCTCCTTCGAGGTGCACGCGCTGGACGTGGCCTCCGGCCGCCGCCGTTTCAAGACGCGCGACGTCGCCTGGGCGATGTCCGTCTCGGACGGCCGCATCCACGCCTCGGACGGCCCGACGCTGTACTCGCTCGACGCCAAGGACGGCTCCGAGCTGTGGCGCAAGCCCACCGAGGGCTGGGCGTACACGCTGCGCACCGACCACGGCACGGTCCTGACCGCCACCCGCGGCGGCGGCGTACAGGCGTGGGAAGCGGGCAACGGCGAGCGGCTGTGGGAACTGACCGGCGCCCAGACCGACTTCGAGACGCCGGAGTCGGGCCCGCAGCTCCACGACGGCGTGGTCTACGTCTGGGCGGACGGACGGCTCCGCGCCCACGAGGCGCGCACCGGCGCCGAGCGCTGGTCGTACCCGGTGGGCGACGCGGCGTCCTGCGGCGGTGTGCCGGTGCGGCTGCTGGCCGCGCCGGACGGCGTCACATACGTCTGCGCCGGCACCCGGGTGCTGGCGATCGACACCGCACGCGGGGACGTGTGCTGGCGCTTCGAGGCGCCCGCCGCCTTCCTCAGCCCGCCCGCCTTCGCGCCGGGGCCCGCGGTGACGGGCGGCGGCGTCTACGTCGCCGACTATCTCGGCACGGTCTACGCCCTGGACCCCGCCGACGGGCGCGACCGCTGGCGGATCGCCACCGAGTCCCGGCAGTCGATCGCGCCGGTGCTCGTCGCGGACGGCTCGGTGCACGCGGGCAGCGGCAGCGCGCTCTACACCCTCGACGCGGTGACCGGCACCCCGAAGTGGCGCTTCGCCGCGCAGGGCGAGGTGATCGGGGCGCCCGTCGTCGCGGACGGCCGGGTGCACTTCGGGTCGGCGGACCACTGCCTCTACACGCTGGACGCGGGCGGCGGGCAACTGCGCTGGAAGCTGGCGACGGGCGGGGAGATCACCGGCAGCCCGGTGGCGGTGAACGGTGTCGTCTACGCCTGCAGCAAGGACCGGTGCGTGTACGCGCTGGACGCCCTCAAGGGCACCGGGCAGGCCCGCCCGCCTAGGTGACCCGCCCCGGGCTCTCCCCGGGTGCCCCGGACGCCGCCGGGACCGCGCAGGTGGGCCCGGTGGCGTGGCCTGTGACAAGGCTGTGACGGGCCGGTCCCCGGAGCATGACCACCGGCCCGTGCCCCGTTGTTAATGTGACGCGCACTCATCAAGTCGGCCGTTTCCGGCCGTTCTCGTCATCGGGGGATCACCATATGAAGCTTCGCCATGCCCGCGCCGTCGCCGTCTGCGCCGTGGCACTCGTCGCGCTCACCGGAGCCCGCGGTTCCGGTGGCGGAGGATGCGACGGCGGCAGCAGTTCCAGCAGCAGCGGTTCCCACCGGGACAGCGACGACGGTACGGACAGCACGTCCGGCGGCAGCACCGGCGTCACCACGGGAGGCGGCAGCGGGGGCAACAGCGCGCTGCGCGACGTGAAGATCAAGGAGTGCGGCTTCGACGCCGCCGGGAAGAACATGACCGCCACGCTGACCGTGGAGAACGACAGCGCCCTGACGGACTACGAGTACGACATCACGGTCGCGTTCAAGGGCACGGCCGGAGACACCGGCTCCGCCACGGCGACGGCCGGGACCGCGACGGTCACCGACTTCCCGGTGCCGTCCGGCGAGAAGGCCGAGACGGAGGCGACGACGCCGTACACCGGGACGGGCGACGGCTCGGAGGTCACCCGCTGCGAGGTCCGCAGGGCCGGCAGGACCAGCACGGGCTGACGGCCCACAGGAGATGCCGACAGCTCAGCGCTCGCGAGCGCTGAGCTGTCGGCATAAGCCATGCATTCCCATCAGGCTGTGCTGCCTATGGCTAGCACGAAGTCAACGGAAAGCCAGCAAATGCTTCGCGCATGCCGTGCCCGCCTCACTTGGGGAGGGGAACGGGGCGGCTACGGAGTATCGCCGGTCTGGTGGTTGTCCAGAGGCCTAACGTCCCCACCAGTCTGGTGGTTGTCTGCCATCGCTGGAGCAGCAGATCCCAGGGCTGCTGCGATTACGGCCAAGGTGACAACGGTACGCCTGTTCGCGTCATTCCAGCTCCACTTTCCGATCGTTGGGCTCTTGCAGTAATGACTTTACTGATACACGATTCGGCGCACGCAAGCTTCTGGCTGATAACGAACAACATTCGGCGAAATCGCGTAGCGTAAATGGGACTCAGTCCAGATTCGCCACCTTGAGTCAAATTGATATATCGGGCAAGTCGACCAAGAAGTGTCAGAAACACCAGTGACTGACCGTCCACGGCCTTCATGGCGCAGCCTCCGTCGACCTGACAGCCTCGAAGCTGGTCACGTTGTCACTAGCCGTCGGCGCATCTTCCAAGACCGGGAGTCACACCGAACGACGCACAATCCCAAGGGCGCTGATCAGCCTTGACGGGCGGTGACAGTAGTGGCTGCGGAAGGGAGCCTTCGACCGGCGTGCAGGGCTGCGCGATCAGGCCGTGAGCCAGTGCAGTCTGTCCCGCCAAGGCGGGACAGACTGCACTGGCATAGAACAGCCGCAGAGCGTGCGAAGGAGCAGTTTGGGCAAGTCTCTATCTGCACCATCGCGCGGTACGGATGATCACCGGGTACGGCAGGAGTGCGCCCTCGGGTGGGCTACAGTGACAGCGGCCGCCGTAGAGGGCGGAATCAGGTCCTTGCACGATCGCAGGTTGCAGATTTGCAAGCCGTCCACCCACCACCGGATTAACCGATGAGACCGGCTGCGTTCAGCTCTGCCAAGCGGAGACCGTACCGGTGATCGCCTGTCCCGTCCGTTGCCACCGCTCCAGCCCTGTCAGCAAATCCGTCCGAGATTTCCTCAACGAAGCAGCGCAAGGCTACGTACCCGCAAGACGTACAGGACACCACCCTGCGGGTACAGCTGGTTCTGCATCAGCCGTGCGAACTCGGCAGATCCAGGCCCAAGCCAAGCTGGGTCACCACATCGATCACGCTTCAACAGGCGGTGGCATCGCATCGAGTTACAAGCTGTCGCCTAGCTCTGCCGTTCCCGCTACTCCGCTGTTGTCGGAAGGGCTGCGCGGTCAGCAGGCTCGCTGGTGACGTGATGGTCCTGCGTCGAGACATTTTCCGCTGACCCGGAGGGCGGGCCGGCCATCGCGACGGGCATCGCCAAGGCTGACGCGGCTATCGCCACAGCGGCAGTTGCGAGTATTTTCTTGGCGCGAGACAAAGGGACTCCCAGGCGAAGGTCGGAGAACGGTTCCGTGCGGGCAAGCGGATGACTTCCGTCCGGATTGCGCCCAGTGTACGGAAGCCTCCGGATAATGACGTGATTTCCCGATGATCCGGATGCCAAACGGCCGCGGCGGCTCCCCTCCTCGCCGCCGCGGCCACGTTCCCCCTCGTGTCGGCTCAGGGCCTCTCGGTCGTGGCGTGGTGGTCCTGCGTGGTGATCCCCTCCGCGGAGCCTCCGGTGGCGTGGTGGTCCTCGGGGTCGAGGTCCCCACCCGTCGCGTGGTGGTCCCCCTGCGTGGCGAGCTTCTTGACGGTCCCGCCGGTGGCGTGGTGGTCCTCGGGCGTGAAGATGTCGGGCTCACCGGTGGTGGGCGTGGACTTCTCAGTCATGTTCGTTCTCCTGTGGCCGGTTTGGGAGCCGATCAGAAACCGTCCGGCGGCTCCCCCGTGGGCCGCCGGACGAACTCTGCGGGCCGTCACCTTAGTGGCCCGGTGTACTGCCGGATCCGCTAGCCCCCCGACGCGGCGGATCGACAACATGAGAGTGCCGGTTACCGATAAACAACTGATGAACGTCCACGGGACGGCTCAGGCGGCCTGGGCGGGCTCCAGCAGCGACCGGACTTCTGCGGCCTCCGGGGCATTCTCTCGCTCATGGATCACCAGCGCGTCCGACCAGCACGCACGGGCACGGTCCGCCTGACCGAGGCAGGACAGCGCCTTCCCGAGCACGGTGAGGACGTTGCCCCGCCGCCACTCCCCGCCGATGTTGCGCAGTTGCGCCAGCGCCTGCTCGGAATGGGCCGCGGCCTCGGCGGGCCGGCTGGCGGCCAGATGGGCCTCCGCGAGCCGGAAGAGAGTCATGCCCTCCCACAGGCGCTGCCGGTTCTCCCTGAACAGCACCAGGGCCTGGGTGAGCTGGTGCAGCGCCTCGTCGTGCCGGCTCAGCTTGGTCAGCGCAAGCCCGAGCGCGTACTGACCGTTCGCCAGCCGCAGTGAGACGCCGAGGTCCCGGTATATGTCGAGGGCCTGCTGCGCCAGTTCGGCGGCGGCGGTCGCCCTGCCCATGTTGAGCTGCACCCGGGAGAGATTGCTCAGCGCGCTCGCTTCGCCGGGCCGGTTGCTGTCGGCACGAAAGGCGTCGAGGGCTTGGCTCAGGTAGGCCTCGGCGTCCTTGTGCCGTCCCTGGTAGATGGCGATGATGCCACGGTCGTTGGGCGCGAAGCAGAGCGGGAACGGATCCTCCACGCTCTGCCCGATCAGGAAGGCCCGTTTGGCCTCCGCGTCGGCCTCACCGAACCGGCCGGCCACACTGTGGCCATGGGTCAGCACGGTGCGGGCCCGGCCTTCGGCCCTGGCGTCCTCAACTGCGCGAGCGGCGGTGATCACCGTCCGGGCGACCTGTTCGTACTGGTGCGAGAAGGCGCCCGACTCGGCGAGGTCCTGGGTGGCCACCAACAAATCGGCAGCTCTGCGCAGGGTGCTCCGTTCGGAGGCCGTTTGTCGCGCCGTGGCGAGAAGGCTCGCGGCCTCCGAGAAGAGCCAGTCCAGCGCCGAGCCGCTGTCCGCGAACGACAGACCGGTCCGGTGGGTGGGCGACAAGTGATCGACAACCCGGTCGCCGGGCCTCTCCAGCGCGTAGATGCCCGCGGCCGTCGCCAGGTAGAAGTCCAGCAGCCGCGACATCGCGGCATCCCGCTCCGACGGCGGCTGTTCGTCGCGCTCGGCGCACGCACGCGCGTAGAGGCGCACCAGGTCGTGGAAGCGGTACCGGCCCGGCGCGGCGGACTCCAGCAGGGAGGTGTCGACCAGCGACTCCAGCAGCTCCTCCGTCTCGTAGGGGTCCAGGTCCAGCACCGCGGCGGCGGCCGCCAGCGAGATGTCGGGGCCGTCGGCAAGGCCCAGCAGCCGGAAGGCACGCGCCTGCTGCGGCTCCAGCTGGGCGTAGCCGAGTTCGAAGGTGGCGCGGACCGCCAGGTCGCCCGCCTGCAGCTCGTCCAGCCGGCGGCGCTCGTCGGCGAGCTTGGCCGCCAGCACCGAGACCGTCCAGGTGCGGCGCGAGGCCAGGCGGGAGGCGGCGATGCGGATGGCGAGCGGCAGGAAACCGCAGGCGCCGACCACGTCGAGCGCGGCTTCGCGCTCGGAGGCCACCCGCTCCACTCCTACGATCTTGCTGAAGAGCTGGAGTGCCTCCTCGGGACTCATCACGTCCAGGTCGACGAGATGCGCGCCGGCCAGGTCCACCATCCGGGCCCGGCTGGTGACCAGGGCCGCACAGCCCTCGGTGCCCGGGAGCAGCGGGCGGACCTGGGCAGCGTCGCGCGCGTTGTCCAGCAGGACGAGGATGCGGCGGCCGTCCAGGACCGAGCGGTACAGCGCCGCGCGCTCATCAAGGGTGTCGGGGATGGAGGCATCGGCGGTGCCCAGGGCGCGCAGGAAGGCACCGAGAACGGCCTCCGGCTCGGCGACGCGCGAACCCGCACCTTGCAGGTCGACGTAGAGCTGGCCGTCGGGGAAGCGGTCCCGGGCGGCGTGCGCGACGTGCACGGCGAGTGTCGTCTTGCCGACGCCGCCGATGCCCGCGACGGCGGAGACGGCCATCACCCGGCCCTCGGCGGTGGCCAGCTGATCGCTCAGTTCGTTCACGAAGGCGGCACGCCCGGTGAAGTCTGAGACGGTGGCGGGCAGTTGGGCCGGACGGACCAGCGTGAGGGCGCTCTCACCCGTCGGCCCCTCGCTGGGCACGGCGAGCCCGGCGTCACCCTGGAGGATGCCCTGGTGCAGCTCCTTGAGTTCGGTGGAGGGGTCCACGCCCAGCTCGTCGGCGAGCAGCCGCCGGGTGTCGGCGTAGACGGCGAGGGCCTCGGCCTGCCGGCCGCTGCGGTAGAGCGCGAGCATCAGCTGGCCGCGCAGCCGTTCGCGCAACGGGTGGGCGGCGGTGAGGGCGGTCAGCTCGGAGACGGCCTCCGCGTGCGCGCCGGTCTCCAGGTCGAGGTCGAGACGCGATTCGAGGAGCTGGAGCCGCCATTCGGCCAGCCGGTTGCGCTGCGTCTCGGCATACGGTCCGGGAACGCCCGCGAGCGGTTCGCCGTCCCACAGCCCCAGGGCGGCGCCGAGCAGGTCGCGGGCGGAGCGCCGGTCGCCGTTGTGGCGGGCCTTCTCCGCCTTGTGCACGTACTCCTCGGCGATCGCGAGGTCGAACATGCCGTCGCGGGTTCGCAGGGCGTAGCCGCCGGACTCGCTCAGGAGGGTCGTCGAGGCGTCCGGGCCGAAGGACTTCCGCAGCCGGGAGGCGTAGGTGCGCAGCGCGGCGAGCGCGGCGTCCGGCGGCTCCTCCCCCCAGAGCGCGTCGACGAGTTCGGACGCCGTGGCCGTGCGTCCCTGCCGCAGCAGCAGCGCCGCCAGAAGCGCGCGCTGTTGCGGGGAGCCGGTGGGCAACTGCTCGTCGCCGCGCCGGATCCGTACGGGACCGAGCACCGTGAAATACAGTGCGCCCGGTCCGCTGCCACCGTCCATCGCTGCCCCCTGCTGTCGGATACCTCTCGCGCACAGGCCAGTTTGCCTTGCCGGTGACTTCGGCGTCAGTAGTGCCACCTTGTCTCCACAAGGCCCGTACAGGCGTCAACTGTCCGGGCAGGGTCGAGGCTACGTCGGATCGCGGCCCCGGTCTGTGCCATGGCGAGCATTCGTAGGGCGAAAACCGGTCGCACCCGGAACGGGCCCGACCGGATCGTGACACGGGATGCCGTACCGGGGTCTGATGGGGCGTATGAGCGGACTCAGGCGCGAGGGATACGACGGCACCGGACCGGGGGCGTTCACGCCCGACGGGTGCGCGGTGGAGGTCTACGTGCGGATGCCGGCGGGCGACGAGCCGGACATCGTGGAACGGGCGGTGCCCGCCGGTGCGGGCATTCTCGAACTGGGCTGCGGTGCCGGCCGTGTGACGCGTCCGCTGCTGGAGCGCGGCTTCACGGTGACGGCCGTGGACGAGTCGCCCGAGATGCTGGAGCACGTGCGGGGCGCGCGGACGGTGTGCGCGCCGATCGAGACCCTGGATCTGGGCGGTGAGCGCTTCGACGTGGTGATGCTCGCCTCGTTCCTCGTGCACACCGCGGACCCGGAGGTCCGCCGGGGGATGCTGGGCGCCTGCCGCCGCCATGTCGCGGACGACGGAGTCGTGCTGATCCAGCGGGAGCCCGCGGACGCGCACGACAACGTGCCCCGGGAGCGGAAGGTGGCCGGCGGCACCGTCCGGATCGTGTCCGCCGACCCCGTCGCCCCCGGGGTGAACGCGGTCGTCTGCGAGTACGACTTTCCCGACGGCCGGTGGACTCAGACGTTCCGGTCCCGTCCGCTGACCGCGGAGGCGTTCGAGCGGGCGCTGGCGGACGCGGGGCTGGCCGTCGAGTCGTATCTGACCGGGGACCGCACGTGGGTCCGGGCGGTCCCGGTACCGGTGGCGGGTGGCCGGGGTCCCGTCCCGGGCGGCCAAGGTCCCGTTCCGGGCGGCGCGGGTCCGGGCGGGGTTGCGGGCGGCCCGGGCGGCGCCGGGGGCGGGGACGCCTAGCGGCCCGGCAGGGACACCTTCCGGGTGACGGACCGCCTGCGGGCCGGTCCCGTCGCCCGGGCGGTGCGGCGGACCAGGACGGCGTCCCGGCGGGCCCGCTGCGCGGCGTGCTGGGCGGCGTGCTGGGCGCGCCAGTTCAGCGAGGGCTTGCCCCCGGTGTCGGCGGCGGCGATCAGCAGACCGCCGAGCAGGGAAGCGTTCTTGAAGAAGTGGATCTGCTGCTGGGCACGCTCCCCCGGGTCCTCCGCCTCCCAGAACCGGTGCCCCGCGAGGGTCGTGGGGACCAGCGTCACGGCGAGGGCGAGCGCGGACAGCCGCGGCAGCCTGCCGAGCGCGAGCAGGCCGCCCGCGACGACATGGACGGCCGCGTTGATCCGTACGGCCTGCTCGGTGTTCTCGAGGGAGGGCGAGACCCGCTCCGCGATCGGTGCGACCACGGATTCGGCGGAGTCCGCAACGGCTTCGGGATTACGCAGCGTCTGGGCGCCGCCGGAGATGAACACGGAGGCCAGCAGGGGCCGGGCGATCCGTCGCAGTGCAGTCATGCGCTACCCGGTGCCCACGATCGGGCACCTCATGCCCGGGAGGGGCGCGCCCGGCCCGTGCGGCTGGTCCGTGCGGGTGAACGGACGGGGCGGGCGGACGGAGCGGGCGGGCGGCTGGCACGGACGGGTGCACGGGACGGGCGGGTGCACGGGACGGGCGGGTGCACGGGACGGGCGGGTGCACGGGACGGACGGGGTTGCCCCGGACGGGCGGGGTGGGCGGGCGAACGGGGTGAGGCGGGACGGCCGGGACCGCCGGCCCGTGCGATGTGCGGGCGGGTGGACAGGCCGGCCCGTGCGGCGTGCCGGCGGGTGCGGACGAAGTGGGCAGGCCGGCCCGTGCGGCGCGCGGGCGAAGTGGGCAGCCGGGTCCTTACGGCCCACGGGCCGGTCCGTACGCCGTGCAGGCCGGTCCGTACGCCCTACGGGCCGGTCCGTACGGCGTACGGACCGGCCCACCCGCCGTGGCTCCGGGCCCCGGTCAGTCGTCGCCGCCGAGGAACACCGGGTTCGTCATGGCCGCCATCGCCCCCGGCAGGCCGGAGGCGCCGCCGTCCGCCGGGGCGTGCCGCACCTCGGCCCGTACGTACGCCGCGTAGCGGGGCGTGGTCCGCCACTCGGCGGTGCCCTCACCCGATGCGGGCAGCTCCGTGGCGTACAGCTGCCCCTGGTCGGTGACGAACCGTACCGAGCAGCCCGGCGCGCCGGAGACCTCCAGCCGCACCGTCACCGGCTCGTCCCGCTCCGCCCGCAGCCGGCCGCCGATGCCCGCGTGCCGTCCCGGCCCGCCCACGGCGGAGAAGGACAGGCCGACGCGCGAGGACTCCGCGATCCAGCTGCGCCCGGCCCGCAGCCCCTCCAGTACGGACTGCCGCGACAGGTCGTCGGCCAGTACGACGGTCTGCGGCAGGCCGACGTCCTGTCCCTCCCGGTGCGCGTCGCTGTTGCCCATGGCGGGCAGCCAGCTTCCGGGGCGGCTGCCCGCGCGGGCAGCCGCGACGAGGGTGTTGTCCCACTCGGCGATCGAGACCTCGTCGTCCGGGGTGTACGGGCCGTTCCAGACCTCGACGGCGTCGGCGTCGTTCAGGCCGAACTTCCAGTTGCAGCCGATGCAGGTGGCGTGCGGGTGCGCCGGGACGACGAGGCCGCCGGCCCGCCGGATCCGCCGCGCGTAGCGGCCGAAGGCGTTGTCGCGGGCCCGGTAGCGCCAGTCGACGAAGGTGCCGGGGTCGGTGCCGAGGGCCAGCACGTGGCCGTTGCGGGTGGTGACCTCCTCACCGGCGAGCACCAGCAGGTCGTCGCCCCACAGCCCCTCCCAGGCGGCGTGCCCGGAGGACGTGTTGTGCTCGGTGGTGACGATGAAGTCCAGCCCGGCGGCGCGGGCCGCCTCGGCGACCTCGGCGGGGGTGCGCCGGCCGTCGGAGTGCACGGTGTGCAGATGGCAGTCGCCCCGGTACCAGGCCCGGCCCCGGCCGCGCGCCCGCTCCGGCGGGTACACCGGCTCCGGCGTCTCGCCGCCCGCGCCGTACCGCAGGGTGACCGTGACCTCGTAGTCGAGGCCGCGCGGTGCGACGGTGTACGGCGCGACGACCACGTGCCAGGTGCCGGCGCGCACCGGCCCCGCCAGGTAGCCGGGCGTGGCCCGCTCGGCGCTGATGGCGAACTCGGTGCGGAAACCGCCCGACCAGCCCCGGAAGCCGGGACCGCCCAGTTCGGTGCCGCGTTCGTCGAAGATGCCGATGTCCAGGGCGTTGCCCTGGGTGCCGGGCGGCACCTGCGGCTTGTCGTAGCTGTAGGACACGACGATCTCGCGGACGCCTCGCGGGATCTCGACCGGCAGGTACACGTAGTCCGGTGACCCGGTCGGCAGGTGCCCGCGCAGGACCTGCGTCTTCTCGTCGCCGTCGGCGGCCTCCGCGAATCCCACACCGTTCAGTGTGAGCGCGGCGGCGGCGCCCGTCATCAGCAGTCCGCGCCGGCCGAGGGGTCGGTCCATGGCAGGTCTCCCGGGGTCGGGTTCGGGTGGCGGTGCGGACGCTATTGAGGCGCGGTCGCCGCGACAAGGGAAAAGTGGGAGACGTCCGGGTGGCCGGGAGACGTCGCGGGGGCGGGGCGACGCCGTCCGGCACGGCGGTGGGCTGCCCGGCGTCCTGAGCCCGGCGTGGGGCCGCCGGACTCCCGGCCGCGGTGCCGTCACCACCCGCTCACGGAGCACCGTCACCGCCCTGACGCGGAGCACCGTCACCACCCGGCTGCGGAGTGCCGTCACCACCAGCTCACGGAGCACCGTCACCGCCCGGACGCGGAGTGCCGTCACCGCCCGGACGCGCGGCCGCCCGCACGGGTGTCCGGGCGCCCCCGCGCCCCTGTCCCCGGGCGGCGGGACGATACCCTCATGGTCATGCACATGACCGACAACACCCTTACGTCCCCCGTGTACGTCATAGGCGGTGGCCCGGGCGGTCTCGCCACGGCCGCGGCGCTCGGCCGGCTGGGCGTGCGCGCCGTGGTGCTGGAGAAGTCGGACGCTGTCGGCGCCTCCTGGCGCAGGCACTACGACCGGCTGGAGCTGCACACCACCCGCCGGCTCTCCGCCCTGCCGGGCCTGCCGGTCCCGCGCCGGTACGGGCGCTGGCTCGGCCGGGACGACGTCGTCCGCTATCTGGAGGAGTACGCGGAGCACCACCGGCTGGAGACGGTGACGGGTGTCGAGGTGTCCCGGGTGGAGCCGGTCGAACGTGCCGGTGTGCCCGGCTGGCTGCTGCGTGCCACCGGCGGCCGCGAACTGCTCGCCCGGGCGGTGGTCGTCGCCACGGGCTACAACCACACTCCGTACGTCCCGGACTGGGCCGGCCGCGACGCCTGGGGCGGCGAACTGCTGCACGCCGGGCACTACCGCAACGCCGAGCCGTACGCGGGCCGGGACGTGCTGGTCGTGGGCGTCGGCAACACGGGCGCCGACATAGCGGTCGACCTGGCCGAGGGCGGCGCGTCCCGGGTACGGCTCGCGGTCCGCACGCCGCCGCACATCGTGCGCCGCAGCACTGCGGGATGGCCCGCACAGCGCAGCGGCATCCTGGTGCGCAGGCTGCCGCGGCCGGTGGTGGACCGGGTGGCGCGGGTCATGTGCAGGCTGTCGGTGCCGGACCTGGCGGAACACGGGCTGCCGCGCCCCGAGAAGGGCCTGTACACCCGGGTCCGGGAGGGCGCGATCCCGGTGCAGGACGTCGGGCTGGTGGAGGCGGTCCGCTCGGGCGCCGTGGAGCCGGTGGCGGCCGTGGACTCCTTCGAGGACGGCAAGGTGGTGCTGACCGACGGCAGCCGCATCGCGCCGGACGCCGTGATAGCGGCCACCGGATACCGCCGGGGCCTGACCGAACTGGTCGGGCACCTGGGCGTACTGGACGAACGGGGCCGGCCCCGCGCCCACGGCCGGCGCACGCTGCCCGGGGCACCCGGCCTCCACTTCACCGGCTACACCAACCCGATCAGCGGCACGCTCCGCGAAATCGCCCTGGACGCCCACCGGATCGCGAAGGCGGTGGCCCGTACGACGGGCACGGCACGCTGACGTCCGGCCTGCGGGCCGCCACCGGGGCGGGACGCCGACACCAGGACGGCACGCCGCCACCCGGGCCGCACTCTGAACCCCGGCCGGGGCGCCGACACCGGGACGGCACACCGACTCCCGGGCTGCACGCCGAACCCCGGCCGGGGCGCCGACACCGGGACGGCACACCGACATCCGGGGCGCACCCTGACAGCCGGGGCGCACGCTGACACCCGGCCGGCGGGCCGCCACCGGGGCGGCACACCAACACCCGGACGGCACACCGACACCTCCCGGCCTGCGGGCCGCCACCGGGACGGCACACCGACACCCGAGCCGCACGCCGACACCCGGACGGCAGCCCCGGCTCCGGGGCCACGGGGGCGGCGCCCGAGTGGCGGCTCCGGTCCGGCGAGGCGGGCCGGGGTCCGGATCTCCCCCCGCGAGACCCGGACCCCGGCGGCAGCGCCCTCGCTGCCCCGGAGGCAATGTCGCCGCCGCCCCGGAGGAGGCGTCCTCACCGCCCCGGAGGAGGCGACCTACCCGGCCGGCCAACCATCCCCGGCCGGAGGGCGACGTACCGTCCCGAACGGGCCGCCCGGACCGGAAGGCGACGGCACCGGCCCGGACACGGGGCCCTGGCAGGGCGCGGCACCGGACCGGGCGACGGTCCCGACCGGACGGCGGGCCCGACCGGACGACGGTCCCGACCGGACGGCGGGCCCGGCCGGAGGCTCGCCCGAGCCGGACGACGGTCCGGAGCCGACGGCATGCCCGGACCCGACGGCACGCCCGGACCCCACGGTGCCCCGGGGCCGAGCAGCGATCCGGGCGGCCGCCGCACCCGGGCGCCGGGCGGGGCCGGACCGGTGGCGCGGCCACCGGCCCGGCCCCGCGGTACCCGTCAGCAGTCCGGGATGCCCTCGATCTTCTGGCCGCCCTCGAGATAGAGGTTGCTGATCCAGAGGGTGTCGCTGCCACCCGGCTTCTCGACCTGCGTCCACCAGTTGTTGGAACCGACGGCCGGGTCGTTCACCAGGTCGCCCTGCGTCTGGCAGAAGCCGATCAGCGTCTCCGGGCCGACCTTCGCGGGGCTGGGGGCGTTCAGCTCGGGCTCGACGCGGACGTTGACCCCACTGGCCCAGACGTAGACCTCCTTGGCGGCGGCCCGCTCCGTCCCGGCGGCGGCCGGCCCGGTCCCGGCGGCCGCCCGCGCCGGAGCGGCGCCGCTGTCCGCCCGTGCGACCGGGCCGGTCGTGAGGGCCAGGCCGGCGACGGCGATCAGCGCGGCGGCGGTCCTGGTGGCGTTGCGCAGTTTCATGTTGCTCCCCGTGTCTCGTTCTCGGTGTTCCGGCGCCGGTACCGCGCCGGTGTGATGGGCCGGGGGCCGGGCAGGGCCCCCGGAACCGCGGTTGCGGACGTCACGCTCAGGCGCCGCAGACCGGGACGCCCGGCAGCTGGTCCTCGGCGACGTCGACGTAGTGGCTCGCGACAAAGCCGCGGCTGTCGCCGATCGAGGCGTAGACCCACCACGGGTTGCCGCCGACCGGCTCGCCCTGCTTCTGACAGGCGGCCTCGAAGCGGTCGCCGGGCTGCAACTGTCCGGCCACGACCGGGCAGTTGGCGACCGACGGGTGGCTGTCGCAGCGGGCCGGGTCGCCCGGGTTGTCCCGCATGTTGACGTCGGTCGCCCAGACCGTGAAGCTCGCCGCGGCCTTCACCGGGCCGCTGGTCACGGCCTTCGCCGAAGCCGTGGCCGGCGCCGCGGGCGCCGTGGCGTCAGCGGCGGCGCCCGAAACGGCGTCAGAGGCAGCGCCTGAGGCGGCGTTCGCCGTCCCGGCGACGCCTCCGGCCGTCAGTGCGGTCGCGGCCAGGGCGGCGGCAAGCAGGGCACGTACGCGCATGGTGGTTCTCCCCGTTGTCGTGTGGCGTGCGGTCCTTTCACCCGGCACACGACCGGCGGCACCCCGCTGTACGACACCGCGACGGGTGACCTGTGTCACACCACGGGATCAGCCCGTGCCCCGCCGCCGGGACTCCTCGGCCGTACACGTGCGGACCTCGGCCGTGTTGCGGGTGCGCACGCCCGGCAGCCAGCCCTCGACGCCGTTCTCCGACACCAGATACCAGCGGCTCGACGAGACCCCCTCCTCGTCCTCGACCAGCGTGCCGTCGGCGACCACGCAGAGCGCCGTCATGCTGTCCCCGTGCCACACCCGGCCCGCCCGGTTCCCCTCGGCCGCGTAGACCGCGTACGGATCCTTCGCCAGCCGCAGGGAGCACTCGACGGTGCGCAGTTCGCGGCACGCCTCCTCGGCGTTGTGCACCGTGACGGTCACCGGTCCCGGCCCGGCCGGCGGCCCGTCCGCCCGGTCCGGACGCGCGAGCCACCAGGTGCCGAGGACGACCAGCGCCACCAGCACCGCGGCGGCACCCGCCACCAGCGGCGGCAACCGGCGCGGCAGGGATGGCCGCCGGACCGGGGCGGCCGGGGCGGTGGCGCCGACCCGGTCCCACAGGCCCGCCGGTGTCCCGATGGACTCGTCGGCGGCGCGGAGCCGTTCGCGCAGTGCCGCCGCGGTCTCCTCGTCCGGCAGGTCACCCCTCATGACGCCTCTCCTTCGGAGTTCCGGTCGGCCCGGGCCGGCGCGGACGGTGCGCCGAGTTCCGCGCGCAGCTTGCCGAGGGCCCGCGCCCGGTGCCGGGCGGCGGTCCCCCGGTGCACGCGCAGGATGTCCGCGGCCTGGTCGATCGTGTAACCGTCCAGGTCGACGAGGATCACGACTCCGGCCTGCCGGGGCGTCAGCCGCCGCAGCAGCCGTACGGTTTCCAGCTCCGCGCGCCGGTCCTCCATTCCGCCGTCCCAGTGCCCTCCGCCGGGCGCGGCAGCGGGGGCGGAGCCGTCCACGTCCTCGACCAGCACCTGGCGCCGCTCGCGCCGGTGGGCGTCCCGGAAGACGCTCACCAGCGCGTTGAAGGCGTAGGCGTACGGCTCGGGATGTGCCAGGAAGCGGCGCGGGCGGCGCGCGAGCTTGAGATAGGCGTCGTGCACCACGTCCTCGGCCGACTGTCTGCCACCGGTGAGCATGACGGCCCGCCGGTAGAGTCTCGGCAACAGCGCGCAGAACACCTCGTCGATCGGCGAACCCGTCTGCGCGTCAGGCGCGTGGTCCACTGAGTGCTTTCCCTCCCGGACGACCGGCGGCCAGGGTAACCGCCCGCTTCCGGACGACGATCACGGGCCGCACGGAACCGGTGCCCCGCCGAACGGACGGCCCGAACGCAGGGCCTTACACGCGGCCGTACGCACGGCCGAACACGCGACCGTACGCGCGACCGAACGAACTGCCGGGTTGACGGGCCCGCACGGCGGGTTGGCCGGCGGACCGGCGACCGGGTGACGGGCCGGGCGGCCGGTCCGCGGACGGGCGGCCTGGCGAGCCGACCGGCCGACGGGACGGACGGGGGAGCCGGACGGCGGATGACGGACGGCCGGGCGGTGGACGGCCGAGCGGTGGACGGCCGGGCGGACACAGGGCGGCCGTCGGGCGAACGGACGGACGGACCCCGGCGCCGCCGCCCTCACCCGTGGAACGCCGCCGCCCTCACCCGTGGAGCGCCGCCGTCCGCTCCGGGCTCCGCCGGATGACCAGTGCCATGAGCGCCGCCACCGCGCACAGCGCCCCGGACGTGTACCAGGCCGTGTCGTAGGAGCCGGTGACGTCGCGCACCAGACCGGTCAGGAAGGCCACCAGGCCCGCCCCGACCTGGTGGGCCGCGAGCACCCAGCCGAAGACGATCGCCCCGTCCGCGCCGAAGTGCTTGCGGCACAGCGCGACGGTCGGCGGCACGGTCGCCACCCAGTCCAGTCCGTAGAAGACGATGAAGAACAGCATCGGCGGCTGCACGGAGCCGACCAGCAGCAGCGGCAGGAACAGCAGCGAGACGCCGCGCAGCCCGTAGTAGACGGCGAGCAGCCCGCGGGGGTCGAAGCGGTCGGTGAACCATCCGGAGGCGATCGTGCCGACCAGGTCGAAGACACCGATGACGGCGAGCAGCCCCGCGGCGGTGGTCACCGGCATGCCGTGGTCGTGCGCGGCGGGTACGAAGTGGGTGCCGATCAGCCCGTTGGTGGAGGCACCGCAGATCGCGAAGGTACCGGCGAGCAGCCAGAAGGCCTTCGTACGGGAGGCGTCGCGAAGGGCACCGAGGGCCCGGGCCGCCGCACCGCCGCCAGGTACGGGAACGACCGGGCCGCCGGCTCCGGAGACGGCCACCGGCCGTGCATGCCGCGGGTCGTGCGCCTCCTGCGGATCGTGCACCTGCCGTGCGTCGTGCGCCCGCTTCGCGTTGGACGCGTTGTCGGGGCTGTGCGCGCGCTGAGAGACGTGCACGGGCGGGGCACCGGGCGCGGACCGGGAGTCGGGCTCGTGCTGCGGGTTGGGCCCGTGTTGCGGAGTGGGCCCGTGCCGCGGGTTGGACTCGTGCTGCGGGGTGTGTACGTCCCGCGCGTCCCCGTCGTGGCCGCTCGCGCCGTAGCGGGTGGTGCCGACGTCCTCCGGCCGGTCGCGCAGCAGCCACAGCACCAGGGGGACGACGGCCAGTGCCGCGAAGGTGACGGACAGGGTGGCGGGCCGCCAGCCGTGGCGCTCGGTGAGCCAGGCGACCAGCGGCAGGAAGACCAGTTGGCCCGCCGCGCCACCCGCGGTGAGGACCCCGGTGACCAGACCCTGCCGGGCGTCGAACCAGCGCCCCACCACCGTGGCGACGAACGCGAGCGCCATGGACCCGGTGCCGAGCCCCACCAGCACGCCCCAGCAGAGGATCAGCTGCCAGGAGGCGTTCATGAAGACGGTCAGTCCGCTGCCCGCCGCGACCAGCAGCAGGGCGGAGGCCACCACCTTGCGCATCCCGAAGCGCTCCATCAGCGCGGCGGCGAAGGGCGCGGTCAGTCCGTAGAGCACGAGATTGACCGAGACGGCCGCGGAGATCGTGCCGCGCGACCAGCCGAACTCCGTGTGCAGCGGATCGATCAGCACGCTTGGAGCGGCCCGGAAGGCGGCGGCGCCGACGAGCGCGACGAAGGCGACCGCTGCCACCCACCAGGCGCGGTGCACCCGGCCGGGGCGCCGGGGTGCCGGGACGGACGATGGCTGCTCCGACGCGGGCGGGGCGGCGGGCGGGACGGGCGCCGGGGTACCGGAAGTCTGGGTCACCGCTCCAGTCTCGGGGGCGGGCATTGCCTGTTCGAGTGGCCCGGAGGACACTGTTCGCCAGGATCGGGCCATGGGCTCCGCGCGCCGGCCCGGTTCCTCCGGCGGACACGGTGACGACCCGGACCGGCGGACACCCCGCCGACCGGACGACGGCCGGCAGACGAGAGACACGGCACGCGGCGGGAACAGCACGCGAGACGAACGGCAAGCGGCAGGAGCACAGCGACGGGAACGGAGCCCGGGCGAAGCGGCGCACGGGCGGACCGGCGCGGCGGGCGGACCGGCGCGGCGGACGGACCGGCGCGCGGACGACGGCGGACGGGAGCAGGCGATGAGGACGGACGGAAACGAGCCGTGACGGCGCACAGCGAAACGGACGGGGCCGACGGCAACCACCGGACCAACGGCACCCACCCGACCGACGGCGGCCGCAAAGGCAACGACGCACCGGCCGGACGCCGAAGACCGGCCGGAGGCCAGGAACAAGAACAGGAACAGGAACCAGCCGAGGGCCACGGACCGGCCGGAGACCCCGGACCGCCCGGAGGCAACAGACCGCCCGCAAGCCGCCGACCCGCCGGCGGCCGCGGATCACCCGGAGGCCCCGGCCCCATCGGAGGCCGCACTCCCACCGGAGGCCGGAGCGTCCCGCACCGTGTCGTCGTGCTGGCACTCGCCGGGGTGATCCCCTTCGAACTCGGCATCCCGCACCGGATCTTCGGCAAGGCCCGCTCCCCCGGCGGCCAACGGCTGTACGAGGTCGTCACCTGCGGCACCGGAGCGGACCCGGTGCGGACCGACGCCGACTTCTCGGTCACCTTCACGCACGGCCCGGAAGCGCTCGCCACGGCCGACACGGTCGTGATCCCGGCGTCGTACGAACTGGGGCCGGTGCACGAGGAGGGCAGGCTGAGCGAGCCGATCGCCCGGGCCCTGGCGCTCGTACGGCCCGGCACCCGCATGGTGTCCATCTGCACCGGCTCGTACGTCCTGGCGGCCGCCGGGCTGCTCGACGGCCGGCCCGCCACCACCCACTGGAGCAGCACCGACCACTTCCAGCGTCTCTTCCCGCGGATCAGGGTCGACCCGGACGTGCTCTTCGTCGACGACGGGGACGTGCTGACCTCCGCCGGCGTGTCCTCCGGGATTGACCTGTGCCTGCACATCGTGCGGCGCGACCACGGCGCCGCCGTCGCGAACGCGGTCGCCCGGCGCAGTCTCGTACCGCCGCACCGGGACGGCGGCCAGGCGCAGTACGTCGAGCGGCCGGTGCCGGAGCCGCAGCTGTCGTCGACCACCGCGGCGCGCGCCTGGGCGCTGGGGCGGCTGGAACAGCCCATCCAACTGCGGGACATGGCGGAACGGGAGTCGATGAGCGTGCGCACCTTCACCCGGCGGTTCCGCGAGGAGACGGGCGTCAGCCCCGGCCAGTGGCTGACCCGGCAGCGGGTGGAACTGGCCCGGAGCCTGCTGGAGGACACGGATCTGCCGGTCGAACGGGTGGCCAGGGACTCGGGGTTCGGATCGCCCGCGTCGATGCGGCAGCATCTGCAGGCGGCGCTGGGGGTCTCGCCGACGGCCTACCGGCGGACCTTCCGCGCCACTTCGGGCGGCCCCGCCACCGGAGCGCGGCAGTCCTGAACACGCGGGCCCCCAGGACGGGCCGGGGCGGAAACGGGCCGGATCCGGGGCGGGCCGGAAGCAGCCGGGGCGGGCTCCGGGAACGCCCGCACCGCGCCGGCGGGCGGACCGGGGCAGTTTCCCCGACGGGTGGCGGTGCACTCGTACGCACCCCGAGCGCGGCGCAGCGGACCGCCACCCGGCTCCGGCGGGCAGCGTCCAGGCCGCGTCACCGGATCGCGACCCGCGCTCGTCAAGGGCATCGGCAGCCGGGCCCTCGGCGTCCCCTCACAAACGAATCGCTCGCCCCAAGAGTGATCAGTTGAATACGGGACGTCAATACCTGGTCCAGGCTTTGTCATTTATGCCGGATTTGTCACCGCGCATTGGGGTTCACACGGCGTCGCCGCCGCCACCGGGGGCTTCCGGTCGACCTCGCACCAGATGCTCTTCCCGGCGCCCTCCGCCTGCCAGCCCCAGCGGTCCGCGAGCAGGGCGACCAGGTCCAGCCCGCGTCCGCCGGTGTCACAGCCCCCGGAGTGCCGCCTGCGGGGCGGCCGGGGACTGCCGTCGGCCACCTCGACCCGTACGATCTCCGGCCCGGCGCCCGGGACCGGAGCGCCCACCGCCGCGGCGGCCGGGGGAGCCGGCAGCCGCATCCGCAGCACGGCCGGGCAGTCGGCGTGCACCACGGCGTTCGTGACGAGCTCCGAGACCAGGAGAATCAGCGTCTCCGCAACCGGCTCGTCAGCCGCTATGCCGTGGCCCGCGAGCCGCGACCGCGCCCATCTCCGGGCCCGTCCCACCTCTTGCGGCTCGGGCCGTACCTCCAGCTGAACCTGATGCACCTGCACCGCTCACACCATCCGAACCGGCGGGACAACGCGCATACCGCCTCCATACGATCACGGACCGTGACCCCGACGGATGACAGCATGCTCGTTGCGCAGTCACCCAACAAGCGCTTCGGGCATATTCCGGCGCAAAGGAGTACCCGTGCTCCATACTGTGCGACGCACTCGGCCGGGAGTCGAACACCGGCGCTCAACGCGCTTGCCCGGGGCGCGAGTTGCAGGTCCGCGCGCCCCCTTCAGCCGCGGCCGCCCCGGCGGACCGATGAGCGCCGGGGCGCGTGAGCAGCCCGGGTGAGCGGGAGAAGGGGCGGCCGCGGAGCCGGCCCGGCAGCGCGACGGGCGGCCCCACGGGCCGCGCCCGGAGACCGCCCGCCGAACACGTTCAGTGATGGTTTGCCGTGGCGTCATCCGCCGTTTCCGGGGCGGGTGTCGTGTAGTAGGCGGCGAAAGCGGTCAGCAGTTCCTGCTCCGAGACGACGCCGTCACCGTCGCCGTCCAGGGCCGCGGCGGCCGTGGCCCGGGTGTCCTCGTCCACGCCCAGGGCCCGCAGCACGCGCTCGGTCTCCCCGGTGGTCACGGAGCCGTCGGCGTCGGCGTCGGCGATCGCCACGACCGCGCGCAGGAACGGCCGGGCGATCTCGGCGAAGCCGTCCGGGTTGTCCCGCAGCCGCTTCACCGCACCGTGGACGAACTCCTCACGGGTGATCCGCTGGTCGCCGTCGTGGTCCGCCATGCCCGCCATGCCCTGCCAGAAGGCCTCGGCGGCCCCGTACAGGGACTGGCCCGCGGAGGAGCGGGCGGTCACGTCGAACTCGCGCAGCACGGCGGCGGCAGCGGCCGCGAAGTCCTCCCGTGAGATGTAGCCGTTGCCGTCCTGGTCGAAGCCGGCGAAACGGGAGGCGATCTTGCGTTCGTAGGCGGAGGAGTCCACGGTGACCTCGGGTGTCTCGGAGCAGTGGCCGGTTCGGATGATACGTACGTCCGGCGCCCGCGCGCAGTTCGGTCGCGGGAACGCCGGAGCCCCGGGGGAACGGGGCGGCGCCGGAGGAGTCGGGAGGGGTCCGGAGGATCCGGAGGAGTCGGGAGGGGGCCGGAGGTGCGGGGCGGCGCCCCGGGGGATCCGGAGGCACGGGGCGGCGTCGCAGGGGCCGCCGGGAGCACGGAAGGACGGGCCGGAACCGGGCGGGGCGCACGCCGCCGGGCGTCCGGCCGGCCGGGCGCGCGGCGCACGGCGGCGGGTGGCCGGGACGGTCAGGCCGAGAGCGGCCGGACGCTGTCGTCCACGGCCGACACGACGTCCGGGTAGACGTCGAAGAGACGGCGCACGCCGAGCGCCGTGAGCACGCGGTTCACATGGGAGCCGTCCTCGGCGCCCCGGGCCGGCAGGATCAGCCGCAGCCGGCCCTGGCAGGAACGCAGCAGCCGGCGGGAGGCGATGAGGACACCGACACCGCTGGAGTCGCAGAACCGGACTCCGGAGAGGTCCAGCACCAGGCTGCGGCGCCCGTCGGCCACCGCGTCGTGCACGTGCTGGCGCACCGCGGGCGAGGTCACGAGATCCATCTCGCCCGAGACCCGCAGCACGGCCCACTCTCCTTGCTCGTCCTCCATCACCTTCAACGTCACGCGCTCGAAGTCCCTTCACTATCCGGATCCGGAAGCAGTCCTTCCTGAAGCGGCTGCCCGACCGGCTTCCGACGAAACACCGGACGTCACGCACCTCTCCACGCGACCCTACGCACACCGACCACCCTCGGGGCCAGTTGATTCGGTCAAAGTGACGAGATCTATACCATCCCCGCACGGCCGAGGGGCGCACATTGCCACAAAGGGGCGTGCACGGCCAGGATTGCCTACTACATTCGGCGTGGAGGACGATCGGAAAACCGGTTCGGAAATCCGGCCGCGGAATCCGGTGCGGGCCCCCTGCGGGTTCGGTGCCGCATTTCCGTGGAACGGCCCGGCGCACCCAGCGGCCGGGCAGGCGACGGCACGAATGGGGGCCGTATGGCGAACGACGCGTCACCGCGGTGGGACCGCAGGATGCAGCAGCGTCTGTCCCGCGGCGAGGCCGCCGCGCTCGGTGAGCTGTACGACCGTTTCGCCTCCCTCGTGCACGGCATCGCGCACCGCGTCCTGGGCGACGAGGAGGCCGCCGACCGGGTCACCCGCGACGTCTTCGGCCGGATCTGGGAGGACCCCGGCGCCTACGACCCCCGGCACGGTCCCCTCCGCTCCTGGCTCGCCTCCGCCGCCCACCGGCAGGCCGTGCACCGGCTGCGTGTGACCGAGGCCGAGCTGGTGCGGGCCGGCGGCACCACCCCCGAGCAGGTGGAGGAGAAGGTGCGCGCCGCGTCGGCGGCAGCCCGCGCCGACTACATCGTCACCGCCATGCCGGGCCCGCTGCGCGAGGCGCTGGAACTGGCCTACTTCAAGCGCCGGAACTACCGGCAGGCCGCCGAGGACCTGGGCGTCACCGCGGACGAGGCCCGTCGCCGGCTCCGGCTGGGCCTCCAGCTGCTGTCCAGCGCCAACACCGTCGGCGGCCCCACACCGCCGGGACGGCCGCCGCACGGGAGACCCCGGTGAACGGCCCCGCCGGGCCCGGGCTGCCGGAGCCCGGGAGCGACCGGTGGCACGACCGGCCGCGCATACCGCCGCCGCGCTCCGCGCCGGACGACGGGGTTCCGGCCGCGGACCAGGACCCGCACGGCCTCCGCCACGACCGGGGCGAAGCCCCGGATCGCCCGGACCACGCCGACCGGCCGACTCCCGGTACCGACCGGCCGACTCCCGAGACCGACCGGCCGACGTCCGGGACCGACCGGCCGACTCCCGAGACCGACCGGCCGACGTCCGGGACCGACCGGCCGACTCCCGAGACCGACCGGCCGACATCCGGGACCGACCGGCCGACTCCCAAGACCGACCGGCCGACTCCCGAGACCGACCGGCCGACTCCCGAGACCGACCGGCCGACGTCCGGGACCGACCGCCCGTCCCCCGGGCAGGATCGCTCCTTCCCCGGGCAGGACCGCCCCTCCTCCCCCGGCCAGTCGCCCGCCGACCGTCCGCCACCCCCGCCGGAGTCCCCGCCTGAGCCTCCGCGTGCCGCCGTCCCCCGTCTCGGCCACGGGGTGCTGAAGTCGCTGCTCGGCGCCTGGGCCCTCGCGGCCTGCTCGGCCGAGGAGACCGCCGCCGTCGAGGAACACCTGACCGACTGCGCGCCCTGCGCCGACGAGGCGCTGCGGCTGCGCGACGCGGTCCGCCTGCTGCACCCGGAGGACAACCTCGATCTCGATCCGCTGCTGCGCTCCCGCGTGCTGGAGGGCTGCCTCGGCCGCCGCCCGGCCCGCATCCCCGTGCCCGGCTGGGCCGCCCCGTACGACGCGGAGACGGCGCGGCTCGACGCCCTGCTCAACGACATGGGCGAGGCCGAATGGCGCGCGCCGGTGCGGCTGACCTGGTACGACGGTCGGCAGGAGCGCAGCCGGGACGTCACCGTCGCCGGGGTCGTCGGGCATCTGATGACCGTGGACGGAATGGTGGCGACCGCCCTCGGGCTCGGTGACCCGCTCGGTGACGCGACCCCCGCGGACGGCCCGGCCACCCCGACCGGCCGCACCGAGGCCTACTGGCACCGGAACGCCGACGCCCCACCGGGCGAGGTCCGCGAGCGGTGGCGCGAGCAGTCGCACACACTGGTGCGCACCGTGTCGTTCGCCGGCGGTGCCGGCACGGAGCGCACGGTGCCGTACGGCCCGGTGTCGCTGCCGCTCAGCGACGCCTTCCTGGACCGCGCCTTCGGCTGCTGGGTGCACGCCGGAGACATCGCGGACGCGGTGGACTACCCGTACGAGCCGCCGGCTCCGGCCCATCTCCACCGCATGATCGACCTGGCCGTCCGGGTGCTGCCGGAAGCGCTCGCCGCGCGCCGCCGGAAGGGACTGGCCGGGCCGCCGCGGGAGTTGGTTACCGCGGGCTCACCCGGCCGCACCCTGCACCTGGAGGTGGAGGGCAGCGGCGGCGGCCACTGGTACGTCGCGCTGGACTCGCCCGCGGCCGTGCCGTCGCCCGAGCACGCGGTCGCGCACGTGGCGCTGGACGGTGCCGAGTTCTGCAGGCTGGCGGCGGGCCATGTGCCGCCGGAGGAGGCCGCGGCGGGCCAGGACGGCGACCGCGAGGCCATCCGGGACGTGCTGTCCGCGGCGGCCTCGCTGTCCCGGCTCTGACTTTTCCGGCTCTGTTCCCGGACAGTTCCGGACCGAGTTCCGGGCCCGGGCCCCGCTCCGGATCCCCGCCCCGGGTCCCCGCCCGGTCTCAGGTGAAGACGACGGTCCTGCTGCCGTTCAGCAGCACCCGGTGTTCGCTGTGCCACTTCACCGCGCGGGCGAGGGCCTGGCACTCCACGTCCCGGCCGACCGCGACGAGCTGCTGCGGGGTGACCTCGTGCCCGACCCGCTCGACCTCCTGCTCGATGATCGGGCCCTCGTCGAGGTCCGCCGTCACGTAGTGCGCGGTCGCGCCGATCAGCTTCACCCCGCGCGCGTGCGCCTGGTGGTAGGGCTTGGCGCCCTTGAAACTCGGCAGGAAGGAGTGGTGGATGTTGATGATCCGCCCGGACAACTGCTTGCACAGGTCGTCGGAGAGCACCTGCATGTAGCGCGCCAGCACCACCAGCTCGACCCGCTCCTCGCGCACCAGCTCCAGCAGCGCGGCCTCGGCCTCCGCCTTGTTGTCCTTGGTCACCGGGATGTGGTGGAAGGGCAGGCCGTAGGACTCGACGAGTTCGCGGAAGTCGGTGTGGTTCGACACCACGGCGGCGATCTCGACCGGCAGCGCGCCGATCCGGGAACGGAACAGCAGGTCGTTCAGGCAGTGCCCGAACTTGCTGACCATGAGGACGATCCGCATCCGCTCGTCGGCCCGGTGGATCTGCCAGTCCATCCGGAAGGAGTCGCCGATCGCGGCGAAGCTCGCCCGCAGCTTCTCCAGCGTGACGTCCCCGCTGAAGTGCACCCGCATGAAGAACAGCCCGGTGTCGTGGTCGCCGAACTGCTGACTGTCCTCGATGTTGCAGCCGGTCATGAACAGATAGCTGGACACGGCGTGCACGATGCCCTGCTTGTCCGGGCACGACAGGGTGAGGACGTACTGCTCGGGGGACTGCTCGGCGGGCTGCGCGGGAGTCTGCCCGGAGGTGGCGGCCTGGGAATCGCTCATGACCCCATAGCGTCCCACACCGGGCCCCGCGGCGGCGCGGCGGCCGTGCGGCCCGCGCCGCGGGGCGCCGCGCCGCGAGACGGAACACGAGGAGACGGACGACGCGGACAGACCACGCGGACGGACCACGCGGAAGGGAAACGCGGAAGGGAAACGCGGGCGGAAGACGCCGAGGGGCGCCGAGGCGGCCGCGGGTGCCGGCGGCCGCCGTTCCGCGGCGGGGTCAGACGGCCCGGTTCACCAGAGCCAGCTCGTGCAGGGAGCGCGGCGGCACGTCCGGGGTCTCCCCGTCGTTCTGCGCCAGCCGGACATGCGCCTCGCGTGCCGCCCGCACCGCCTCGGGCCAGCCGTGGTGTTCGAGATAGGCGGCGACGGGGGCGTCCGCGCCGACCTGGTGCATGATCCGCAGCACCCGCAGCACGGCGACGTCGACGAGAGCCGCCTCCTGGGAGTCCCGGAAGATCGTTCCGACGTACTTCTCGGCCGACCAGTTGTCGAGCCAGGTGTCCTCGACCAGGCGGTAGACGGCGTCGGTGACGTCACCGTAGCCGTCGATGCCGGCGAGCCAGCACTCCTGCTGGAAGGCGGGGTCGGAGAGCATGTGCAGCGCGGAACGCACGTTGCTGCGCCAGCGCCACCACGGCATGTCGTTGAGTGGCATGCCGCCCATGGTGGTCGAGCGGGGGCCGCGACGGGAAGTCTTCTCCGAACCTTGCACAGTAAGGGATCGTACGTTCCCCGCCCGCGACGGCACGGCGTGCCCCCGTTGTTCACCTCGAAGTCACTGCTCGTTGGGTGGTCATCACCACGCCGTTACCGGTGTGGCGGAATCGTCTCGTGCCATGACCGGACGGCGACGCTCCTCCTCGTTCCGCTCCATCCGCACCGCCGTGGCCTGCGCCGCGGCCATGACGGCCACCGGGTCGCTGCTCTCCGGTTGCGGTCTGGTCCCCAGCGCGTCCGGCGCCACCAAGGACCCGGTGACCGTGATGACGTGGGCACCGGAGGGCACCTCGGCGACCAATATGCCCGGTATGCCCGCCATGGCCGAGGCATACGCCCGCTGGGTCAACAAGCAGGGCGGCATCAACGGCCGCGAGCTGAACGTCATCACCTGCAACGAGCGCAACGACACGGTGAGCGCCGGCCGGTGCGCCCGGCGGGCCGTCAAGGAGGACGTCGCGGCGGTCGTCGGCTCGTACAGCCAGCACGGCCGGTCCTTCATGTCCCGCCTGGAGGGCGCCGGGATTCCGTACATCGGGGGCTACGGGGCGAGCGACGAGGAGTTCACCAGCCCGCACTCGTACCCCGTCAACGGGGGCAACGCGGCGCTGGTCGCGGGCAGCGGGCGCCAGCTCTCCTCCGGGTGCGAACGCGTCGCCCTGGTCCGTCCCGACACCATCAGCGGCGACCAGATGCCCTCGCTGCTCGACGCCGGGCTGGCGCACGGCGACAAGCCGCACGCCGTCGACGTACGGGCCCCGGAGGACGCCACCCAGTACACCGAGCACGCCGAACTCGCCCTGGCCGGGGCCACGGGTTCGGCGGACGGCACGGGCACCGTCTCCGGCGCCTGCGTCACCGCCGCGCTCGGCGACCGCACCGACACCTTCTTCGACTCCTTCCGGCGTCTGGAGAGTGCCGGCGAGCACATCCGCATCGCCTCCGTCCTCGGCAGCGTCCAGCAGTCGCTGGTGGACCGCACCGGCGGCGCGGACAGTCCCTTCGAGGGCGCCCTGGTCACCGGCTGGTATCCGCCGGCCAACGACCCCGCCTGGGAACCCATGCGGGAGGTCGTCCGCGAACACGCCTTCGGGGACAACGACGTCGATGTCACCGATCCCGGCGTCCAGACCACCTGGATCGCCTACACCGTGCTGCGGCAGGTCATCGAGTCCCTCGGCGACGAGCCCGTCACCGGGCACACGCTGCGACAGGCGCTCGACGACGGCGTCGGCGGCAAGGGCATCGACACCGGCGGCCTCACCCCGCCGCTGAGCTGGCACTACGAGGACCTGCTCGCCGTCCGGGACTTCCCGCGCACGGCCAACGCCATGGTCACCTTCCAGCAGGTGCGGGACGGCCGGCTGGTGCCGGTGCGCGAGGGCTTCGTGAACGTGGCGCAGTCCCTCGAGGAGCGTTACGCGGACGACTGAGCAGCGGGGGACCAAGGCCTCCGGCTTCAGCCCCGGGTCCGGGAACGACTCCTCCGGGACCGCAACGTCGGCCCCGGATCCCGGAAAATCCCGGAACGACTGCTCCAAGACCGCCCACCCAGCCCGTCCAGCCCGCCCCCGGGGACCCGCGGGGCGTCCGGCGTGGTCAGAGCTGGATGTACTGCCGCTCGGTGAGGCCGTACTTCTTCGCGATCGGGTTCCACAGGCCCGCGGCCTTCTTCTTCGCGGTGGTCGCCTCGCCGCTGGCCTTGTTGCCGGCCGCGGTCCGCCCGGTGTGCTTGGCCTTGCCCTTCTTGCAGCCGTTCTTCCCGGCGGCCTGGTCCGCCCACGCCGCGTAGTGGCTGTCGGCCGCGGCGGACGCCTTCCAGGCGCTGTTGAGGGAGGCGGTCAGCTCCTCGTGCCCGGGCAGTTCGTCCACCGAGATCTCGGAGAGCCGCGTCACCAGGCCGTTCCGCTGCTCGGCGGCCTCCCGCAGATCGGTGGCGGCCTGTCCGAGGTTCTTGCACGCGCCGATGTTCTTGACCGCGTTGATCACCGCGGACCGGCTGTCGTTGCTGTCGGCGAGCAGCGCGTCCAGGTCCTTCGCCTGCTTCTCCGCCGGATCGGCGGCCGGGGTCGCGGAGTCGCTCGCCGCCTCGCTCGCGGCGACCGGCTTCTTGTCGTCACCGGGTTCGTCGTCCTCGCCGCCGCTCATGGCCGCTCCGGCGCCGAGCCCCGCCACGATGCACCCGGCGATCACCATGCCGGCGACCGCGAGCGGGGACAGCCGCCGCCGCTCGGCGCTCCGCCGGGCGGCCCGGCCCTGCGGTTCGTCGTACGGGTACGGGCCGCCCTGCGGGTACCCGGGCCCGTGGGGCAGGCCCGGGCCGCCCTGCGGGTGACCGTGCGGGCCGCCCTGCGGGGCGCCGTGCGGCGGCTGCCCGTCGAACCGGGGCAACTGCTGCGTGGAGTCGGCTCCGGCCGCCGGACCGCCCGGGCCCTGCCGGAACAGGTCGTCGAACTCTGCGGGCGGCTGCCGTTCACCGGGCGCACCGGGACGGATGCCGAAGGGCGCGCGGCCCGGCGGCGGCGGTGCGGGCGCGGGCTGCGGCTGAGCCTGCGGCTGCGCGGGCACCGGAGGTATGTACTGGGTGGGGTCCGCGTCGGGGCCGCCGGGGGCGCCCGGGTGGCCGCCCTGCGCGTTCACCGGCGGCAGCGGCGCCCCGTGCCGCGCCCGGTCCGGGCGGAGGCCGAGGAACTGCGTCGAGTCTCCGGGCTCCTCGGCGGGCAGCAGACCGCCCGCGACCGGCGGGATGTACTGGGTCGCGTCGGAGTCGCCGGGCGCGGCCGGGGCCGGCAGCACCTGTGTCTCCTCGGACGGCGGCGGCAGCGGCTGGTGCCGGTCCCGGGGCGCGTCGTAGGGCTGCGGCGGGGCCCCGTGCCGGCCGTGCGGCTGCCCGGACCCGGGCTCCGGCGCGGCGGGCGGCAGCCCCGGGGCCGCGGACTGCCTGCGCAGCTCCGGCAGCTGCTGCCCGTCCTGCTGCGGCGGCAGCCCGTACCCGGCGTCCTGCTGCTGGGGCAGCCCGTGTCCGCCGCCCTGCTGCTGCGGCTCGTACCGCCCGTGCTGCGGCTGCCCGTACGGGTCCCGGCGCGGCTCTCCGTACGGCTCCGGGAGCGCCTGCGGCTGCTGGTACGGCGCGCCGTGCCCCGGCTGCTCCGGCTCGTCGTCCGGGAGGTAGGGCTCCGGAACGTACACCGGCGGCTCCGGCCGCTCCTGCCGCGTGCCCTGCGGGTCCTGCTGCTGGGCGTCCGGGCCCCACGGCTGCCCCCACGGCTGCCCGGCCGCGGGGGTGGCCTGCTGCCCGGGCACCCACGGCTCACCGCTCGCGGGCAGCACGACGCCCTCGTGGGCGTGGGGCTGCGGCTCGTTGCCCTGTCCGCTGTGCGACACCCGGACTCCTTGGCTGTGCGGAACTGACCGAATCGTCAGCTCACGCTACCGGGTTCCCGCCGCGCACGGCCACGGCCCTGCCACAGCACCCAACTCGCACCCCGCGACCTGCGGTTACGCCGCCTGGAGCTCCGCGCGGGCGCCGAACTCCCGCACCGCCGGTTCGGCGGCGTACGGCTCCAGGCGCTGCCGGAAGTCCTCCAGATACTCGGCGCCCCGGTTCGAGCGCAGCCCGGTGAGCAGTTCGACGGCCCGGGTGCCGGTGTGGCAGGCCTCCTCGACCTCGCGCTGCTCCAGCTGCGCCGTCGCGAGCAGCACCAGCCCGATCGCGCGCCGCCGGGCGCGGCTCTCCGGGTGGCCCGCCAGGGACTCCTCGGCGCAGCGGCGCGCGTGGTCCGGCCGGCCGAGGTCGCGGTGGCAGTGCGCCAGCTCGTCGGCCAGATAGGCGCTGTCGAAGTGCGCGATCCAGGGCGGGTCGTCGCCGGTCCCGCCGTCCGGTCCGCCGGGCTCGCCGGCCCGCTCCATCGCGGCCTCGGCCCGTGCCGCCACCGTCTCGAAGGCCCGGCTGTCGCCCATCAGGGCGTGCCCGCGCGCCTCGGCGGCGAAGAACATCGCCTCGGCCCGCGGCGTGACCTGCCCGCGGGCGCCCTCCTGCGCGGCCCGCGCGAGCTGGGCGATCTCGCGGGGGTTGCCGAGCGAGGCCGCGAGGTGGCTCATGCTCGCGGCGAGGACGTACCCGCCGTAGCCGCGGTCCCCGGCGGCCTGGGCGAGCCGCAGGGCCTGGATGTAGTACCGCTGCGCGAGACCGGGCTGGCCGGTGTCGACGGCCATGTAGCCGGCCAGCTCCGTCAGCCGGGCCACGGTCGCGAACAGCTCGCGGCCCACCGCGTCCCGGTACGAGCCGGCCAGCAGCCCGGACACCACGCTGTTCAGGTAGTGCACGACGACCGGCCGGACATGGCCGCTGCCGAACCGGTGGTCCATCTCCACCAGCGCCTGCGTCATGGCCCGTACCGCTTCGACGTCGGCCATCCCGACCCGCGCCCCGGCCGTGCGCGCCACCTGCGGGTCGGCGCCGGTGATCAGCCAGTCGCGGCTGGGTTCCACCAGTGCGGAGGAGGCCACCGTCGAACCGGAGAGGAAGTCGCGCCGCCCCACGTCGCTGCGCCACAGCTCGCACACCTGCTCGATCGCCCCGGGCACGGTGGGCGAGAACTGGAGTCCGACCCCGGAGGCGAGGTTCTTGCCGTCGGCCATGCCGATCTCGTCGATCGTGACCGTGCGCCCCAGCTTGCGGCCCAGCGCCTCCGCGATGACGGCCGGCGCGCGGCCCCGCGGCTGCTGGCCGCGCAGCCAGCGGGCGACCGAGGTCTTGTCGTAGCGCAGATCGAGGCCGTGCTCGGCGCCGCACATGTTGACCCGGCGGGCGAGACCGGCGTTGGAACAGGCGGCTTCCTGGATGAGCGCCTGGAGCCGTTCGTTCGGCTGGCGCGCTACGAGTGGCCTGGCGGCCATGGCTGTACCCCCTAGGTAGTCCTGTGTCGCGGTCCCGGGCTCCCCGTGGACGCCCGGGACCGGCCGGCCGGATCAGGTGCTGCCGGCCCCCGAATGGACGGGCAATTCGGGTGATGTCGGTTGATCATCACCTTCCGAGCGATTCAGCGGGTGACTCTCGCGCAAGTTGCCGCAGTACGGACTACCCGCCCAGAAGGCGCTGTTCGCCGCGCGCCCCCGCCAGTGCACCCATGCGCCCCGCGTGCGGGAACGATGCGCCGGGTTCATGACAGCCGAGGCCGTAACCAGGGCTCGCACGGAGAGTTGTGATGGGCGTGGAAGAGACCATTCGAGTGAACAGCACGTCGGATCGGATCCCGCGGCAGCGTGGCGAGCAACTGCCCGACGCCGCGGTGCGGTACGCGGAGGAGCGCCATTGGGACGTGACACCCGGCAGCTGGCTGGTGACGGAGGACGGTACGGCGCGCTGCTCGTGCGGCGACCCCGCCTGCCCCGCGCCGGGCGTGCACCCGGCCGGACCGGACTGGGCCGCCCGGTCCTCCGCGAGCCCCGGTGAGGTGCGCCGGCTCTGGCAGGAGCGGCCGAGAGCGGGGATCCTGCTGCCGACGGGGCGGGACTTCGACGCGCTGGACGTGCCGGAGGGCGCCGGGTGCCTGGCGCTGGCGCGGATGGAGCGGATGGAGCTGACGCCGGGCCCGGTGATCTCCACCCCGATGCGCCGGATGATCTTCCTGGTGCGTCCGGGGGCGAGCCTGAAGGTGCCCGGCATGGTGCGGCGGCTGGGCTGGCTGCCGAGTTCGCTGGGCATGGTGGCGCGCGGCGACGGCGACTGGGTGGTGGCACCGCCGACCCGGTTCGGCGCGGGCGGCGCGGCGCAGTGGGCCAGGCGCCCGACCCCGGAGAACCGCTGGCTGCCGGAGGCGGAGGAGTTGATCGCGCCGCTGGCGTACGCCTGTGCCCGGCAGCCGGAGAGCGGGCCGGGGGCGCGGCCCGGGGCCGGGAGCGGGACGGCGCGGGCCCGGGAGCGGGGGGCGCCGCGGCGGGCACCGGTCCGCGGACGCTGACGGGCGCCGGCCGGCGGTTGCCGCTCCGGACCGGTCCCGGCCCCCGGTGGCACAGTTCAGCACAGCCCAGCCCACCCCAGCCCGGACCGGACCGGACCGGCGGCAGCCCGCCCCGCTCCGGATCGGACCGGACCGGACCCGACCGGCGATTGCCCGCTCCGGACCGTACAGCCGTTCGCCGTCGACCCCGTATCGTGCTCGCCGGGGAGCACGACCCGCTCCCACGGGGACGAGGAAGGGCGTAACGGGTGGCACAGCAGCCGGAGGAGAGCGTGGCCGGGAGCCCGGAGGAAGACGTGACCGGGAGCGCCGGGGGCACGGTCCCGGCCGCGGTGGGCGTACGGGGCCTGTGGAAGCGCTTCGGCGACCAGGTGGCCGTCGCGGGGATCGATCTGGAGCTGCCCGCCGGGCAGTTCGTGGGGCTCGTCGGGCCGAACGGCGCCGGCAAGACCACGACACTGTCCATGGTGACCGGGCTGCTGCGGCCCGACTCCGGGCGGATCCTGGTCGCCGGACACGACGTGTGGGCCGATCCGGTCGCCGTGAAGTCCCGGATCGGCATCCTCCCGGAGGGCCTGCGGCTCTTCGAACGGCTCTCCGGGCGCGAACTCCTCGCCTACACCGGCAGACTCCGCGGCCTGCCGGGCGAGGAGGTCGACCAGCGGGCGACGCAGCTCCTGGACGTGCTCGACCTGGCCGGCGCGCAGCACAAGCTGGTCGTCGACTACTCGACCGGCATGCGCAAGAAGATCGGGCTGGCGACGGCGCTGCTGCACAACCCGGAAGTGCTCTTCCTCGACGAGCCGTTCGAAGGCGTGGACCCGGTGTCCGCGCAGACCATCCGCGGCGTGCTGGAGCGCTACACCGCATCCGGGGCCACCGTGGTGTTCTCCAGCCATGTGATGGAGCTGGTCGAGAGCCTCTGCGACTGGGTCGCGGTGATGGCGGCCGGACGCATCCGGGCGCACGGGCCGCTCGCGGAGGTCCGCGGCGCGGCTCCGTCGCTCCAGGCCGCCTTCCTGGAACTGGTCGGCGCGCACGGCCGGGACGACGGCCAGAGCCTCGACTGGCTGGGCGGAGGCGCCCGGTGAGCGCCGTGACCTCGCCGCCGGGCGGTGCGCCGTCCCCGGCCGGCACACCGCGCGGAACCGCGCCGGCCGCCGCCACCACGGCCGTCTTCGTACGGATCAAGCTCGCCCTGCTGCGCAACGGGCTGCGGCAGTCCACCGGGCGCAAGGCCGCCTACATCGCCTCGATGGTGGTGACGGCGCTGTTCGCGGCGCTGCAACTGCTCGGCCTGATCGCGCTGCGCGGACATCCGCAGGCCGCCGTGGTCGTCGTCCCGGCGATCGCGCTGGTCGCGCTCGGCTGGGCGGTCATGCCGCTGTTCTTCGCCAGCGGTGACGAGACCCTGGACCCGACACGGCTGGTGATGCTTCCGCTGCGGCCGGGCGCGGTGGTCGGCTCGCTGCTGGTGTCCTCGCTGATCGGCATCGGTCCGGCGTTCACGCTGGTGCTGGCCGTCGGCTCGGTGGTCGCGCTCGGGCACGGGGCCGCGGGCCTGTCGGCGGGGATCGTCGCCGTGCCGCTGGTGCTGCTGGTGTGCGTCGCGCTGTCGCGCGCCGTGGCCGCGGCCAACATCCGGCTGCTGACCAGCCGCAGGGGGCGTGATCTGGCGCTGCTGAGCGGCTTGTTCATCGCGGTCGGCGCGCAACTGCTCAACCTCGGCGTGCAGAAGCTGTCCGAACCGGGCGGCCTGCGCTTCCTGGAGCCCGCCGCCGACGTGCTGCGGCTGCTTCCGCCGGCCTCCGCGCTGGACGCCGTACGGGCCGCGGGCGACGGGGCGTACGCAGCCGCGGCGGCCCAGCTCGCGCTGAACGGCGCGGCGCTCGTGCTGCTGCTGTGGTGGTGGCGCGCGAGCCTCACCCGGCTGATGACCGCTCCCGACGGTTCCACCCTGCAGGCCGCGGCCGGCCCCGACCGGAAGCCCGGCGGCGAGTCCTCCCGGCTCGCCGCGCTGCTCCCCGCGGACCGCACCGGCACCGTCGCGCTGCGGACGCTGCGCTACGCCTGGCGCGAGCCGAAGTCGAAGGCCGCGTGGGTGACCGCGCTCGCCATCGGCCTGCTGCTGCCCGTCGTCTACGCGGTGCAGGGCAACGGCAGCCCGTACTGGGCCTGTTTCGCGGCGGGCATGCTCGGGCTCCAGATGTACAACCAGTTCGGCCAGGACACCTCGGCCTTCTGGCTCGTCGCCCAGACCATCTCGTCACCGCGCGACGCGTATCTCGAACTCCGCGGCCGGGCCGTGGCCCTGGCGTTCGTCGCGCTGCCGTACGTCACCCTGGTCACCCTCGGCTTCGTGGCCGTCCTGGACCGCTGGGACGCCTTCGCCGAGTCCCTGGGCCTGTCCTTCGGCCTGCTGGGCGCCTTCCTGGCGACGGGCACCCTGGCGTCGGTGCTGTACCCGTACTCCATCCCGCAGGACAGCGGCTTCAAGAACGTCGCCCCGGGCCAGACCGGCCAGGCCTGGATCGGCATCGTCGGCGGCATGCTGGCGTCCGCGGTCCTGGCCGCGCCGCTCCTCGCCGTCACCGTGTGGATGCATGTCGCGGACGCGCACGACTGGCTCTGGCTGCTCCTCCCGGCGGGCGCGGCCTACGGCTGGGCGGCCGCCGAAACGGCGCTGCGCGTGGGCGCCCCGCGCATGGCGTCGCGGCTGCCGGAAATCCTGACGGCGGTCAGCAGGGCCTGAGCGGGCGCGGGGCGGGCCCGTTGGAGTGCCTGCCGAAGGGCCTTGTCGGAGTGACGGTCCCGGGGCGGCCCGGGGGCGGTCCGGGGGTCCGGCGGTCCGGGAGGAAGGGCCGGGGATCCCAGAGTCGGCCCGGTCGGCGGCCAGGGGCGGTGGTGCGGGTGGATGGCACTCCGGGGCGGCGGGGCAGGCGAGCGGCACGGTGGGGCGGCGGACGGGGCGAGCGGCTCGGCGGGGCAGCCGACCGGGCGGACGGCACTCAGGGACGGGGCGCCGGACGGGGCAGGCGGCACGGCGGGGCGCCGGACCGGGCAGGCGGGGCGGCGGACCGCCGTCCGCTTGCCGCTGACAGCCACCGCCCGCGCTGCCGCTGAGCACCTCGGCCCGCGTTGCCGCTGGGCACCTGGCCCGCGACTCGATGCGCCCACCGTCCACAGCCTCAGCCGGCCCTCCTTCCGACTCCCCTGCCGCCGCCGTTCCGGCGTTCCCGGCGTTCCCGGCGTTCCCGGCGTCGCCGTGCGTGCGGCCCCCGGCAGTGGCGCCACCGCGGACACGGCAGCCACCACAGCCCGGGACCGGCTCCGCCGCGTCGCGTCCCGTGCGCACGCGAGAGCCCACCCGAGCGGCAGAGGACGCCGGATCACGGCCGACTCCCGTGGCGGAGCGGCCGGATGCGCGCCCGGCTTCAGTTGGCGGCGGCCAGCTCCGTACGCCAGCTCGGCAGCAGCTCGTCCAGCAGGGCCTCCGTACGCGGCGGCAGACCGCGGCTGCCGCCGTTCAGCGCGTGGTTGCGGGCGATCAGGGCTTCGGCGGTGGAGCCGAGCAGAGCCGTGTCGCCGGTCGCGTGGACCGCGCGCAGCAGCTCGTTCCACAGGCGCTCGTCCGCCGGTGCCGATATCAGCGAGGTGTTCAGCGTCTCGATGGCCGTCTCGGGCCGGCCCGCCTCCAGGTGGTGCGCGGAGAGGGCCAGCGCCACATCGGCGACCAGCAGCGGCAGCTGGGCCTCGATGATCTCGTGGGACAGCCAGCCGTAGCGCCCCGCCGGGCGGTCCGCGAGGAGCGGGCCGCGGGCCAGGGCGAGGGCGTCGGTCAGCAGCCGTTCGCGGACGGACGACCTGCTCGCGCCACGGCCCTGCGTCGCCTCGTGGTGCAGGGTGCGGAGCACGTCCAGGTCGGAGACGACGGACTCGGCCAGCGTCAGCCGCCCGGTCTCGTCCGTGCGCAGCCGCGGGGAGCCGTCCTCGGCGTCGTTGCCGAGCCAGAGCCGGAGCCGTTCGATCAGGGCGTCGCGGACGTCGTCGGTGACGCCGCGCGGCCACAGCCCGGAGGCGAGCACGCGCGGGTGCACGCCCTCGCGGTGCAGCAGCAGCATGGCCAGGGCCTCGTGCAGCAGCGGGCTGCGCTCGCCGTCGGGGTCGTCGAGGCCGATGACCTCGTACGGGCCGACGAGGCGTGCGTACACCGCCGGCCGGCCGCGTTCGCTGATGTCCACCATGAACGGCTGGTCGTCGGGGTCCCGCGGGGCTCCGGCGGCGGGCTCGCCGTCGATGTCGGCGAACAGCCGGACCACCGCTTCGTGCTGGGCGCGCGGCAGGGTCTGGGCCTTGAGTTCGAGGCGGAGCAGCGGGGCGAGCAGCCGTCCGTCGCCCGTGATCTCGAACTCCCAGCTCGCGCCGGGCAGGCCGTTCTCCGCGGCGCCGACGAGATAGCCGATGCCGAGGCGGCCGGAGTCGGCGGCCAGCTCGGCGAGATGGACGGCCTGCTCCTCGTTGGGCTGGTCACCGATCAGCACCAGGTGCGGCGCCCACTGGGCGTGCTGCGCGGGGCCCGTGCGGCCGGTGAGCACCGAGTCGTGGCCCGCGTTCCCCAGGGCGCGGCGGCGCTGGCCGGTCTCCACGTCCATGGTCTCCAGCAGCGCTTCGACGTCGTCGACATGCCGGATGCGGGTGGGGGCGAGCGCCGTCAGGTCCTCGCCGAAGCCGACCAGGGTGACGGTCAGCCGGTCGGACCAGCCGCTGGTGCCCAGCTCTGCGGCGACGGAGGAGAGGACGGCGGTGCGGTCCTCCCGGGCACCGGCCAGCGACACGATGCCGGGCACCGCCTCCAGGTTGAGCAGCAGCCGGGCGTTGTCCAACGTGCCGAGGCTGACCAGGCCCGGATACGGCGCGACGCCCGCGTCGCCCTCGTACGGCTGGATGTCCCGCCGCCGCACCCGCCAGAACGTCTGGTCCTGGCCGAGCTGCCACGGCGCGGGCGGCTGCCCGGCGGGGTGCCCGAGCTGGAGGTTGATGTCGCTGTCGGTGAGCCACGCGGCGTACGCGGTGGGCAGGGTGCGGGACTCGTCGGCGAGGGCGTCGGCGAGGCCGCGCAGGGCGCTGTCCAGGTCCCGTACGGCGTCGGGGTCGGCGCCGACGAGCAGCGCGTCCTGCGCGTCGGCGGCGGCGCCGGTCGGGGTGACGGGGTCGGGGGTGCGCCCGGAGCCGCCGACGACGCCCATCGCGGACTGCCACAGCGCGGCGCGCCGGCGGCGGCCGAGCGCGGCGAGCACTCCGGCGGCGAGCAGCGGGGCACCGATGAGGGCTTCGGAGAGCCCGAACGAGGAAGCGTCGGAGGCCGGCGTCGCCGTCTGCTCGGGCACGGGCCCGGGGTCGTCGGCGGTGCGCCGCTCCTGGCCGCCGGCGCCACCGGCCTCGGCGGGCCGGTCGGGGCCGAGGGAGATGGTGTCGGCGCGCCCGGCGCCCGTACCGCCGCCCTCGGCGCGGTCGCCACCGCCCGCGTCCGCGTGCGCGGGGCTGGAACGGTCGTAGTCGTGGATCTGCTCGACGACGTTCTCCGGGACGTCCGGGGCGGCGTCGGGCATCTCGACCAGCTCGCCGCCGTGCGCGTCCGCCGGCATCTCCATGATCCAGCCGGGGCGGATGAGGCTGGCCTGCGAGAGCCGTGAACCGTCGGGCTGGATGCGGTCCTTGTTGAGCTGGTAGATCTCCTTGTACCGGCGGCCGTCGTCGAGATGCCGCTCGGCTATCTCCCACAGCGAGTCGTGGTGGCGGCCCTCGGGCGGCTGGATCCGGTAGAACTTGGTCGAATCCTCCTGCACCCGCGCCTCGGCGGCCCCCTGCGCCTCCAGCTGCCGCTCGGAGCCGGCCCGGGCGGCGCGGTCCGCGGCCTGCTGCTGCGCCTCGGCGGCGGCCTGCTGGCCGGGCGCCTGCTGGGCGGCGGCGACGGTCGGCCGGGCGTTGTTCTCCAGGTGCTGGCCGAGCTGGGAGATTCCCGGCGCGAAGCTGGCCGCGGTGGCGCCCACCAGCAGGACGGCGGCGACCAGTTGCCGCGCCAGCATCTGGCTCGGCCCGGCCCCCGGGATCCGCGAGGGCACCCCGACGCCCGACAGCTCGGCCTTGGCCTCGACCAGCACGCAGGCCGTGAACTGAGCCCAGGCCAGCCAGACCACGACCGTCAGCACCTTCACGAAGACCGTGGTGGTGATCTCCTGCTGGAGGGTGTCGAGCGACGGCATGGAGCGCGGCAGCGGCCACCCCACGAAGTACGCGAGCGCGCCGGGCACGCCGACCAGCAGCACGACCAGCACGAGGAAGGCGAGGAACGCCTTGAGGAAGTCACCGGCGGTACGGCGGCCCCGGGGCAGCGTCTGCGTACGCGGACCCGGGTCGGTGGTGGGAGTTCTGCGCGCCATCACGGGGTTCCTATGCCTTTGCCTTCAGTGGTGACCTGGTGGGGAGTCGGGGACGGGATGCCATGAGCCTAGCCAGTCGGTACGACAGGATCGACCCGGTGGTCCGGGGCCGCGGCCGGGCCGGCGGGCTGTCCGCGCCGCGGCAGCGCCGGCGTCGTCGGGCACCCCCCTTCGTGATCAGCCGACGTGGGACTCCGCCACGGCCGTGCCGTGGACGGTGATCGGGCGGTCGTAGAAGAGGCCGCTCAGCATCGGCCGGTAGGTGAGCCTGATCTGCACCTCGACCGCCTGCGCGTTGGCGGCGAGGCAGCCCGACGCGGCCGTGTCCGGGCCCGACATGCCGGCCTCGGCCGCGAAGGCCTTGACCCGGGCATCGCAGTTCTCGTAGTTGATCGGGGCGTTCGTGCCGTTGCTCTCGCGCAGCTCGGCCTCGTCGATGTCCTGGGCCGCGTAACGGGCGGCCTGCTCGGCGATGTCGGCGGCGCGTTCGCGCTGGGAGATGGACAGGCCGCCGTCGATGACGAACGCGGCCAGTGCCATGAAGAGAACGGCGAAGATGATGACGGCCGCGGCTCCGGATCCGCGGTCGTCGAGGCGGCCCCGGAGTCGTTCCCCGAAGCGGCCCGCGAGTCCGGCGCGCACGCGGGCACCGGGGCGGGCCGGGACGGCGCCGGGCACCCGGTTCCGTACGGCCGCGTCGTCCTTCGGCCGTGTTCCGGCGGTCGCGCGGATCATGCCGCCCTCCGGTACGGGTCGATCGGTGAGCTGGCCGTGCCGGTGAGGGTGCTGGTGACGTTCAGTCCGAGCATGCCCAGGCCGCGCACCTCGCAGCTGACCTCGACGGTGAAGAACCCGCCCGGCTCGAAGCCGCTGGTCCGGCGGATCTGCACGGTGCCGCCGATGCAGACGCCCTCCAGGTCGGCTTCGGCGGCGGCCCGCGCCTCGCTCATCGCGACGCCCGAGTCGTGCTGGATCGAACCGGCGCGCGCCGCGTCCCGGGCCGCCCCGTCGACGGCGCCGCGGCCGTCCACGAGTTGTCCGAACGCGACCAGCACCAGGATGAAGAGGATCATCACCGGCGCGAGGATGACGACTTCGATGGTGGAGATCCCGGAGTCGGCGGTACGCACCGCCTCGTGCTCTCCGGCGGGCCCGGCGTCGGCACGGGTTCCGGTACGGGTTCCGGTACGGGTTCCGGTACGGGTTCCGGGCCCGGTGTCCGTCTGCCTTCCGGCTCCGGCGCCTGCACGGCTGCGGGCTCCGAGGTACGCCCGGGCTCCGATGTGCGCCGGGAATCCGTTCCGGGTCCCGTTCTCGTTCCTGATCCCGCTCTGGGTCCCGTTCTCGGTCTCGGTCTCGGTCAACGGTTCACCCCACGTCCTCGACGAACCGCTCCACCGGTCCCTGCGACTCCGCCTGCACGCTCATGTCCAGTCCCGGGAAGACCGACGGCACCCGGGCCGTGATCTCCACACCGACCGTCTCCCCGTCCGGCTGGAGCAGGGTCACCCGCGGCGCCAGCAGCAGCGTCGGCCCCAGCTGCTGGATGTAACTGTCGGCCGTCTCGCGGGCCTTGCCCCGCCAGCCGCCCGGGTTCTCGTCCGCCTCGGCGCGCGCCTTGCGCGCGCCCGCCTGCGCCGCCGCCTGGGCGACGTGGTCCGCGAAGAAGTACAGGGCGAACTGCACCGTAGCGAAGATCATGAAGAAGAGGACCGGCGTCAGCACGACGAACTCGATCGCGGACATGCCGCGGTCACTGCCCGCGATCCCGCGACTCTCCGATGCCCGGCGGCCCGGGGCCGCGCGGTCGCCGACCCCGCTGTCGCCGTGCACGGCGTCCAGCCTGCGGCGTACGGCGCGCGCCAGCGCCCCGGTGCGTCTGCGTGTCATCCTGCGATCGGTCCCCGTGGGTGAGTGGTTCCTCGGTACGTGCGATACGTGAAGTGCGTGCGATACGTGCGGTACGCGAAGTGCGTGCGGTCGGCGAAGGCGTGGTACGGACTCGGGGAACCTCTGCGCAGGGCCTGCCCGGACGGAACGCCTCCGCACGAACACCCCCGCACGGAACGTCCTCCGCACGGACCGTCCCCGAACGAAACGTCTCCGAACAAAACGTCTCCGAACAAAACGTCTCCGAACGGAACGCCCGCACGGAACATCCCCGCACGAGCCCCGGACGGACCGCTCCCCTGCCGAGCGCCCGTGGCCGCCGCCCCTCCGTGGCGGGACGTCACCCGCCACGGCCTCGGCCGCGCCCGGCCGCGCACCGGCGCGCCGCCTCCACACCGGTGCGGCACGTCCGTCACCTGCCACGCCCCGGAATCGGGCTCAAGCCCGGGCTCAAGCCCCGGCTCCGGCTCGGACTCGGGTTCGGACGTCGGCCGCACCGCCGCGGCGGCCCCCGCCGAAGCGGCTCCCGGCCGCCTCAGCAGGTTCCGCTCGCGCTCGCGCCCTCGATGCAGTCGCCGACCTTCTCCGCGCCCCCCTTGAGCGCCTGGTTGATGACCGCGGCCACCACACCCACGATCGCGACCACGACCGCCGAGATGATCACCCACTCGACGGCCGAGGTGCCCCGGTCCGTCTCCTCCGAGCGGGCCTTCTCGATGCGCCCCTGCAGGAACACCATCAGGAAGTCCACCGCGGGGTGGCTCACCCTTTTCCGCAACTTCTCCATGTCCTCAGTCCCTTTCGCTCTCTCTTCCGGTTCTTCCGGTTGCGCCAACGATGACGAAGACGCCGTCCGGGACAACCCCCGGCGGCAGCCGGTCAGACCTGGAACACCCTCATGGCCGCCGGGAAGATCAGGAAGACCAGGAAGCCCGCGCACAGCAGCAGCTGCGCCACGAGCATCGACTGGGACTTCTCCCCCGCGCTGCCCTCGATCTCCGCCAGCTCCCGGTGCCGCATGGTCTCCGCCCGGGACGCCAGCGACTCGCGCACCTTCGCGCCGTCGTCCGCGACCAGCGCCAGCGACGCCGAAAGATCCTTCAGCTCCTCCACCCCCAGCTCCTCACCGAGCCGGCCGAGCGCCGACCACTGGCTGGTGCCGGTGATCCGGGCGTCCGCCAGGCAGTTCCGCACCTTGCGCAGCGCCCAGCCGTCGCTGACCTCCGCGGCGGCCATCAGCGCCTCCGGGAGGCCCCGGCCGCCGGCGAGGTTCATCGCGACGAGGTCGAGATACGCCCCGATGACGCGCCGCAGGTCCCGCCGCTTCTCCGCGGCGTCCTTGCGGACCTCCAGGTCCGGCAGCATGAAGAAGACACCGGCGAACACCAGCGCCAGCCAGATCGGGATCACCGGCCCGCTGCCCAGCCCGATCGTCCACACGATGACGAAGACCATCGGGCCGAAGACCAGCCCGGCCGCGCCGAGCAGCACCTTCGTCGCCAGGAACGACTCCCAGCTGCGGTCCAGCACCGCCAGGTCGGCCCGGAGCGACCGCTGCTCCCAGCCCTGCTGGAGGTAGAGGTCCGCGACCCGGCGGCCGACCCGGGAGCGCACCGTGCCGAAGCGGCTGTTCCCGGCGTCCTTCGCGGCCCGGTCGGAGGCCGATCCGTAGGAGGCGCCGCGCGCACGCAGCGCGTCGATCTGCGCGACCGTGGCGACCGGGCTGCGCTTGGACGGCACGAGGGCCCGCACGAGCACGTAGAGACCGAGGCCGAAGACGGCCCCGATGAGCACACTGGCGGTCATCGGTGCGCCACCTCTTCCTGGACTTCCTGCGGGGACCGCGGCCGGACGAAGGTGACCGACGGCTCGTCGCGGGTGAGGAAACGGTCCGGGGTCTCGATGCTGGACAGCTTTCGCAGCCACCAGAAGCCCATCGCGAACAGACCGCACACACAGCCGAGCACGAGCTGCCCGAGCGGCGTTCCGTACGGGGCCACGAAGTCGCGGTTGAAGACGGCGAGGCCCAGCACGAAGGCGACGCTGACGCCGATGACGATCTGCACGCTGCGCCGGGTGCTGGCGCGCTGCGACATCACGCGCTGCCGCATGTCGACCTCCTCGCGGGCGGACTTGGCGAGCGCGCCCAGCACTTCGCGCAGACCGGGGCCGCGCAGCCGCGAGTTGAGGATGAGGGCCGCGACGATGATGTCGGCGGACGCGTCGTCGATCTCGTCGGCGAGGACCTGGAGCGCGTCGGGCAGCGGCGTACGCGAACGCAGCCGGTCCACCAGCGCGTCGAGGTGCGGGCGGAGCGCGGGCGCGGCGGCGCGCGCCGAAGCCGGGATGGCCTGCTCCAGGCCGACGGCTCCGGCGATGGTGTCGCGCAGCGACTCCGTCCACGCGGCGAGCGCCTCGACCCGGCGCATCGCGGCGCGTTCCTCGGCGGCGCCGCCGAACAGCCGGTCCCAGGCGAAGACGAGGATGCCCGCCGCGGCGCCCGCGACGATCCAGCGGGTGAAGAGCAGCACGACCAGGCCGACACAGATGGCGATCGAGCCGCGGCGGCCGACGAAGCGCACCAGCTCCTGCGCCCGCTCCCCGGCCCTGGCCTTCTCGTGCGCGGGCTTCGCGGGCAGCCCGCGGACGGCGACGATCAGCAGCGCGAGACCGCCGCCGACGCCGATGCCGCTCAGCAGCGCGTACAGCACGGGCAGCGAGAAGATGCCGCCGCCCGTCGAGAGTCCGTTCATGCGGTCCTCCTCACCCCCAGTTCCCGGACGGCCGGTAGCCGTGGACGGTCAGATCCTCGATGCAGGCGACGGGGGCGTGCGGCACGACCCGCCCGTCGGGGGTCTCCGCGAAGACCTCGCTGGAGAGCACGCGGCCGTCGACACCGTTGACCTCACGGATGGAGGTGACGCTGCGGCTGAGCCGGCCGCCGCTCTGGTAGTTGTTGCGGCGCTCGACGAAGACGACGAAGTTGACGGCGCCGGCGACCAGCATCTGGCTGGCCTCGATGGGCAGCCGCTCGTTGGCCTGGAGGGCGTACGTCGAGATGCGGCTGAAGACCTCGGCCGAGCTGTTGGCGTGGATCGTGGACAGCGAGCCGTCGTTGCCCTGCGACATGGCGTTCAGCATGGTGACGATCTCGTCGCCGAGGACCTCGCCGACGATGACGCGGGAGGGGTTCATGCGCAGCGAGCGGCGCACCAGCTCGGCCATGCTGATCGCGCCGTGGCCCTCGGAGTTCGGCAGCCGCTCCTCGAACGCGACGACGTTGGGGTGCAGTTCGGGGAACTGGTCGAGGCCCAGCTCCAGCGCGCGTTCGACGGTGATGAGCCGCTCGTGCGGCGGGATCTCGTTGGCGAGGGCGCGCAGCAGCGTCGTCTTGCCAGCGTTCGTCGCCCCCGCGATCATGATGTTCTTGCGGGCCCGGACGGCGCAGGCGAGGAAGTTGCCGATCTCCGGGGTCAGGGTGCCGTTGCCGACGAGGTCGGATATGAACACCTTGCCGAGGCGCGCGCGGCGGATGGAGAGCGCGGGCCGCCGGGTGACGTCCATGACGGCGGAAAGCCGGGAACCGTCCGGGAGACGCAGGTCGAGCTGCGGGTTCGCGGAGTCGAACGGCCGGGAGGAGAGACCGGAGTAGGCGCCGAGGATCTGGATCAGCTCGACCAGTTCCTCGTCGGTCTCGGCGACCGGGTCGCCGACGGCCTCGCGGCCGTCGGAGTAGCCGATGAAGACCTGGTCGCAACCGTTGATGTCGATGTTCTCGACGTCCGGGTCGTCCAGCAGCGGCTGGAGCCGTCCGACACCGAAGAGCGCGGCGTGCACGGCGGCCGCGTACGCCTCCTCGGTCTCGGCGTCGAGCGGCGTGCGGCCGTAGCTGATCTCGGAGCGGGCGTGCTCCTCGAGTATCTGCGCGATGACGGCGCGGGCGTAGTGCCGCTCGTCCTCGGTGGACATCGGGGTGACGCCGGAGGCCTGGTCGAGCCGCCGCTGCTCGGCGATGCGGTCACCGGCCTCCTGCCGGAACCGCTTGACGAGCCCGTGGTCGACGCTGCTCATCGGCCGGCTCCCGGAGCGCCCGCGCCGGGAGCACCCGCGCCGTACGTGCCCTGCGTGCCGTGCGTGTCGTGTGACTGCTGGGGGCCCTGCTGCGGATAGCCGTAACCCGACGGGCCGGGCTGCTGCGCCCGGCCCTGCTGCGGGTAGCCGTAACCGGACGGCCCCGGCTGCTGGGCGTGGCCCTGCTGCTGCGGGAGCGGCGCGGCCGGCTGCGGCATGGGCATGCCGTGCTGAGGGGCGGGTGCGGGCCCGGCCCAGGCGGCGCCGAACTGCTGGTGCAGATCGCTGACGACCTTGCGGGCGGAGCGGATCAGCAGCGACTTCTCCAGCCTGCCCCGTTTGCGGCCCGCGAGCTGGTCGGAACCGGCCGGGTCCAGCGCGAGCGTGCCGAGCACGCGTGCGCCGCACTGCGAGGCGACGAGCATGTCGTTGACCTGGCCCGCCGTCTTCGCGGCGCTGCCGGAGTCGGTGACGAGGAGCACGCCGATGAGCGGCATGCCGATCTGCGCGGCACCGCGCTGGGGCCCGTGCAGCCTGGCGGACAGCGCGGCCGCCCTGTCCCGTACGCGGGCGAGGTGCTCGGGCTCCGTACGGGAGACCAGTATCACGAGCGCGGCGTGCTGGAACATCTCGACCGCCGCGGAGTCCGCACCGATCCGGCCGCAGTCCGCGACGACGTCGGCTGCGCCGTGCGGCGACTCGGCGAGGCCGGAGAAGGCACGGCCGAGCGTGGGCCACAGCCCGGCGAGTCCGGCGGCCTGCTCCGAACTCCCCAGCCCGACCAGCACGTCGAGGCCGCCGGCCATCGGCTGCGCGTGGTCCCAGAGCTGCTCGGCGACGAGGCCGCGGCGGGCGGTGGCGGCGACGGACAGCATGCCGGTGTTGGGGTCCAGCGGCCCGCCGTGCGCGGCGGCACTGCGGTAGACCAGATCGCCGCCGGCCTGGTCGGCCTCCGCCAGCAGCACGCGGCGCGGCCAGACGGCGGACAGGGCGACCGCGGCGGTGGTGACACCGGGCGAACCCTTGTCGGCGGCGAGTGCGATGAGCGCCATATCTTTACGTCCCCAGATCCCCGTTAGACCCCCGGTGCAGCGTAGTTCAGTTGGCGGCGGCGTCGGCGCTGCCCGACGGCACCTGCACGACGGCGACCTCACCGGCGGCGGCGGCCTGCGTGAGCGCCTCGGCCTCCTCCTGGCTCACGAGGACGGAGACCGGAAGATCACCGCTGCTGATGGTCTCGTCGCTGCCCGTGGTGACCTCGCGTACGGTCGCCTGCTGCACGAGGAGGTTGTTCCCGGAAGTCGCGCCGCCGGAACCGGTTTCGGAGTCCCCGGCGTCGCCGGTGTCGGTGCCGACGCGGAAAGCGGAGACGGTGTCGCCGGACTTGATGCCCTTGTAGAACTGCCCGCCCTTGAGCGAGAGGCCGACGACGACCTTGCCCTCGGGGAGGCCGCTCTCGTCGGTCAGCATCGAGCCGACGAGGAGGGACCCTTCGACGAGCGGGGTCGCGGTCCGGTATTTCTCCGTGACCAGATCCTTCTGGGCCCACTTCACATAGTCCACACCGGAATCCTGCGCGACCATCACGGATTCCATCGCGGAAGCAGGCACCGGCTTGCCGACCGGCACCTCCTCCGTGATTTTCACGACCTCGATCCGCTCGCCGGCCCGCAGCACGAGCACGGTGGCGCCGAGCGCCCCGACCAGGATCAGCAGCACCGCGAGCGCGGCCAGCGCCGGCTTGCGCTCACGCGGTGCGGATGGAAGCCTCTCGCCGACCGGCTGCGCGGATCCACCCGCCCTGCCGCCCCCAGACGCCGTGCGCTCCTGAGTCTTCACGCAACTGTCCCCGCAAGTCCTGTCCGATTCTGGGCGTTTGAGGCTGACATGCCCTCCGCCTCGTCGATCGGCGGCAGACCAGGGCTGTCAAGCCTCCGCACCGTATCAGCAGCGCAGAAGGCCCCTCAAGGCTCGTTGTGGACCGTGGAAAGCACGTGGCAGGGCTGTGACGGAACGCCGACACGGACGTGCCGGGACGGCCTTGCGACGTGCCGTCCGGGGGCGCCCGGGGCATCGCCGCCGGCACTGCTCGGCATGCTCCGGACGACCGGTCCGGCATGCTCCGGACGATCCGCTCCGGGCCGCTCCGGACGACCCGCTCAGGGCCGCTGCGACACGCTCCGCACGGACAGCCGCGAGGTGACTCGTCCGGGGAGGGGGCGGGCGCGGCCCCGGCCGCCCACCGGTTTGCTGCTGCCCACCGGTCCGCCGCTGCCCACCGGGACGGCCGGCGTCCGGCCTCGGCGGAGCCGGAGGGGAAGACCGTCCGGCACGCCGGCGTTCGAGCGGGCTTCCCGGACGGGCCACTGCTCCGCACCGACGACCGTAAAGTTGGCGCGGCGGGAGAGCGCAGGACGACACCACAGCAGCGGGGAGCGGACATGAGCCGGCGGACCGAGACGGAGACCGTGGAGCGCGGGGGATTCCGGATCTCCGTGCCCGACACCTGGTGGGAGTTCGACGTACGCCCCGAGTCCCGGGACGACAGCATCCGCCGCATGGTGAGCGAACGGATACGCGCGCGCCCGGAGATGGCCGAGCACCGGGACGTGCTGACGTCCTTCCTGCGGAAGTCCGCGCGCGACGCCTACGACTCGGGCGCCGTGTACTGCGGCTGCATGGCCGAGAGCTTCGGCGGCGATACGCCGATCACCGCGTCCGTCACCGTGTCGCTGGTGGGGGCGCGCACGGTGGAGGGAACGATCCTGCCGACCGACCCCGCCGCCATCGTGAGCCAGCTCAAGGAGCGCACCGCCAAGCGCGAGGGCGACACCTGGCGGAAGGTGTCGACCGTCGAGATCCCGGAAGTCGGGCTCGCGGCGCGGACGCACGGGATCGAGGACATCGAGATCCCCGGCGACGGGCTCAAGCGGTCGGTGCGGGTGGTGCTGATGCAGACCTTCATCCCGGTGCCGGACGACGAGCACGGGGAAGGCCGGGTGGCGCTGGTCGCGGGCAGCAGCCAGGTGCTGGACCTCGCCGATTCGTTCTTCGACGTGTTCGACGCGGTCACGTCCACGTTCCGGCCGGCGTGAGGCCCGTCCGTCGCCCGCAGGCGTACGAGACGCGTACGCCTCCCCGCCCTCACCCGGACACGTACGCCTCCCCGCCCTCACCCGGACACGTACGCCTCCCCCGGCGCTTGATACGCGTACGCCTCCCGGTCGGCGCCCGAAACGCGTACGCCTCCCGGTGCCGGTGCACAGACGCATCCGCGTCCCGGCCGGTACCGCCGACCGGCCCGCGGTCCGGCGGCACGAGGCACCCCGCACCCGACGTGGCCGGGAAGTCCTGCTGTACGGGCGAGCCGTGGCGGCATACTGAACGGGTGCTGATTACTGGACGGGGGAGGTCGGACACATGGGGAAGCCGGACTTCGCTATTCCGCTGAGTGAACTCGAGGGCTTCGGCGGCAGGCTTCGGTCGATCAAGACACGTATGAACGGCACCAAGAAGATGTTCGAGAGCTATCGCGACGACATCGGGGACGGCGGGGTCGTCGACAAGCTGAACGACTTCGAGTCCAACTGGGAGGACGGCCGCGAGGACATCGGCCAGCAGTTGGGCGGGCTGGCGGACATGGCGGACGCCGTGGTGCGCGAGGTGCGCAAGACCGACAAGGAGCTGGAGAAGGAGCTCGAGAAGAACACCAAGAAGGACGGCGGCGGAGGCGAGGGCCGCAAGGAAGGGTCGCACGGCACGCAGAAGGCGACCTGAACTCCGCGGGCGCCCGCGGCCCGGCACGCGTACGGTGCGGCGCGATGCGCGGCAGACGCGGTATGCGGCAGCCCGGGCCCCGCGAAGGCCCGCCCGCACCGGCAGGCCCGGCCATCCGGCGACGGCGGGAACACACGGCGCGTCCGGCCGCCGCCGTCCGGGAACCGTGCGCCACCCCGGTCACCGCCGCCCGCGCCCGGCACCGGATCGCCGCGAGCCGCGCGGGTCAGCGTGAGCGCACCCGGCCGCCGTGAGCCGCCCGGCACCGGGCCGGGATACACCTCGGTGCCAGGCCGGCTCTGCCACCGGCCGGGCCGGTGAACGGCGTTACTTCTTCAGGCCGCCCTCCAGCTCGGTGTCCAGGTTGCGGAAGGCGCTGGCGGCGGACTTCAGGAACTGGCCCATGCCGTCCATGCCCTCCATCATCTCCGTGGCGCCCTTGCTGAACTCCTCGTAGGACTCGTCGAACTTCTTCGAGGCCTTCTCGGTGACGAAGCCGTCGTTCACCAGGCTCTTGATGAACTTCTGGGCCTGGCCGAGCTGCCGCTGGATGTCCTCCTTGTGCTCCTTGAGCTTCCCAGCGGCGTCCTCCATGTCCTGGTAAGTCAGATTCACATCGTTCTTGCCGCCCATAGGGGCCCTCCTTGAAGAATCCGTCCGTGCCGCAGGGACGCCCCCGTGGCTCCGAGCAGGCGCATGGTCCTACCATCCGCTGATGCGCCAGCTTAAGGGTGGGGACGCGGGGACCACATCCGGCCGTTCCCACATCTGTTCGCGGATCCCGACGCGGGCCGCCGTGCCACCGCCGGTGTCCGGGGCGGCGGCCGGGCCGATATCGTCCGGTGTCAGCGGCCTGCACGATGCTGGAGGCAGCCGGCCGCGCAGCACACAACGGGGAGGACGCTCGTGCGCCTGACTGTGACCGTCGTCGATCCTCTCGGCGGCGCCAACGCCGATGTCGTGCTCGACGCGGATCCCGAGTCGCCCATCGGCGACGTCGCCCAGGAGCTGGCCCAGCAGGTCGGGGTGGCGCTGCCCGTCCCGGCCGCGCCGCGGGCCGGGGACGGCGCGCAGGTCATCCCCATCACCGGTGGCGGGGCGCCCCCGCAGACGCAGCCCGCCTCCGCGCCGCTTCCCGTCTACATCGACGGGCACGCCCTCGACCCCGGCCTCACCGTCGCCGCCTCACCGCTGCGCGAGGGCGCCGTCGTCAGCCTGCACGATCCGGCGGGCTGCCTGCCCGGAGAGCCCGCGGGCCTGGTCGAGTTGCGCGTCGTGGGCGGCCCCGCGGCCGGTTCGGTGCACCGGCTGGGCCTCGGCCGGTACGACATCGGCCGCGGCCCCGCCTCGTACATCCGCGTCGACGACCCCGAACTCGCGGACCGCGCGCTGACGCTCACCGTCACGGCCGACGGGACCTGCCAGGTCGCCGTGCACCCGCAGCCGGGCGGCTCCGGCACGGACGGTGACGACGCACCCGGGGCGACCCTCGACGGCGAGAAGCTCGACGGCGACGCCTGGCCGCTCGGTGCCCAGCTCGCCGTCGGCAACAGCCTGTTCGAGATCGCGCGTTACGCCCCGCCGAACGCCGCGCTCAAGTGGTCCGACGACAGCATGGGCCTGGACTACAACCGTCCGCCGCGGCTGCGCCCGCCGGACCGCACCACCCGCTTCCGGCTGCCCAACCCGCCCTCGGAGAGCGACGCCCGGCCCATCCCCTGGCTCATGGCGCTGATGCCGCTGGTCGCGGCGGTGACCATGGCCGTGGTGATGAACCGCTGGTACTACCTGATCATGGCCGTGATGAGCCCGATCATGCTGTTCGCCAACTACTTCATGGACAAGAAGCACGGCCGGAAGTCGTACGCGAAGCAGCTGGCCGAATACAAGGAGCACAAGGCCCGGATCGAGAAGGACGCGCGGGAGGCGCTCGTCGCCGAGCGTCTCGACCGCCGGCTGGCCATGCCCGACCCGGCCACGGTGCTCACCCTCGGCACCGGTCCGCGCACCCGCCTCTGGGAGCGCCGCCGCACCGACAAGGACCATCTGCTGCTGCGCGTCGGCACCGCCGAGATGCCCTCCGAGGTCATCCTCGACGACCCCGAACAGGACGACCACCGCCGCGAGGTGGCCTGGAAGATCGCGGACTGCCCGGTCGCCCTGCCGCTCGCCAAGAACGGCGTGATGGGCTTCGCCGGCGAGGGCGACGCCGCCCGCGCCCTCGGTCGCTGGGCCGTCACCCAGGCCGCGACCCTGCACTCCCCGCTGGACGTGCAGTTCTACGTCCTCACCGAGGCGTCCGCGCAGGACAGCTGGGACTGGCTGCGCTGGCTGCCGCACGCCCGGCCGACCGGCGGCAACGACACCAACGCCCTCATAGGCACCGACGCCGAGACCGTCGGCGCCCGCGTCGGCGAGCTGACCCAGCTGCTGGAGGCGCGCCAGAAGGCCGCCACGGAAGCCGGAGCGAAGGGCGGCGCCAGCTTCTCCGACCCGGACATCGTCGTCGTCTGGGACGGTTCCCGCAGGCTCCGTTCGCTGCCCGGTGTCGTCCGGCTGCTGCGCGAGGGCCCCTCCGTCGGCATGTACGCGCTGTGCCTCGACACCGAGGAGCGCTTCCTGCCCGGCGAGTGCCAGGCGGTCGTCGTCGCCGAGCGCCGCCCCGTCGACCACGACGCGGCCGGCGGGCGCACCGCCGCGGCGATCGGCGGCGGCCCGGGTGCCGCCGCGGGCGCGCAGGACGGCGCGTTCCCCTCGTTCCAGCCCTGGCACGCCGCCTCGGCCGCCGGGGCGCACAGTCCCGAGGCGCAGACGGCGCCCGAGCTGCGGCTGCGGGTCGAGCAGGCGGGCAGCCGGCAGATCAAGGACGTACGGCCCGACTTCGTGTCGCCCGCCTGGTGCGCCCGGCTGGCCCGCTCGCTGTCGCCGCTGCGCGACATCAGCGGGGAGAGCGAGGACTCGGCGCTGCCCGGCTCCAGCAGGCTGCTGGACGTCATCGACATGGAGCCGCCGAGCGGTGACGCGGTCGCCGCGCGCTGGCGGCTCGGCGGCATGTCGACGACGGCCGTCATCGGCGAGTCGTACGACGGCCCGTTCGGCATCGACATCCGGCGGGACGGCCCGCACGGCCTGATCGCCGGAACCACCGGCTCCGGCAAGTCCGAGCTGCTCCAGACCATCGTCGCCTCGCTGGCCGTCGCCAACACCCCCGAGGCCATGACCTTCGTCCTCGTCGACTACAAGGGCGGGTCCGCGTTCAAGGACTGTGTGCAGCTGCCGCACACCGTCGGCATGGTCACCGACCTCGACGCCCACCTCGTCGAACGCGCCCTGGAATCCCTCGGCGCCGAACTCAAGCGGCGCGAACACATCCTGGCCGCCGTCGGCGCCAAGGACATCGAGGACTACCAGGACCTGATGCGCCGCGACCCCGCCGCGCACGCCCCGCTCCCCCGGCTGCTCATCGTCATCGACGAGTTCGCCTCCATGGTCCGCGACCTGCCCGACTTCGTCACCGGCCTGGTCAACATCGCGCAGCGGGGCCGTTCGCTCGGCATCCACCTGCTGCTCGCCACCCAGCGCCCCAGCGGTGTCGTCTCACCCGAGATCCGCGCCAACACCAACCTCCGGATCGCGCTGCGCGTCACCGACGGCAGCGAGTCCAGCGACGTCATCGACTCCCCCGAGGCCGGGCACATCAGCAAGTCCACCCCCGGCCGCGCCTACGTCCGCCTCGGACACGCCTCGCTCGTCCCCTTCCAGTCCGGCCGCGTCGGCGGCCGGCGGCCGGGCGCCGCCGACACACAGACCGAAGCACCGTGGGCCGGCCGCCTCGAATGGCAGGAGCTGGGCCGCGCCGCCCTCAAGCGGCCCGCGGCGGCCGCCCGCGAGGAGGAGGAGATCACCGACCTCAAGGTCCTCGTCGACGCCGTCATCGAGGCCAACGACCGGCTCGCCATCCCGCCGCAGCACAGCCCGTGGCTGCCCGCCCTCGACGACAAGCTGCTGCTGGACGACATCCCGGCCGTGCAGGGCGCCGGCGCGATGCCCCCGGCCCCGTACGGTGTCGCCGACATCCCCGCCGACCAGGCCCGGATCCCCGTCGCGATCGACTTCGCGTCCTTCGACCACCTGCTGGTCGGCGGCGCCCCGCGCAGCGGCCGCTCGCAGCTGCTCCGTACGATCGCGGGTTCCCTGGCCCGTACGCACTCCGTCGCCGACGTCCACCTCTACGGCATCGACTGCGGCAACGGCGCGCTCAACGCCCTGACCCGGCTGCCGCACTGCGGCGCGGTCGTCGGCCGCTCGCAGACCGAGCGGGCCGTACGGCTCATCGGCCGGCTCAGCTCCGAGGTCACCCGCCGGCAGGACCTCCTCGCCGAGGACGGCTACGCGGACATCGGCGAACAGCGCGCCTCGGCACCGGAGGAGCAGCGGCTGCCGCACATCGTCGTGCTGCTCGACCGCTGGGAGGGCTGGCTGCCGTCCCTCGGCGAGATGGGGCACGGCGAGCTGACGGACGAGCTGATGACGATGATGCGCGAGGGCGCCAGCGTCGGCGTGCATCTGGTGATCACCGGTGACCGGCAGCTGCTCGTCGGCCGGATCAGCGCGCTCACCGAGTCGAAGTACGCGCTGCGGCTCGCCGACCGCTCCGACTTCACGCTGATCGGTGTGCAGGCGCGCAAGGTGCCCGACGAGATCGCGCCCGGACGGGCCTTCCGGAACGAGACGGCGACGGAAACCCAGTTCGCGCTGCTCTCCGAGGACTCCAGCGGCCAGGGCCAGGCGGCCGCGGTGACGGCGATCGGCGAGGCCGCGGCGGCGCGCGACGCGGATGTGCCGCGCTCCCGGCGACCGTTCCGGGTGGACGTCCTGCCGAGCCGCCTCACCTGGCGCGACGCCTGGGAGATGCGGGACCCGGAGCTGTCGGCGTCCCCGATGTGGAGCCTGATCGGCGTCGGCGGCGACGAGCTGACCGGCTACGGCCCGGACCTCTCCCGGGGCGTACCGGCCTTCATCATCGCGGGCCCGGCGAAGTCGGGCCGCAGCACGGCGCTGATGAGCATGGCCCGCTCGTATCTGGCCCAGGGCGTACGCGTCGTCGTGGCCGCCCCGCGGCAGTCCCCGATGCGCGAACTGGACGGCACCGAGGGCGTGCTGAAGGTCATCACGGGCGACGAGATCGAGGAGGACGAGTTCAAGGAACTCATCGAGTCGATCGCGCCGACCCCGGAGAACCCGGTGGTGATCCTGATGGACGACGCCGAGTCGTACGCGGACTGCGACGCCGGCTCCCAGCTGAAGCGGATCGTGTCCCGGGGTACGGAAATGGGCATCGGCCTCGTCCTCGCGGGCGACGAGGAGGACGTCGCGGGCGGCTTCACCGGCTGGCAGGTCGACGCCAAGAAGGCCCGCCGCGGCATCCTGCTCTCCCCGCAGGACACGTCCAGCGGCGACCTGATCGGCATCCGCACGACCCGCCAGATGGTGGGCGACCCGGTGACCCCGGGCAAGGGCCTGATGCACCTCGGGGACGGGGAGTCGATGACGGTGACGGTGCCGATGTAACGGTGCCACGCGGGTGTCGGCGCGCCGGTGCTCGCGGACTGTGAGGGGTTGCTCTCAATGCGGTTACGAACACTGTGTGTTGTCAGTCGAACCGCATACGGTGATGGCCGACCACGCAGTCCAGAGTTCCAGGAGCAGCACCCGTGACCCACCGCCACCTGACCGCTGCGGCAGCGCTCACCGCCTGCACCGCCCTGCTTCTCTCAGGCTGCGGCAGCGGTGACGACCCGGAAGGCAAGTCCGACGACAAGATCGCAGGCGCGGAAGACGCTTCGTCATCTTCACCGAGCGCCTCGGCACCGGACGACAGCAAGCGCCCGTCGATCAAGCTGCCGAAGGACGATGTACTGATTTTCGAGAACCGCAAGACAGGTGACCCGAAGAAAGACGCGGTGCTCAGTGACAACGAGCAACGCCTGCGGGCCATCGACGCGGCCATCATCGAAGGTGACCCAGAATCCGAACCGGTGTACTTCTACTCCGCTCGGGACGCCGCGGTAAGTGCGGCCAAGTCCATCCAGAGTTACGTGGACGACGACCTGTCCGTCACCGGCACCGTGCGCTATTTCGACCGCTCCGTGACATTCCGGTCGGACGGCTCGGCTCGGCTCACCTACTGCAGCGACGAGACCAAGGGTTTCGCCAAGGAGCGCAAGACCGGCAAGGTGCTCCAATCTGCACCCGACGAGAACTCCTACGTCTTCTACGACACCCGGCTCGACCGCAACGAGGCAGGGGTGTGGCAGACCACCGGTGTCAAGTCACAGCGAGGTGCAGAGCAGTGCCAGCCGTGAAGCGGCAGCTGTGGTGGGGACTCGCTGTCGGCACCGTGGTCGCTTCCGTCCTCCTCCCGATCGAGGCCCACGCCGCACGCCCTGGAGACAAGGACGAGGGCGCGGTAGAGGCGGAGGGCGGCGCACAGGGCGACGAGGTCTACTCAAGAGTCCGCTTCAACCTGAAGAGAAATGCTGCGGGCCCGTCCAGCGGCCCCCTCAACGTCTCGGCTTCGACAGACTGGTCCCCTCCTCCGTGTTGGTACGAGCCGGCATACACCCCCGAAGAGCTCAAGCAGAAACACGAGGAAGCCAGAAACCAACCGCACACAAGCGGGTTGGGCGAAGCTATTCAACAGTTCGAACATCGCTACATCAACGGTAACCCTTACAAGGACTACAATCTTGCCAAAGCGGGCGAGGGGATGTGGTGGGATCGCGCCGCGTTGCCATACGAAGAAGGCGGGGACATTTTTGCCTGCATGGACCCCATCTTCTGGGTGGACAACGGCGAGCCGCCTGAGCACGAGAATGCCGTAACTCCCGAGGTGCTGGCCGGGCTGGCGTACAGCAAGATTCGTGTGCCCGACAGCGAAGTGCAACTCTCACCGGCAGCCGCAAACCAGAAAGTCAATCTGGCAACGTGGGCCTGGCTGGACAGTAGTTCCTTCAAGCCCGTCTCGGTAACGGCTTCACTGGAAGAGCTCGGTATAGAGGCGACCACGACCGCGACACCGGTCTCACTGAAGCTGGAGCCGGGCACGAAGGACGCGACCATCCACCCGCCCTCTGGAGAGTGCACACTCCGGGAGGAAGGGACCATCGGCACCCCCTACACAAGAGGGGCAGAGGATCAGGATCCCCCCTGCGGCATGACATACCTGCGGGCCAGCACAGTGTCCGGGCCATACGAAATGCGGGCGACCATCACCTGGGAGGTCGAGTGGACCGGCACCGGCGGCGCCGGCGGCGACCTGCCGGACGGCACCTTCGGTACGACACAGGACATCACCGTGCAGGAAGTCCAGGCGATCAACCGGTAAACGGGCCAGCCCAGCCCTCCCTGCCAGGAGAAAGCGGACCACGTACACATGGCCAACGACGCGGATCTCATAGTCAACATCAATCTGCTGGTGGACTCGGAGACGCTTCTCAAGGGACTCCAGAAGGAGTTCAAGAACCTCGGCAGCCGGTCCGAGGACATGCATTCCCACTGGGGCCACAGTGAGATCACGGACGCCATGGACGAATTCTTCGACAACTGGGACGACTACCGGTCAAAGATGCTCGACAGCATCGAGTCGGTGGGGAAGCTGATCGGCGGGACCATCGACAGCTTCACCGGACTGGACGCCAAGCTGGCGAAGGAACTGCGCAAGGACAAGAAGAAGTGACCCCACCCAGGACCCGGCCCCGAGACTGGCAGCCTCTCGCCGAGACCGACCCGGTACCGGGCGATCCGGAGGAGATACGGGACGAGGTCAAGCACATGAAGGGCGTCGCGAAGTCACTGCGCGACCAGGCCCGGCTGCTGCGCGGCATCGGTGACGACAACGAACTCAAGGGCAAGTACGCGACCAAGCTCCGCGAGGAGTCCGGCGTCCTCGAAAAGCACCTGCGCGAGGTCGCCGGCCGCTACGAGCGCGTCCACGGGCACCTCACCAATTGGGCGAACGACCTCGAAGGCTTCCAGAAGGAGGCCGACACCGTACTGAGCAATGCGAAGAAGGCCCACGAGGAGCACGAGGCGGAAAAGAGCAAGCAGCAGTCGGGCGACGGCAGTACGCCCACGGACTCCCCGAGGGACACGGGTGACGACCCGCTGCGCTCGTACCGCGACCAGCTCGACCGCATCAAGGGCGACCGCGACGAACGCGCCCGGCACCACGCGAGCAAGATCCGTGACCAGCTCGACGACGTCATCGAGGACAGCTGGTGGGACAACGTCAAGGGATGGGTCCACGAGAACGCGGACTGGATCAAGGTGGTAATCGATGTCCTGGGGTGGATCGCAACCTTTGTCGGAGTGATCGCCATCTTCATTCCCGGACTTAACGTGGCTGTCTTCCTGCTGGTCGCGGGCTTGCTCGTGGTCGGGACCCGACTTCTGCTGGTGGCATCGGGAGACGCCAGCTGGATGGACGTCGCCATGGACTCCGCCGGGCTTCTCACTATGGGGGCCGGACGGCTTGGCGTCGCGATGCTCAAAGGCGCGAACTCGACCACGAAGGCGGCGGCAGCCCTTTCCCGGGTCAGCAAGCTCAAAGACGGAATTCGCTCCCACTCTCGCGTCATGGACGAGTTGGGCAGAACAATCGCCACGACGTCAGATGACGCGATCCGCGCCTCCGCCAGGGAATCCCGAACCCTCCTCCGCAGGAATATCCTGGACGACGCGGGCCGCGTATCGACGGATACCGAGGTCAGCAGAGTCACCACGGCGTTCAACCTGGGCGACGACGGTGCGGCGAAGATTCGCGCGAACATCATGAAGAACGCAGCATCGTTCCCCGATGCGGTGCCCACAGGCACGCGCGTCACCGCTAACGCTGCTTACGCAACTTCGCTGACGGCCGCTTATATCGGTACGGGGGCAGACTTGACGGACAAGGCGCTCGGACAAAGCGACTCAGCTCCATGGAAGTCCTTCAATGAAGGATACAACGACTGGAAGGGAAATACATGGAGGCCTCCAGTGGATACCCATTGGTGATCTTTCGCCCCTCCGACCACAAGAAGGCGTTCTCGTGCCCAACACCAGTCGAAATTTTCCCGTGAGAGGCGGAATTATGCATCGCCTTGGCGGTGGAGTCGTGGCCGCGGCACGCCTTTGCGTCATCGCGCCGTTCGGGTCCGTACTGGTGTACATGCTTCTTTATGCCGTGAGCCCGAGTTCATTTACCACCGCATGGATGTGGCTTCAACGGGCCGTCGTCGCTGCCGGGATTCTGGGCTTGCTGTACATCTTCGTCAAAAACCCCTGGCACGCCAACCGCCCGCCGATGCTGACTCATGCCCTTGCCGTCTCTTTCATACTTGTCGTGCCGGCAACCGTCACCGGATTCTGGCCCGCGGCAGCATGTGCCATCGTGACTCCGCTTCTCGTCGCGGGCTTCTTCATCGCGGAGAGGTACCGGCGTGCCTGACGCCACTGAGGCGGAACAGTCAATTCCTGTCGGCTACACCCTCGTGCCGCCCCCGGGTTGGGACCACATTCCGCTGCGGGAGGGCACGGAGCGGGCGGTCAAGCGCATCATCGACCGGGCCATTGAGGACATGCCAGACGACATACCGAGGGACGACGTCGTCAAAGCCCGTTTGGAGCTGATGAAGCAGCTCAACAAGGCGGTGAAACAAGCCCGCAAGTCCAACGGGCTTACGCTGTACCTGCCGGTCGAGCGCATTCACGGCACGCTCATCGCCGCGTCGATCATCGTGTCCGAGATGCTTTCCGGCCCCGGCGGCAGCGCCGACAGCGGTACGGTCGTGGCCGCTCTCCTCTCCGACGGAAGCAGCAGCGAGCCGGTCACCGCCGACGGCGCGGACGGTGTGCGCGTGGACAAGACCGTCGGGGCCGACCCGGACCGGGACGTGGCGGAGGCCTCGCGCCGTATCGAGTACGTCCTTCCGGTGCCCGGCAGCTCCACTCCCCAGTGGCTGATGGTCTGTTTCAGCACCCTTGCCGACGGCGACCCTCACGGCGACTTCGCGGAGGTCCTGGTGGAACTCTTCGACGCCGTCATGACCACCTTCCGCTGGAGCTGTTCATGATTTTCATCGAGACCGATTCAAATCCAGAGGAATGGCTGCTGATGCCGTTGCGCTGGGACAGCGTCCAGGAGCGCAACGACTGGGCGCATGGCAATGCGGAACTCCTCTGGAGGCTGCACAAGAAGCGGCCGAAACGGCGGGATGTGCGAGCTCTGGCCGTGCGTCTGGACATGCTCGCCGAGGGAATTCCGGGTACGATCCCTGCCCAGCAGGTGTTTCTCTACGCTCCTGATCCCCGCGGTCTCCCCCAAGCCTTCTACGCCCTCTATTTCCCAGCCGAGGGCGACCGCATGGAAAGCCTGATGACCGCCGTCCAAGCCAACGAAGCCAGCCCCGTGCGCCCTGTTGAGGTCGACATGTTCAGCACCGACCGGCTTGGTCAGGGCCTGCGTTCCCTGCGCTACTGGAAAACCCAGGACAACGAACTGGCGGTCTCACTTAATTTCGCCTGGCGGCTGGAGAGATTCGGTTTCGACTTGTCAGTTCGAACCGTGGCCTTCGACCCCGGCTGGCTGGCCGCGCACCTGGACGAGTGCGACGACTTCATCCGGACACTGTGGGTGAGGGACCTCGAAGAGGCACAGCAGGACAGCTGAGGACCGAAATCCGGTTGGCAGCCGACCGGCTATTCCGCCCATTCACGGGCAAGCGAATCCCGCACGGCAGCGAACCGTCCCGTCATGATGCACAGGGTCACGTACAGCAGCAGCGGATGGACCAGGCGGTTCGGGGCGGTGGGTTCGTAGCGCCAACTCAGGGGCCAGGTGTGGCCCTGGAGAGCGGGGATGCCGACGTAGCAGTCACCGTGCAGCGCGTTCGCGGTCAGGCGCTGGGCGACCGTCGGCCAGGGGCGGCGGGACGTACTGCCCGGCGGTACGAGGAAGTAGACGGGGCTGTCCCCGTTGGCCTGCTCCACGATCGGACCCGGATCACCGTTGGTGAGTGTCGCCAGCCGGTCGGCCAGCTCTCGGCCGAGGGCGCCGGATACGCGGACGGCGTCGAAGTGGATTCCCGCCTTGCGCAGTTGGTACCCGGTGGCGGGCAGCCAGAGCGGAACGCCACCTTCGGGGTTACTTTCTGTGTTCACCTCGCCACTCTCCATGCCGCACGGCTAGCTTGACCAGGGTCGGAGCATCGACGCGGGTGACTGCCCAGCCTCAGCCGCCGTGCGTTGATCACGCGTTGGACCGCGTTGAGGGGGCAGCTCGTATGCCACTGGCCAAGAACAAGGAAACCGCCTCACCCGCCACCCAGTACTTCGCCGAGGTGCTGCGGAAGCTGCGCGAGCGGGCCGGGCTGACCCAGGACGAGCTCGGCTCCCGGATGAACTACACCGGGGCAGCGGTCAGCTCCGTGGAGACCTGCGCCCGTCCCGCCACGAACGAGTTCATTGCGCGGGCCGAGGAGGCGTTGGACGCCGGCGGGTTGATCGCGGCGGCTTCGAAGTATCTGCGCTTGGAGCGGTACCCCGCCTACTTTCAGGGCTTCGTGCAGCTGGAAGCTGAGGCTCTCAGCGTTTCCTCGTACTGCCCCCAGGTGCTCGAAGGACTTCTCCAGACCGAGAGCTACGCGCGTGAGCTGTTCCGATGCGACTTCCCCCCGCTCGACGAGGAAGAGGTGGAAAAACTCGTCGAGGCTCGCATGGCCCGCAAGGTGTTGTTCGACCGGCGGCCGGTGGCCGTTGTGCACGTCGTACTTGAAGAGGCTGCTCTTCGACAGAGGATCGGCGGCTCAACGGTGACCAAGGAGCAGTACCGGTACTTGATCGAGTGCGCGGCGCGGCCCAATGTCGTCCTGCAAGTGATGCCACTGGACCGGACCGGCCATGCGGGGCTGCGCGGAGCGATGAAGGTCATCGAAACTCCGGAGCACACGCCTCTCGTGTACCTGGAGGGCCAGGGCACGAGCCTTCTGGTGTCCAAGCCGGACGAGGTGAGCGTCCTCATGCGGCGGCATACGATGATTCGCACACAGGCTCTCGGGCTGACGGAGTCCGTGGCCTTCATCGAGCAGTTGGCAGGTGAGCTGTGAACGACGGCCTGACGTGGTTCAAGAGCAGTTACAGCGATTCCGGCGGCGGCGATTGCGTGGAAGTCGCCATAGCCCGGTACGACGCCGTGCGGGTGCGTGACTCCAAAAACGCAGACGGCCCCGTGCTCCGCGTCGAGCCCACCGCCTGGGCCTCCTTCGTCGGCTTCGCGGCGGATTCAGCGGACGTCTGAGCCCCCGGTCACCCGGGACCGCAGCTCAGCGATCGGACCTCCGCGGCGGCCAGGCGATGCCCGCCCGTTCCAGGATCCGTACGTACTTCACCCGCCTGCGGCGCATGTAGGCCGCCGCCAGCCAGAGGTACAGCCAAAAGCCGGCGACCACGCAGCCGCCGATCAGCGTGCCCGTCGTAGTGAAGTTGCCGGTCAGCACCAGCCCGAGCAGGACGGAGACGGGAATCACGATCGCCATCATCTTGATGCGCCCCGTGCTGGATTCGCCGTACAGATCGGTCATGATCCGGGCGTGCAGCAGGTCGACCTCCGGCCGGGCCTCCGGCAGCGGCGTCAGCCCATTGCCGGAGGGCCTCATACCGGGATACGGGCCGCCGCCGACGGCGTTGGGGTACGCGGCGGAGGTGCGGGTCGCACGCTCCTGCGCGTCGGGCAGGCGGCGGAAGCCGAAGATAGGGTGGCTGCGGCTGGTGGGGATTCCGGAGGCGAGGCCGTCGTAACGGTAGCCGTACTGTTCGGCGATATAGGCGAATGCTGCGAACTTCCGCCGCGATGCCCATGGATTCACCATGGTGTGCAGTTCCACACCCGCTCCGCCGTCCCGTAGGAGTGCGGTCAGCTGTCGTCGCAGCAGGAACATCTCGCCTCCTGGCCGGAAGTTGTGTCGGGAACCGTGTCGGCGCTCCAGTGATCCGCACACGCCGACGGGAAGAACCTTTCTATCACTCGCCCGGTGTGGAGGTCCTCGGCGCAGGCAGGTACCTTCCACAGGCAGTGGCGCGTGTCCGTGGTTCGTCAGCATTCCGGCAGACGCGGGGGCACGGGGGAGTTGTTGGAGCAGTACAGGACACGGAAAGGCACGGAGCGTAACGATGAGCTCGGACAAGTATCCGCATCTTGGCTTCGACCCGGCGCCGGGTGATCTGGAGACGGTACGGCTGCTGGTCGCCGCGGTCGGCAAGGTCAGCCGGGACGGTGGCACGGCGCAAACCCAGCTCGGCAAGATCGGCACCTCGGACGGGATATGGGTCGGCAAGTCGGCGGACGCGTTCACCGATTCCGTATCCAAGATCCCGCCGTATTTGAAGAAGGCGCTGGACTCCCTCGGTGACGCACACCGGGCGCTGGCGAGCTGGGAGACCAGCCTCGACGGTTTTCAGGCGCGCGCCCGGAAGTTGGAGGAGGAGGCCGCTACGGCCGCCAAGCAGGTCAGCAGCGCCAAGACCAGTCTGACCGGCCTGCCGGAAAACACCTCGGGCATGTCGAAGAAGGAGCTGGAGGAGCACGAGAAGGACAAGAAGGGCAAGGAGAAGGCCGTCGACACGGCCGACGCCGAACTCGAAGCCATCCGGAACCGTGCCCACACTCTGAACACCGAGTACAACACCGCGGCCGGCAACGTGGCGCGTACGGTCAGGAACGCGGCGGACGACGCCCCGCCCGAGCCCGGCTGGTTCGACGACCTGGTGAAGGCCGTCTCGGATTACATGTCGGAGGCTTGGGACACGCTCACCGACCCGAATTTCTGGAAGCTGGTCGGCGACCTTCTGGCCGACATCGCCATGGTCATCGGCGTCATCTGCCTCATCGCGCTTCCCATCGGCGGCATCGCGGGCCTGGCTCTGATCGGTCTGATCGTCGGTGCTGGAGCGCTCGCCTCGCACGGCATCGCCATGGCCGGCGGGGCCGAGGGCGTGACGTGGCAGACCCTCGCCTGGGACGCGGCGGGCGTGTTCGCAGGTGGCGTTGGCCTGGCGGGCGCCCGGTTGGCGAAGGCGGGGCGCGCTCTGGTTCAGTCCGGCCGTACGCTGCGCGCAACCCAGGGCTTCGCGGCCACACTCGGCAAGATCGGCCCGGGCAACTGGGGCGGTATCGCGAAGATACCCAGCGGTATCGCGAACTCGGCCCGCGGCTTCGCCACCGCAGCCAAGGGCTGGACCCATGTCGCAACGGGCAACGCCCTAGACTGGGGCGGGACCATCGCCGGAGCGACCTTCGCGGGCTTCTCCAACATGAACGACGGCCGCTGGACGGACGGCGACTGGAACATTTCCGACATGCCGATCGTCGGCCCGGGCAAGGGCTTCGCCGATTACTTCGGCGCTCCGGACGAGACGCAGACGGTCGCGCCGGGACCGCTCGGCCCGCAGGTCGACGCACCCACGACGCTGACGTCGTCGGGCTCCAGCTTCACGAACGGCCTCAACCCGTCGCAGTACGGGACCGCCGCATGACCGGGCCCAGGACCGGCCCCGTCGCCGACGCCCGGCCGCGTGAGGTGCCGTACACCTTCACGCACGAGGTGCCCGAGGAGTTCGTACGGTTGCCGGAGCCCACTGCCTCCGAGGGGTGGCGGGAGGCGATGGCCAAGCTGATGACGGACGCCGACGCGGAGCAGTTGGCACAGGCGAGCGAGCAACTGCGCGCCCAGTTGCCGCGGCTGTCGGGGCCGGACACGACCGTGCTCACGGCCATGTGCGTGGGCACGGAAGAGGTGGACGGCGACGAGCGGCTGTCGATGGGGCTGTTGGCGGTCACCGTGCGGCCCAGCGACCACCGGGACCGGCTGTTGGCGGCCGAGGGCATCTACCGGGCCAAGGAGAAGAGCTTCTTCGCCCACGACGGGAAGCTCCAGGAGCTGGACTTCCCGCTGGGCAAGGGTGTGCAGGGACGGCAGGACATGCTGCTGGCGGCGAAGCTGCCGTGCGGGCCGGGGGTGATGTCGACGTCGCTGCGGACGATGACGCTGCCTGTGTCCGCGGTGCCGACGACGTCCGCGGTGCCGGCGACGTCCGCCGAGACGGAGACGTCCGCTGAGACGGCGACGCCCGTCGCGGCGTCGGAGGCGTCCGTGGTGCCGCCGGATTCAGCTGCTTCCCCGGGTTCCGGGGGCACTGGCCCTGCTGGGGCTGTGACGAACCCCGCGGCGGCAGGTTCTGCCGAGACCGCGGTGCCGGACGCAGCCGGGGCAGGCGCCGGTTCTCCCGTGAGGCCGGCGGGCGCCGGTTCGTCCGCACGGCCGAGCATCGCCGTCGCTGCGCTCCAGCTGATCATCCCGGCTCCTCGGGACTACTGCGTGTACGTCACGATCTCGACGCCGTCGGTCTTTCTGCTCGACTCGTACTCGGCGCGGCTGGCGCACATCGGGCGGACGTTCTCGTTCACCTGACAAGCATTCCGGCTTCCGGCTTCCGGCTTCCGGCTTCCGGCTTCCGGCTTCCGGCTTCCGGCTTCCGGCTTCCGGCTTCCGGCTTCCGGCGAAAGACGCCTACCTTACGGGACGGTTGCCCTGCTGCGCGGACTCCTTGTGCAGCAACCGCTGATATGCCTTCTGCCGGACGAGGAGAAACCACCGGGAGGCCACCAGCAACAGCACGAGTCCGAGCGCCAGCCCGGCTCCGACCAGCAGCCCCCGGGCATCAACCTCGCCGTTCACCACCAGCATCAGGAGGATGGCGGCCGGGATACCGAGGAACCATTTCGTCAGCGGCTCCCGTCCCACCGCGGCCGCGTAGTCGACCTTGATCCGGGCGTGCAGCAGCTTCACCTCCTGCCGGGCCTCCGGGGTCGGCACCAGCCGGCCGCCCAGGGACCGCAGACCGGGCAGCCGGCCGCCGGTGAGCGCGTCGGGGTAGTCCTGGCGGACACGCCTGCTCCGCTCGCCGGCGTCCGGCAGACGGCGGAAGATGAACAGCGGAGTGTTCGACGATCCGAGGTCCGGGTCCAGTCCGGCGTAGCGGTAACCGTACTGCTCGGCGACGTAGGCGAACTTCGCGAGGCGCCACACCGACGGCGAACGGACGTCCGTCGTGTATGTCAGATCCCCCGCGGCGGCTGCCCGCATCGAAAGATCCGCCAGGTGCCGCTCGTCCTGGTCGATGTGTTGTCCCAGTTCCCCGAGCTGACGTCGCAGCCCCACAACAGCCGTCCCATGCTCAGACGGTTCCGCTCACCGGTCCCGGCGCCCGCCCACAGTGGGAAACAACGGCGCCTGCAACCGCCTGTTTACGCTTTGTCGCCCTTTTTCGCCTTCTCCAGTTCCGCGGCAAGCTTCTGGTCCAGCTTGCCGAACTCCTCCGCGGCCTTCTTCGCGAACTTCGAGACGCCCTCGGTGAGCTTGGAAAGCTGGCCGAAGCCGTAGTCCCAGGAGTCCGCGAAGTCGTCACAGGCGGACTGGAGATCGCTATGGCCGATATGCGAAGAATCCGTCCCGGCCATCTCCTTGGAGGCGCCCTTCATCCGGCCGCCGCTGGTCTCCAGCGTGCCCGCCATCTCCAGCACCTCGTCACCCGCGAACCTGAGGAAAGACACGCGGCCCCCTTCCGTGCCTCGGCCTGCAACGGCCGGCCGATCCGTCCGCTGAACGCTTTCACGGTACCGGAAGCACCCGGGTCCGGAGCCGCCCCGGCCACCGGCTCGCACGGCCAGCCCGCCCGAGCCGTTCGTGCGACTCCCCGTACATCGAAGCCTCGTCCGTGATTTGCCCGCAGCTTGTGAGGGATTGTTCTCAATACGGTCACAACACTGCCTGTTCGGAGGCCATGCGCATACGGTGATTGTCGACCTCTCAGACCCGACGGCTCCCGGGAGCAGCATCCGTGACGTACCGCCACCTGACCGCCGCGGCAGCGCTGGCCGCATGCACCGCCCTGCTCGTCACGGGCTGCGGAGGCAGCGAGGACAAGGGCAAGGACGACGACAAGATCGCCGGCGCCGAGCAGGACGACAAGAAGTCCGAGTCGCCGAGCGCGAGTGCTTCGGGGTCCGCCGAGCGGCCGGAGATCAAGCTGCCGAAGGACGTGACCTACAAGTTCACTCCCGAGCAGACCGGCGACGCGGCACAAGATGCCGCTCTGGAGGACAACAAGGAGTTCATCCGGGCCATGGACGCCGCGATCGTCGCCGGTGAACCCCGCCTGCCGGCGCTCGAGTTCTACACCGAAGGAGAAGCCGCCGCGGCAGCGCAAGAATGGGTGCAAAGCTTCATCGACGAGGGCTGGACGATCACGGGACTCGTTGAATACTACGACCGGCGCGTAAGCATCAGTTCGGGCACCAGTGCGTCAATCTCCTACTGCGCCGACGAGAGCAAGGCTTTCAACAAGGTCATCAAGACCGGAGAAGTACAGAAGACAAAACCCAGCAAGAACAGCTACATCGCTTACAACTCTGTACTCAAGAAGAACAAGGACGGGGTATGGGAAACGGTCAAGATGCATTCTCGTCGAGGCGCAGACTCATGCCAGCGTTGAACAGCGTAGTACGCGCGACCGCAGTCATCTCAGCAGTCTCGCTACTCTGCCTCAGCACATCACCCGCGTACGCCGACCGGGGAAAACCGGGCGGCAGCTTCAACACCGGAGAGACCACCGACGACGGCACACTGTCGGCAGGCGTGGGCGCGGTCGTCTACGACCACAGCAAGAATGGTTCCGGCTCGTCGGTCGGATCGCTCACGCCGCCCGCGGATTGGTCCCCACCCCCGTGCTGGTACGCCCCGAAGTACACTCCGGAACAGCTGAAGGCCGAGATGGAGCCCATTTGGGAGGCCGAGTCCACGGGCTATGAGTGGGACGCGCAGCAGCGCGACCGGTACGTGAACGGGAAGCCGTACAAGGACTTCAACGAGGAGAAATCCGGCGAGGGTTACTTCTGGGACTCCTACGTGGACGAGTCCTACCCTTCCGGGTGGGACGCGTGTGACGAGCAGCCCTTCTGGGTCGACGAGGGCGACCCGCCGCCCGCGAACATTCCCGAATCCATCACGACGGAAATGCTTGCGGAACTCGCCTACGCCGAAGTCCGTGTGCCCGGGACCGAGGTCGAGTTGTCGCCCACCCAGAACCAGAAGGTGAACCTGCCCACCTGGGCCTGGCTCGACGAGAGCACGTTCAGGCCCGTCTCCGTCACCGCGTCGATCGAGGTTCTCAACCTCTACGCCACGACGACCGCCACCCCGGTGTCGTTGAAGATCGAGCCCGGCACCAAGGACGCCGAGCTGCACCCCGGCTCCGGTGAGTGCACGATCAACGAGGACGGCAGCATCGGCACCCCGTACACCAAGGGCGCCGAGGAGAAGACCCCACCGTGCGGCCTGACCTACCTCCGTTCCTCCCGTGACGGAACCTTCCCGCTCCGGGCGACCGTCACCTGGGAGGTCGAGTGGACCGGCTCCGGAGGCACCGGGGGCGACCTGCCCGACGGCACCTTCGGTACCACCCAGGAGGTCACCGTGCAGGAAGTCCAGGCGATCAACCGCTGACGCCGCCCGCGTCACGGACGGTCAGAGTTCCACTTGTACGCCGGGCGCCCCCGCCGGGGCGCCCGGCCGGAAGAAGCTCGTGGCGGCCCGTCCCGTCACGGGTCACTCGCCCCCGGTGCCCTCCACGGAACCCCCGGCCTCCCAGCGCAGCAGATCTCCCGGCTGGCATTCCAGCACCTCGCAGAGCGCCGCCAGTGTCGCGAAGCGCACCGCCTTGGCCCGGCCGTTCTTGAGGACCGCCAGGTTGGCGGGAGTGATGCCCACCCGTTCCGCGAGTTCGCCCACGGACATCTTCCGCTTGGCCAGCATCACGTCGATGTCGACGGCGATCGGCATCAGATGACCTCTTCCAGCTCGGCCCGCATCCGCGCCGCCTCGACGTCGCGCGCCACGGCCTGGGCGAGCAGCATCCGCAGGACGAGGACGATCAGCGCGACGCCCAGGACCGCCACCACCGCTCCGCAGATCAGCAGGACGACGCCCGGGGCGACGGCCTCACCCGGAGCGAGAACGACCGCGAGCGCGAACAGCAGGGCGGCGGCCGCCGCGATGGCGCCGATCACCACATGCACGTACCGGAAGGCCGCGTGGGAGAACACGGTGCCGCGCCGCACCATCGTCACCAGCCGCCAGACGCAGACCAGGACGACCTGGGCCGCGACAAAGCCCAGGAGCACGATCAGGACGACCGGGGTGCGCACATGGGCGAGGTCCCCGTCGCCCTCGTTCAAGTCGGCGGCCAGCAGCGGCACCATGACCGCCTGCACGAACACCGAGCCGGCGAGCAGCACCACGAGCACCGCGCGCAGCGCAAGCACTGTCAGTTTTCCCATCGCCCCTCCTCATATCGAGTCACGATGGGAATCTATCGTTATTCGATAGGTTCGGGCAAGGTGCCGACACAGGCACCGAGAGTCCGGGCCGTCATGGGCTCAGCGAACGGGGAGCGCGCCTCCGTCGCCCCGAGCCGGCCCGTCCACCGCTTCGACTCGGCCCGTCCGCCGCCCCGAGCCGGCCCGTCCGCCGCCCCGAGCCGGTCCGTCCACCGCTCCAGTCAGTCCGGCAAGGTCTTGTCGAGGAACGCCCCCACCGCCGCGCGCCAGGATTCCGGCTGGTCGTGGTGCGCCAGATGCCCGGCATCGGGGATCTCCGCATACTCGCCGCGGGGCAGCACCCGCACCATCTCCTGAGCCTCGGCCCGCCCCAGCTCCCCGTCCACGCCGCGGAGCACCAGGGTCGGGCACCGCACCTGCGCCAACTCCTCCCAGTGCGCGTCGTGCACCCAGGTCTCGCGCGCCATCAGCATCTGGCGGCGGGAGAACACCGGGCGCCAGCCGTCGGGCCGTTCGGCCATCACCTCGGCGAAGAACTCGCCCCGGCTCGGCGCCGGGCGTTCGAGCCCGGGATCGTCCTCGCCGAACCACTTGCGCACGTCCGCGAGCGTGGCGAACGGCACCGGCCACGACTCGAACCACTCCTCCCACTCCCGCTGCGACCGCCCCCCGAGCGCGGAGGCCCGCATGTCACAGATGACCAGGGCACGCACCAGATCGGGGCGCCGGGCTGCGAGCTGCCACGCCGTCAGGGCTCCCATGGAGTGGCCGATCAACACGGCGGGGGCCAGACCCAGTTGCTCGATCGCCGCCTCGGCGTCGCCGACGAAGGCCTCACGGCTGTACGGCCCCTCGGCCGGCTTGTCGCTGCGGCCGTGGCCCCGCTGGTCGAGCCCGAAGGCGCGATGGCGGGCGGCGAGCCAGCGGGCGGTGTCCGCCCAGTGCGCGGCACGCCCCATCAGGCCGTGCAGTAACAGCACGCCCGGGGCCTGCTCGCCCTCCTTCCCGCCCTTCGGCGGTTCGGCGAACTCCCAGGCCGCGAGCCGCACTCCGTCCGTCCCGCTCACGTCGATACGCCGCACCATGTGATCTGGCACCCCCATTCGTTCCGGTTGCCGCTTCGGTGTGCCACGGACACGTTATCGAACTTGTATTCGAACATGCGGGTTCGAGTCGCGATTGCCGTGCAACAACGCCCGTGTGGGTGACGCCGGGGGCCGGAGCCGTCCCGGTTGGACCGGCTGTCCGGGCTGTTCGCGCCGCACCGGCTGCTTCGGGTGCGGCGGGCGCGATCGGCATCTGACCTGTCCGGCTTGCTCGTTCGGGCCGTTCGGCCCGCACCGGCGGCTCCGCCCACACCGGCTGATCGGCCCGCGTCAGCTGTTCCGCCCGCGTCAGCTGTTCCGTTTACGCCGACTGTTCCGTCCGCACCGGCTGCTCCGTTTACGCCGACTGTTCCGTCCGCACCGGCTGCTCCGTTTACGCCGACTGGTCCGTCCGCACCGGCTGCTCCGTTTACGCCGACTGTTCGGTCCGCGCCGCCCGCTCGGTTCATTCGGGCCGTCCGGTCGGTACAGCTCGTTCGGCTAGTTCGAGCGGTCCGGTCCGTTCGCGTCGCTCGAACCGTCCGGTTCCTTCCGGCTGTGCCGCCCGTTCGGTGCGTCTGAGCCGCCCGGTCCGGTTCGGTCCCCCGGTCCGTTCCGGGCGTACGGTCCGTCGCGGTCGCTTCGGTGGGCCGGGCGCGACGCCGGCGACCGCGCTGTGTCGTTTCTGCTGAGGTCCGGCGCGCCACCGACGCCGTTCCGGTTCGTCGCGCGCGTGTCCCGGTTCGGCGTCGCGCCGTCAGGACTCGGCACCGGGCACGGTGCGGTGCCTCGTGGCCCATCGCAAGCCCCCTCCCCGGTACGGCGAAAGCCCCCTCCTGCCGTACCTCCGCAACAGCGTCGCATATGCCGGGCCGTTGTGCCCCGGGGCGGGCACCGGGTGGGCCGGAAGGCGCCACCGCGTGCCCTCCCGTACCCCGTACGCGTACCCGTGCCCCGTACACGGGATGCGCCGCACGGCCGGTGGGCCGGGGCGGGTGGCCCGGTCCCTCAGGAGGCCAGGTAGTACACCGCCAGCCCCATGAACGCCACCAGGGCGGCGCTCGACTGGAGGGTCCACGGCCCGGAGGTCTCCCCGTACGACGTCTTCGGGTCCTTCAACGCCTCACGCAGCGCCTCCCGGTGGCCCAGCACCCCGGCCGGCACGGCCAGGACGAACGCGCAGTACATCGGCAGCGCCGCCGTGACGGCTCCGTACTTCACGCCGTAGAGCATCACCGGGACGAAGATCGCCACCGGTCCCGTCGCGACGCCGCGTCTGTACGCCCTCGTGGGCATGGCCGGGCACATCACGACGAGCCAGATCGCCGTACACACGGCCGCGAAGAGCCACCACACCGGAGAATCGTGCGCCACCTCGGCGCCCCCCATGCGAAGTCGGGGCGACGGGGCCCGCCCCGCCACCTCTCTGCCGGTCCCGCGCTGACGCGGTCCCCCCGCCCGCCGCGCCCCCCGGGACGCTGCGGGCGCCCGCAAGCAGTCTTCGCCATCCACCGGCCGGTTTCACTGCCACGTTCCGGCAACGAATCGGCCGGATTCGGTGCGGTCCTCTCCTCAGTCGTCCGTCCCCGGCCCCGCGGCTCGCCCGGGCCGAACAGCTCGCCCGGGCCCAGGGGCTCGCCCGGGCCGGGGGGTCGCCCCGGCCGAGAGGGTCAGCTCTTGGCGACGAAGACGTGCGACGCGATCTCCGAGTCCAGCTCGGCCGCCTCGCCGCCGCTGCCGATCAGCACGCCGCCCGCGCCGTCCGTCACGCTCACCACGGCGCCCGGCTGCACCCCGGCCCGCCGCAGCGTGTACATCAGCTGCGCGTCGGTCTGGATCGGCTCGCCGATCCGGCGCACCACGACCGTCTGCGCGTCGGCGCCCGGCTTCAGGTCCGCCAGGCTCACCATGCCCGGGTCCAGGAACGGGTCCGAGACGGTCGTCTCGCCCAGCTCCTCCAGGCCGGGGATCGGATTGCCGTACGGCGACTCCGTCGGATGCCGCAGCAGCTCCAGGACGCGGCGCTCGACCGCCTCGCTCATGACGTGCTCCCAGCGGCACGCCTCCGCGTGCACCTGCTCCCACTCCAGGCCGATCACGTCGACCAGCAGACATTCGGCGAGCCGGTGCTTGCGCATCACGCGCGTCGCCAGCCGGCGGCCTTCCTCGGTCAGCTCCAGATGGCGGTCCCCTGCCACGGTGACCAGCCCGTCCCGCTCCATCCGCGCCACTGTCTGGCTGACGGTGGGGCCGCTCTGGTCGAGCCGCTCGGCGATCCGGGCACGCATCGGGACCACACCTTCCTCCTCCAGCTCGAGGATGGTGCGGAGATACATCTCCGTTGTGTCGATGAGTCCGGACATGCGTGCCCCTCGATGAGTCGTGCGGTGGCCCTGGCCTCAATTCTGACGCATCCCGCCGACAACCGGGTCCCCGCGCGCAAGGTGGTCTTGACACGGCACTGGTCCAGACCGCACCGTGATCGCCGCGGAAACCGCCGGAAGGCACCGGAACCGGACTTCTCCCCGGGCCCGGACCGCCCGTCGTCCCCCACCGAAAGGCTCCTCGGCATGAGCGGCAGCGAGAACGGAACGGGCACCGTCAGCGGCGCCGGGAGTGGCCCCCGCGGTGTCCCGGAGGCCGGGAGCGCAGGCGGGAGTGCGGCCCGGAACACCGGCGGGAGCACGACGGGGAGCGCAGCGGGGAATGAAGCCGGGGGCGGCTTCGGCGGCGGCACCGGGAGTCCGGGCACGGGGAGCCCGGGCACGGGGAAGCTCTCCGGGCAGTTCTTCGACGCCGCCCTCGATCTCCTGCGGCGCGTCCGCGACGAGGAGGACGGCAACATCCACCGCGCCGCCGGCCTGATCGCCGACACCGTCGCCGCCGGGGGCCGCCTGTTCACCTTCGGCGCCGGGCACTCCTCCCTGCCCGCGCAGGACGTCGTCTACCGCGCGGGCGGGCTCGCGCTGATGAACCTGCTGCCCGTTCCCGGGGCCGTCGGGGTCGATGTCGTCCCGGCCACGCTCGGCAGCGCGCTGGAACGGGTCGAGGGGCTGGCGAGCGCCGTTCTGGACACCGGTCCGGTGCGGGCCGGGGACCTGCTGGTCGTCATTTCGCTGTCCGGGCGCAACACCCTGCCCGTCGAGATGGCCCGGCACGCGAAGGAACTCGGGCTCACCGTGGTCGGTGTCACCTCCGTGGCGTACGCGGAGGGCACCGCTCCGCGGAATCCCTGGGGGACCTTCCTCAAGGACCACTGCGACGTCGTCCTGGACAGCAAGATCGCCGTCGGGGACGCGGAACTCGCCGCCGACGGCATCGACGCGCCCTTCGCGCCCGCCTCCACCGTCGTCACCAGCGCCCTCATGCAGGCCGTCGTCGCCACCGCCGCGGGCGAACTCGCCGCCCGCGGCATCACCCCGCCGATGCTCCGCTCGGGCAACGTGGACGGCGGCCACGCATGGAACGCGCAGGTCATGAGCGACTACGGGGACCGGATCTTCTACCGGCGGTGAGCCCGCGCCCGCCGCCCGCCCGCGCACCACCCGCCCGCACCATCCGCCGAAAGGTTCGGCGGGCTCGACGGGGGCTCGACGGGGGCTCGACGGGCCCAACGGTGTCGGACGCGCCCAACGGGCTCGAGGGGCCAAGCGGTGTCGATCGGTTTCCCGAGCGGTGCCGCACGACACCGCTCGGAGGCGCGGTCGGGGCCACGCCGCCGACCCGGGGCCGGTCGGGGCCACGTGGCCGACCCGGGGCCGGTCGGGGCCACGCCGTCTCGGCCTCCGGCCGCCTGCCGACAGCCTCCGGCCGTGTGCCGTCGCGCGGGTGCCGTCGCGCGGGTGCCGTGTCATGTGCCGCCGTGTGCCGTCACGCCTGTGCCTGTGAAGTGTGCCGTGTGCCGTGTGCCGTCAGGCTCCCGCGGCGTCCGCCAGGTCCAGCGCCGCGGCCGTACGGATCGCGACGTCCTCCGCGTACACCGCGTCCTGCCGTTCGAACGCCCGTCTGCTCGCCGCCCGCAGGAACGTCAGCACGCCCAGCGAGCGGCCCCGGCTCCGCAGCGGCACGCACAGGGCGTGCACGGCGTCGTCCGGCCACCGGCGGGCCCGTGCCCAGCCCTCCCCGGCCGCGCCGCCCGCCGAGGCGCGCACCGCGCAGGTGCGGTCCAGCGCCTGCAACGCCGGGTGCCCGTCGGCGTACGGCACGGGCATGCCGCCCGGCCGGACCGCCGAGCAGGGCCCGCCGGAGTCGGCCGGTGTCGCCGCGGCCCGGACCAGCCTGCCCCGCCCCGGTTCACCGGCGCGGCCCGGGCGGGTCCCGAGAGCGCCGCCCGCCGGGTCGTCGTACGGGGTGTCGGCCGCCGCGTCCCCGGGGCCCGTGCGATCCGGCCGGGCGGGCGGCAGCAGGTCCAGCAGTACGTGGTCCGCGAAGCCCGCCATGGCGAAGTCCAGGTGGGCCTTCGCCGCCTCCCTCGGGTCCTCGCACTCGGCCGCCGCGAGCCCAGCCCGGTGCAGTTGGTTGCCCCGGAAGCGCAGCAGCGAACTCTCCTGCTCCAGCCGCTTGGCCTCCGTCACGTCCTGGAAGAACCAGCCGACACCCAGCGGAACGGGCTCCTCCGCCAGCGGTGACGCCAGCCGTACGAATCCACAGCGCCAGCAGCGGCGACCGCCGCCGCCCTCTTCCGGGCCGGTGCCGTCCGGGCCGGGTCCGGCGGCTCCCGGTCTGCCGCCGGGTCTCGCCCCGCCGTCGTCCCCGGGTCTGCCCCGGGCGCCTTCCGGGCCGCGTTGCCGGGCACTGTCCGAAGCGGGGCGTACGGTCACCCATATCTCGTTGGGCGCGGGCGGCGTGCCCTCGGCCAGCACGTGCTGGAGCGCGCTCTCCAGCTCCTCCACGCCGTCCGACAGCAACTCGCCCAGCGGCCGGCCCAGCAGCGCCGGGCGGGCCGTGCCGAAGGCCCGTAGGGCGTGCTTGTTCACGACCGCGGGCCGCAGGTCGGCGTCCACCAGCACCACGCCCCAGCCCGCGTCCTCGAACAGCGCCTCGCTCAGCGCGATCGAACGCTCCAGGTCGATCTGGGCGTGCGCCTCGCTGAACGCGCAGTAGACCCCGGCGGGCTCTCCGTCCGCGCTCTGCACGGCGGCGGACTGGGTGCGGACGAGCACCCGGCCACCGTCCTTCGTCAGCAGCGCGAACTCGTGGACCTGGCGTCCCGGGGCCTTCATCGCGTCCAGCAGCCGCTGTTCGATCTCCTCGGCGTCGGCGGTGCGCACCGCCCAGCCCGCGAAACCCCGGCGGCCGACCGCCTCCTCCGCCGACCAGCCGAGGACCCGCTCGGCCTCGCGGTTCCAGTGGGTGACGACCCCGTCCGCGTCGAAGGCGCAGAGCGCGGCGTCCATGCCGTCCAGCAGCGCGGCGAGGAGGTCGGAGTCCTCCGACTCGGGCGGCGGGCCGGTCGCCGGGTCCTGCGGTCCGCCGGGCACGAAGCCGCCACCGGAACCGCCACCCGAACCGCCCGGGCCACTGCCGGAGCCGGAGGTTCCGGACGGGCCGCCGGGGCCGGTACGCGCGGGATCACCCGCGCCGGTTCCGCCTCCCGGGCCGGAGCCGGTGGAACGCGCGGAACGGATGGGACCTGAGCCGGAAGGCCGAGAAGCACTCACCTGGCACCCCCATACGGGACGTGACGTCATGCGCCGCACACGGGATCATTCAACTCGAACGTGACCTGGCGCACACCGTCTTCGCCGAAATCCGTGCCTCCGCCTACGGCCGGGGAGCACCGCCCGCGGGGCCCGCACGGCACCGGGGACGGCACCGGGGACGGCACCGGAACGGTCACCCGCGAAAAGGGGTTGAGCCCGCGGCGCGGCGTGCCTAATGTCTGAGGCACACGAGAAGGGAGGTGGTTCGGCAGATGTATGACAACCGGACGCGTGAGGTGACTGCGGGCTAGCAGTCCGTCGTCGCGCTCTGCGCATCGCCGGATGCGTACGCTCCCCGAGGGGGCGTGCAGCCGGCCAATCCCAAGCAGTCACCCGACCCGCGAGCTGCCGGTACGTCCGACCGGCCCCCCTGCTTCTTCCGACGCCGGGGGTGTGGCTCGCGGGTCGTCTGCGTTCCCGGGCCCGGTTCCTGCCCGGTTCCTGCCCGGTTCCCGGTCCTCCCGGTTCCTGCCCTCCGGCCCAGCGGCTCCGGCCCGCTGCTCGCCGGCCCTCACCCGCGTCCCGGCCGGTTCCCGCGCGGCCCGTTCCTTGTCCGGTTGCCCCGCGACGGCACCCGCCCGCGCTCCTCACCGGCTCCCAACGGCTTCCACGGGTTCCACCGGCTCTCGCACGGGTTTCCCGTCGGCTCTCACCCCTCCAGCCCGCTTCCTCGTCCGGTTCCCGGCCCGCCGCCCGCCCGGCCGTGCGGCGCCGGGTGTGCCCGTAGCGCCCGGGGACGGGCTCGCGCCGTCCGCGCGCTACGGGCACAGGCGTTGCAGCGTCCACGCCTCCTTCGCGCCGGGTTCCGGCGAGCGGACGTAACGGAGGCGGTCGTGCAGCCGGTTCTCCCGGCCCTGCCAGAACTCGACGGTCTCCGGGACCACCAGGAAACCGCCCCAGCCCGGCGGCACCGGCACCTGCTCGCCCGGCGGATAGCGGTCGGCCAGTTCCGCGTACCAGCGGTCCAGCTCCTCGCGCGAGGCGACCGGCTCCGACTGGCGGCTGGCCCACGCGCCCAGCTGCGAGCCGTGCGGGCGGGTGCGGAAGTACGCGGCCGTCTCGTCCCGGCCCACCCGTTCGGCCCGGCCGCCGACCAGCACCTGGCGGGCGATCGGATGCCACGGAAAGAGCAGCGAGACGTACGGGTTCGCGGCGATCTCCCGGCCCTTGCGGGAGCCGTAGTTCGTGTAGAAGACGAAGCCGCGCTCGTCGAAGCCCTTCAGCAGCACCGTCCGCGAGCTGGGCCGGCCCTCGGCGTCGGCCGTCGAGACGACCACGGCGTTCGGTTCGTAGAGGCCGCTCTCGGCCGTCTGCCGGAACCAGCGGGCGAACTGCTCCATCGGCTCGGCCGCGAGGTCGGCCGCGGACAGGCCCTCGGACCGGTAGTGCTCGCGCATGGCAGCGGGGTCGTATACGGCTTCGGCCGGCTGCTCGGGATCCACTTCTGGCACGGGACTCATCTTGCAGCATCATCCGAAGAGCCGAACGAGCTGCTGGATTTTGCCCAGGCCGCCCGGCGCGTAACCCTCTCCCGGGAAGATCGCGGAGTGTGCCGCTTCTCACGCTTCCCCGCACCGGTCGGACCGGCCAAAATCTTGGGCCGGGCCACTGTGGACTCCGGACACCGGGATATATCGTCCGGGCTAGTGCGCAGTGCACCGCAGGACCTCCGCACCACCCCCGCAGCACCCGAAGACCCGTAGGCGACCGCCGTGACGCCGATCGCGTGAGTGCGTGACCACGCCCGCGCGGGGCACCACGGGAACAGCCGATACGGAGCGCGAGCCCCGGCCGCGCATCCGTGAGCGGCGCGCCCCCACACACCGCAGACTTCGGCACGCAGGCCACGAACCCTGTGCCGACCACATGACGAGGAGCCGCCTGATGTCCGACTTCGTACCCGGACTCGAAGGAGTCGTCGCGTTCGAGACGGAGATCGCCGAACCCGACAAGGAGGGTGGCGCCCTCCGCTACCGCGGTGTCGACATCGAGGACCTCGTCGGGCACGTGTCGTTCGGCAATGTCTGGGGGCTGCTGGTCGACGGCGCGTTCAACCCCGGGCTGCCGCCCGCCGAGCCGTTCCCCATCCCCGTCCACTCCGGTGACATCCGCGTCGACGTGCAGTCCGCGCTGGCCATGCTCGCCCCGGTGTGGGGCCTGAAACCGCTCCTCGACATCGACGAGGACGAGGCCCGGGACAATCTGGCGCGGGCCGCCGTCATGGCGCTCTCCTACGTCGCCCAGTCGGCGCGCGGGCAGGGGCTGCCGATGGTCCCGCAGAGCGAGATCGACAAGGCGGAGACCGTGGTGGAGCGCTTCATGCGGCGCTGGCGCGGCGAGCCCGACCCCAAGCACGTCAAGGCCGTCGACGCCTACTGGACCTCGGCCGCCGAGCACGGCATGAACGCCTCCACCTTCACCGCCCGGGTCATCGCCTCCACCGGCGCCGACGTGGCCGCCGCCCTGTCCGGGGCCGTCGGCGCCATGTCCGGCCCGCTGCACGGCGGCGCCCCGTCGCGGGTGCTCGGCATGATCGAGGAGATCGAACGCACCGGCGACGCCACGGCGTACGTCAAGCAGGCCCTCGACAACGGCGAGCGCCTGATGGGATTCGGTCACCGCGTGTACCGCGCCGAGGACCCGCGGGCGCGGGTGCTGCGGCGGACCGCGAAGGAGCTGGCCGCGCCGCGCTTCGAGGTCGCCGAGGCGCTGGAGAAGGCCGCGCTGGAGGAGCTGCACAACCGGCGGCCGGACCGGGTGCTCGCGACGAACGTCGAGTTCTGGGCGGCCATCGTGCTGGACTTCGCGGAGGTGCCGGCGCACATGTTCACCTCGATGTTCACCTGCGCGCGTACGGCGGGGTGGTCCGCGCACATCCTCGAGCAGAAGCGCACGGGGCGGCTGGTCCGCCCGTCGGCCCGCTATGTGGGGCCGGGCTCGCGGGACCCGCGGGAGATCTCCGGGTACGGGGACATCTCGGGCTGACCGGATACGGGCGGGGCGCGGAGCGTGGGGTTCCGGGGGCGGCTACGGGGCCGTCCTTGGGGCCGTCCCCCGGGCTGTCCTTGGGGCCGTCCCCCGGGGCCCTTGTCCGGGGCTGTCCTTGGGCCCGGCTACGGGACCGTCCCGGGGTCCGGGCTACGGGACCGTCCCGGGGCCCGGTCGGGGGGTCGGCCGTGGGGTCCGGTCCGTGGGGTCCGGTCCGTGGGGTCCGGTCCGTGGGGCGGCCCGGGAGGTTCGGGCCGTGGGGTCCGGGCCGCCGCGCCGCCTCGTCGTGTTCACCGGAGTGCCGCGTCCAGGATTCCGGCCCACCGGGCGACCACCCGTTCCCTGCGGGCGCTGTCGTCCGTGAGCAGCGTCGCCAGGCCCAGGCCGCGGGCCATGTCGAGCAGTCCCTGGATCGTCTCCCGTACCCCCGGCACCGTTTCGTCCGCGCCCAGCAGCTCCACCGCCATCCGGTGGCTCTCCCGGCCCACGCGGGCCTCCAGGGCCGTCACCCGGCTCCGAAGCGGCTCCTCGTTCGAGGCCGCCACCCACAGTTGGAGTGCCGCCCGGAACAGCGGTCCCGTGTAGAGGCCGACGATCTCCTCCACCACGGCCCGGGTGCGGTCCTCCCCAGCCGCTGCCCGACCCGGCGCGTGGTCCGGGCCGGCCGGCACCGCGCGAAGGGCCGCCGAGCGCTGCTCCGCCACGTGTTCGACCGCCGCCGTGAACAGGTCCTCGCGGGTCGGGAAGTGGTGCTGGGCCGCGCCCCGCGACACCCCGGCCCGCTCGGCGACCACGGAGACCGTGCTGCCGCTCCAACCGTGCTCGGCCAGACACGCGACGGCCGCCTCCAGCAGGCGGCGGCGGGTGGCCCGGCTGCGGTCCTGCTTGGGGTTCCGATCGGGGGTGGGGGTCCGATCGGGGGTGGGGGTCCGGTCCTGCTTGGGGGTCCGGTCGGGGTCGGGGGTGCGGTCCGGGGTGGAGGTCCGGTCCGGGGTGGAGGTCCGGTCGGCGCCCGGGGTCAGCGTGCCCATGACGGGTCCCGGCGTTCGAGGAAGGCCGTCATGCCCTCGCGGGCCTCGGACGAGGCGAAGAGACGTGCCGACTGCTCGGCGGCCGCCCGCGTGTCACGGTCGAAGGCACGCAGCGTCTCCGCCGTGAGCAGCCGCTTGGACTCCGCCAGTCCCTGCGGTGACGCCTTGCGCAGCCCCGCGAGGATCGGCACCAGCGCCGCGTCCACGTCGTCCGCCGCCGCCGTCACCAGTCCCGTACGGGCCGCTTCCGCCGCGTCGAAGCGTTCCCCCGTCAGATAATGTCGGGCCGCCGCGCGCGGGTCCATGCGCGGCAGCAGCGGAAGCGAGATCACGGCCGGTGCCAGTCCGAGCCGTGCCTCGGTGAACGCGAAACTCGCCTCCGGGCCCGCCACCGCGATGTCGCACGCGCCCACCAGTCCGAGGCCACCCGCCCGGACGTGGCCGGTGATCCGGGCCACGACCGGTTTCGGGAGTTCCACGACCGTCCGCAGCAGAGCGGCGAGGGCCCGCGGAGCGGAGGTGCCGTGCCGGTCACCCGATCCGTCCCGGTCGTCCGAGCCGTCCCGCTCGTTCAACCCGCCCCGGTCGTCCGAGCCGTCCCGCTCGTTCAACCCGTGCCGGTCACCCGATCCGTCCCGGTCGTCGGAGCCGTCCCGGTCGTTCAACCCGCCCCGGTCACCCGAGCCGTCCCGCTCGTTCGAACCGCCTCTGCCGCCCGAGCCGTCCCGCTCGTTCGGAGCGCCCCCGTCATCCGAGAGGTCCCGTTCGCCGTCCTCCCGGGCGCCGGTTATCTCCGTCAGGTCCGCCCCCGCGCAGAAGGTGCCGCCCGTGTGCGTGAGCAGCACCGCACGGGTCGCCGCATCGTCGGCCGCCTCCGCGAGCGCCGCGGACAACTCGCCGACCAGACGGGTCGAGAGCGCGTTGCGGTTGTGCGGCGAGTCCAGGGTCAGTGTCGTGATGCCGTGCTCCGCCGACCGGCGCACGAGGGGCGCGGTGGCGGGAGGCACGGGGGGTTGGCCTCGGGTCATGGGCGGGTGGAACTCCTTCCCGGGCGGTCTGCGCTCCGGTCTGCTCGGCTGCCGTGCGACGCCGGTCCGGCTCTCCGTTCCCGGCGCCGTGGCGGCCGTCCGGTCAGTACGACTTGGGCAGTCCGAGCGTCTGGTGGGACACGTAGTTGAGGATCATCTCGCGGCTCACCGGCGCGATCCGGGCGACCCTGCTGGCGGTGATCAGCTGGGCCAGACCGTACTCCTTCGTGAGACCGTTGCCGCCGAGCGTGTGCACCGCCTGGTCGACGGCCCGCGCGTTGGCCTCGGCCGCCGCGTACTTCGCCATGTTCGCCGCCTCCCCGGCTCCGGTGTCGTCGCCCTCGTCGTGGAGCCGGGCCGCCTTCTGCGTCATGAGGCGGGCCAGTTCCAGCTCGATGTGCGCCTGCGCGAGCGGGTGGGCGATCGCCTGGTGCGCGCCGATCGGTTCCTTCCAGACCGTACGGGTACGGGCGTAGTCGACCGCCTTCGCGAGCGCGTGCCGGCCCATGCCGAGCGCGAAGGCCGCGGACATGATCCGTTCCGGGTTGAGGCCGGCGAAGAGCTGGAGCAGGCCCGCGTTCTCGTCCCCGACCAGGGCCCCCGCCGGAAGCCGGATGTCGTCGAAGCTCAGCTCGAACTGCTTCTCGGCGGCGTTGAGTTCCATCTCGATCGGCCGGTACTCGAAGCCCGGGGTGTCCCGCTCCACGATGAACAGGCACGGCTTCAGCTTGCCGGTGCGGGCGTCCTCCGTACGGCCGACGATCAGCGTCGCGTCGGAGACGTCCACGCCCGAGATGAACACCTTGCGCCCGGTCAGCAGCCAGTCGCCGCTGCCGTCGGGGGCGCGGCGGGCGGTGGTCGTGATGCGGTGCGAGTTGGAACCCGCGCCGGGCTCGGTGATGCCGAACGTCATGATGCGGGAGCCGTCGGCGAGTCCGGGCAGCCACTGCCGCTTCTGTTCGTCGGTGCCGAAGCGGGCGATGACGGTGCCGGTGATGGACGGCGAGACGACGAGCAGCAGCAGCGGGCAGCCGGCGGCGCCGAGTTCCTCCAGAACGATCGCGAGTTCGGCGATGCCGCCGCCTCCGCCGCCGTACTCCTCGGGGACGCTGACGCCGAGGTAACCGAGCTTGCCGGCCTCCCGCCAGAGGGCGTCGGTGGCTTCGGGGGTGAAGAAGGTGCCGCGGTGGCGGGCCCCGAGGGCGGCCACGGCGGTGCGCAGGGCGCGGTGCTCGTCGGTTTCCAGACTGGTCACGGGGCCTCCGGGGTGGGTGCGGGTTTTGTTGGTACGGGGCGCTGGTGTGGGCTGCTGGGTGTGGGCTGCTGGGTGTGGAGGGCTGGGTGTGGAGGGCTGGGTGTGGGCGCGCGGTGCGGGTGGTGCGGTGCGGGGTGGTCTGTACGGGAGGCGCGGTTGCGGAGTGGTGCCGTTGCCGGGTGGCGCGGTGCGGGGTGACGTGGTGCGGGGTGACGTGGGGTGGGTCGGTGTGGTGTGGGTCGGTGTGGTGTGGTGCGGGTCGGTGTGGTGCGGGTGGTGCCGTTGCCGGGCACCGGGGTCGTGGTCCGGGGCCGGGGTCGGTGGCGGTGTAGCGGGGCACCGGGGTCGTGGTCCGGGGCCGGAATCGGTGGCGGTGTCGCGGGGCACCGGGGTCGTGGTCCGGGGCCGGGGCCTCCGGAGGGGGGTCCTCCACCGCATATTTACGGCCGCCTGAACGGGGTCGGTCAGGAGCCCTCTTCCGCGGCCACAAATACACGTAACTGTTCCGGACCCCCCTCCTGCGGCCCCGACCCCTACCGTCCGGATGCCGGGTTCCCGTCCGGAGACACCGGGCGCCTCGGGTCCGGTGTCCCAGGACGTCCGGATACCGGGTTCCCGTCCGCAGGCACCGGGCGCCTCGGGGCGACTCCCGGCTCCGGGCCGACCGGATGCCCGGTTCCCGTCCGGAGACACCGGGCGCCTCGGGTCCGGTGTCCCGGGCCGTCCGGATGTCGGGTTCCCGTCCGGAGACACCGGGCGCCTCGGGTCCGGTGTCCCGGGCCGTCCGGATGTCGGGTTCCCGTCCGCAGGCGCCGGGCGCCTCGGGGCGACTCCCGGCTCCGGGCCGACCGGATGCCCGGTTCCCGTCCGGAGACACCGGGCGCTTCGGATCCGGTGTCCCAGGACGTCCGGATGCCGGGTTCCCGTCCGCAGGCACCGGGCGCCTCGGGTCCGGTGTCCCGGGCCGTCCGGATGCCGGGTTCCCGTCCGCAGGCACCGGGCGCTTCGGATCCGTGTCCCGGGCCTGCCGGATGACGGGTGCCCCGTCCGCAGGCACCGGGGGACTCGGGTCCGGTTCCGGGAGCGGGTGCCGGTTCCGGGGGCGGGGCCCTCGGGGTGGTTGCCGGGGCGGGGGTGTTCGGCGTTGGGCTGCTACGGGGGGTGTTCGTCGGCCGGGGGTGTCACCACCGCCAGCACCGTGCCCGACTCGATCTGTTGGCCCGGGGTGGCGTGCAAGGTCGTCAGGGTGCCGGAGGCCGGGGCCGTGACGCGGTGTTCCATCTTCATCGCCTCCAGCCAGACGAGGGGTTGGCCCGCGGTCACCTCGTCGCCCGGTGACACCTCCGCCACGCGGACCACCGTGCCCGGCATGGGGGCCACGAGTGAGCCCGGTTCGGTGCCGGCCGACGGGTCGGGGAAGCGGGGCAGCGCGGTGAAGGTGTGGGCGGAACCGGGTGAGTCCACGTAGCGGTGCGGACCGTGGCGGGCGACCGTGAAGGTGCGGCGCAGGCCGTTCGTCTCCAGGACGACGTGGTCCGGGTGCGCCGCGACCAGGTGGACGCCCGGGTGGTCCGGGGCGTGGAGACCGTCGCGGGTGAGGGCGTAGCGGACCTCGTGGTCGGTGTGCCGGGAACGGTAGGCGCGGATCCGGGGTGCCGAGCGGACGTTGCGCCAGGCGCCGAGCGGGTGCCGGGCGTCGGCGGCGTCCGCGAGGGCGGCTGCCAGGGCGGCCAGGGGCTCGTCCGCGGGCGGGCTGACCAGCTCGGGCAGGTTGCGGTCGTAGAAGCCGGTGTCGGGGGCGGCGAAGTCCGGGTGGCGGAGGGTGCGGACCAGCAGGTCGCGGTTGGTGACCGGGCCGTGCACGCGGGCGCGGGCGAGGGCGTGTGCGAGGCGGCGGGCCGCTTCGGCCCGGGTGGGGGCGTGGACGACGGCTTTGGCGAGGAGCGGGTCGTAGTGGATGCCGATGTCGTCCCCCGGGGCGAAGCCCGTGTCGAGCCGGACCCCGGGGACGTCCAGGGCGTGCAGGCGGCCGGACTGGGGCTGCCAGTCGCGGGCCGGGTCCTCGGCGTACATGCGGGCCTCGATCGCGTGGCCGCTGGGCTCCGGCGGCCGGGGCGGGAGGGCGCGCCCCTCGGCCGTGCGGATCTGGAGGGCCACCAGGTCGAGTCCGTAGATCTCCTCGGTGACCGGGTGCTCGACCTGGAGGCGGGTGTTCATCTCCAGGAAGTACGCCCTGTCGTCGGGCGTGAGCAGGAACTCGACGGTGCCCGCGCCGGTGTAGTCGATGGCCCGCGCGGCGTCGGCGGCCGCCCGGTGGAGGGTGTCGCGCAGCGGACCGGGCAGGTTCGCGGGGGCCTCCTCCACGACCTTCTGGTGGCGGCGCTGGAGGGAGCAGTCACGGGTGCCGAGCGCCCAGACCGTGCCGTGGGTGTCGGCGAGGACCTGCACCTCGATGTGGCGGCCGTCGCGGACGTACGGCTCGGCGAAGATCTCTTCGTCGCCGAAGGCGGAGGCGGCCTCGGCGCGGGCGGCCGCCAGTTCGGCGGGGAGTTCCCGCAGGTCGTGCACGATTCGCATGCCCCGGCCGCCGCCGCCCGCGGCCGCCTTGAGCAGCAGTGGCAGATCGGCCTCGGTGACCCGGTCCGGGTCGAGAGGGCGCAGGAGGGGGACGCCGGCGCGGGACATGAGGTCCTTGGCCCGGGTCTTCGAGGCCATGGCCTCGATCGCCTCCGGTGACGGGCCGATCCAGGTGAGGCCCGCGCCGAGGACCGCCCGGGCGAAACCGGCGTTCTCGGAGAGGAAGCCGTAGCCGGGGTGGATCGCGTCGGCGCCGGCGGTCAGGGCCGCCTTCACCAGGAGGTCGCCGCGCAGATAGGTGTCGGCGGGAGCGTCGCCCGGGAGGCGTACGGCGGTGTCGGCCTCGCGGGTGTGCAGGGCGTCCGTGTCGGCGTCGGAGTGCACGGCGACGGTGGAAATGCCGAGTTCGCGGCAGGTGCGGAAGACGCGGCAGGCTATCTCGCCGCGGTTGGCGACCAGCAGGGTGTGCAGCACGGGGCTCTTGCTCCTCACATCCGGAAGACGCCGAAGCCGCGGGCGCCCTCCACCGGTGCGGTGTGGATCGCGGACAGGCACAGACCGAGGACGGTGCGGGTGTCGCGCGGGTCGATGACGCCGTCGTCGTAGAGGCGGCCGGAGAGGAAGAAGGGCAGCGACTCGGACTCGATCTGCTGCTCGACCATGGCGCGGAGCGCGGCGTCGGCCTCGTCGTCGTACGGCTGCCCCTTGGCCTCGGCCGAGGCGCGGGCCACGATCGACAGCACACCGGCGAGCTGCTGGGGGCCCATGACGGCGGACTTGGCGCTCGGCCAGGCGAAGAGGAAGCGCGGGTCGTACGCCCTGCCGCACATGCCGTAGTGGCCGGCGCCGTAGGAGGCGCCGAGGAGGACGGAGAGGTGCGGGACGGTGGAGTTGGACACCGCGTTGATCATCATGGCGCCGTGTTTGACGATGCCGCCCTGCTCGTAGTCCCTGCCGACCATGTAGCCGGTGGTGTTGTGCAGGAAGAGCAGGGGGATGTCGCGCTGGTTGGCGAGCTGGATGAACTGCGCCGCCTTCTGGGACTCCTCGCTGAACAGCACCCCGCGGGCGTTGGCGAGGACACCCACGGGGTAGCCGTGCAGCCGGGCCCAGCCGGTGGTGAGGCCCGCGCCGTAGAGCGGCTTGAACTCGTCGAAGTCGGAGGCGTCGGCGATGCGCGCGATGACCTCGCGGGGGTCGAAGGGCACCTTGAGGTCGCCGGGGACGATGCCGAGAAGCTCGTCCTCGTCGTACTTCGGTGGTTCGGCGGGCGGCGGATCCGGGTGCGCCTTGCGGTGGTTGAGGCGGGCGACGACGCGGCGGGCCCGGCGGAGGGCGTCCGGCTCGTCGGCGGCGAAGTGGTCGGCGAGGCCCGAGGTGCGGGCGTGCATCGCGGCGCCGCCGAGGGACTCCTCGTCGCTCTCCTCGCCGGTGGCCATTCTGACCAGCGGCGGACCGCCGAGGAACACCTTGGCCCGCTCCTTGACCATGATCACGTGGTCGGACATGCCGGGGATGTACGCGCCGCCGGCCGTGGAGTTTCCGAAGACGACGGCGATCGTGGGGACGCCGGCGGCCGAGAGGCGGGTGAGGTCACGGAAGAGCGCCCCGCCCGGGATGAAGATCTCCTTCTGGGAGGGCAGATCGGCGCCGCCGGACTCGACGAGGCTGATGACGGGGAGACGGTTGGCGTACGCGATCTCGTTGGCCCGCAGTGCCTTCTTCAGGGTCCACGGGTTGCTGGCGCCGCCGCGGACCGTGGGGTCGTTGGCGGTGATCACGCATTCGACGCCCTCGACCACGCCGATGCCGGTGACCAGGGAGGCACCGACCGCGTAGTCGCTGCCCCAGGCGGCGAGGGGGGAGAGTTCGAGGAAGGGCGTGTCCGGGTCGAGGAGCAGTTCGACGCGTTCGCGGGCGAGGAGCTTGCCGCGCGCGCGGTGCCGGTCGACGTACTTCTCGCCGCCGCCCGCCACCGCCTTGGCGTGCTCGGCGTCGAGGGCGGCGAGCTTGTCGAGCATCGCCGCGCGGTTCTCGGCGTAGTCGGCTCCCGCCGTGTCGAGCGCGGTGGGCAGAACGGTCACAGCAGGGCCTCCGGTATGTCCAGGTGGCGGGCGCGCAGCCACTCCCCGAGCGCCTTGGCCTGCGGATCGAAGCGGGACCGGGCGGCGGCCCCCTCGCCGAGGAGTCCGTCGATGTGGAAGTTGACGGCGCGCAGGGCCGGGAAGGTGTGGCGGGTGACGGGGAGGTTCCGGACCTCGGGCAGCAGTTCGCGGAGCCGGCCGGCGGTGAGCTGACGGGCCAGCCAGCGCCAGGCGTCGTCGGTCTCCACCCAGACGCCGACGTTGGCGCTGCCGCCCTTGTCGCCGCTGCGGGCCCCGGCGAGCAGGCCGAGCGGGGCGCGGCGGGTGCGGCCGGTGTCCGGGAGGGGTGCGGGCAGGGGCGGTTCGGGGACGGGGGCGAGGGCGCGGGAGGCGGGCGCTGGCGGGACGGTGACGCGCCGCCCGTCGGGGAGCACCGCCGTGTGCGCGAACTGCTCGACGTCCACCGAGGTGAAGACCCCGTACGGGCTGCCCTTCCCGGGCGGGGCCGTGAGCTGGAAGCCCGGGTAGCTGGCCAGGCCGAGTTCGACGGCGGCGCCGCTGACCCGCCGGCCGGCCGTCTCCGGGTCCCGGTCGCGCACGACCAGCCGCAGCAGCGCGCTCGCCTCCTCCTCCACGGGGGCGTCGGCGCGGTCGGTGCGGGCGAGGGTCCAGGTCAGCTCGCGCGGGAGGGGGGTGAGGGCGGCCTCCAGCTGCTCGCGCACCAGCGCGGCCTTGGCCTCGATGTCGAGGCCGGTCAGCACGAACACGATCTCGTTGCGCCAGCCGCCGACGCGGGTCAGGCCGGTCTTGAGGGTGGGCGGCGGCGGTTCGCCGCGCACTCCGGTGACGCGCACCCGGTCCGGTCCCGCCTGCTCCAGACGTACGGAGTCGAGCCGGGCGGTGACATCCGGGCCGGGATAGCGGGCGCCCGCGGTCTCGTAGAGCAGCTGGGCGGTGACGGTGCCGGTCGTCACGGCGCCGCCGGTGCCCGGGTGCTTGGTGATGACGCTGCTGCCGTCGGCGTGCAGTTCGGCGAGCGGGAAGCCGGGGTGCCGTACGTCGTGGCGGGTGAAGTGGGCGTAGTTGCCGCCGGTGGCCTGGGCGCCGCATTCGAGGACGTGCCCGGCGACGACGGCCCCGGCGAGCGCGTCCCAGTCGTCCGCGGCCCAGCCGAAGTGCGCCGCGGCGGGCCCGGTGACGAGGGCGGCGTCGGTGACCCGGCCGGTGACGACGACATCGGCTCCGGCGTCGAGACAGGCGGCGATTCCGGCGCCGCCCAGATAGGCGTTCGCGGTGAGTACGTCCTCGCCCCAGCCCTCGGCGGCGGCACGGTGCAGGAGGTCGTCGCCCTCGACATGGGCGACCCGGACGGGGATGCCGAGGCGGCCGGCCAGCTCGCGTACGGCGCCGGCCAGCCCGGCGGGGTTGAGGCCGCCCGCGTTGGTGACGATGCGCACCCCGCGGTCGGCGGCGAGGCCGAGGCTCTCCTCGGCTTGGCGCAGGAAGGTTGTGGCATAGCCGCGGGCGGGGTCCTTCAGCCGGTCGCGGCCGAGGACGAGCATGGTCAGCTCGGCGAGGTAGTCGCCGGTGACGACGTCGAGCGGGCCGTCCGTGAGCATCTCCCGCAGCGCGCCGAAGCGGTCGCCGTAGAAGCCGGAGGCGTTGCCGATCCGGAGCGGGGCGGTCATGCGCCGGGGCCCGGGCCGGTGCGCCCCTCGCCGGGGAGCCCGGTCGGCGGGGTCGCCGGGAGCCGCCCCTTGCCGGGCGGGCCGGCGAACGCCTGGGCGATGTCCAGCCACAGGTCGGCGTCCGCGCCCTCAGCCCGCAGCGCGAGGTCGGAGCGGTGTGCCCGCTGGGTGGCGAGCAGACAGAAGTCGAGGGCGGGGCCGGTGACGCGCTGCGCCGCGTCCCGCGGGCCGTACTCCCAGACGGACTCGCCGTCCGGGGCGGTCAGCTCCACCCGGAACTCCTCCTCCGGCGGCACCAGTCCGCGCGCCCCGAAGGCGTAGTCGCGGGCGCGCACCCCGATCCGTACGACGTGCCGCAGCCGCCCGGTGGGCTCGCGGCGCACCCCGAGCGCGTCGGCGACGTCCTGGCCGTGCGCCCAGGTCTCCATCAGCCGGCCGGTCGCCATGGAGGCGACGCTCATCGGCGGCCCGTACCAGGGCAGCCGGGCGCCGGGCGGCTGCGCGGCGAGCGCTTCGGACAGGGCGCGCCACGAGTCCCGCCAGCGGGCCCGCAGCCCGGCGGGGTCCTTCTCGTACGCCGCGACGATCTCCTCCGTGCCGTCGTCGACGAAGGTTTCCGGGGAGCTGAGGGCGCGCGCCGCGTCCCGCGCGAAGGCGGCTGGGTCGGTGGCCGAGAGCAGCGCGCGCTCGTCCGTCCAGGCCAGATGCGCGATCTGGTGCGCGACGGTCCACCCGTCGGCCGGGGTCGGCAGCGTCCACTGTCCGTACCCGGCCGTGGAGACGAGGCGGTCGAGGTCCTCCCCCTCGTCCCGCAGGTCGCCGAGAACGGCTGTCGGGTCGGCCACGGTGCGCTCCCTCGGTACGGCGGTACGACGGCGGAGTCCCACAACGGCGGTACCGGCCCGCGGGCTGACGGCCCGTCGGCGGTGCGCCGTTTCCCGAGCGTGACAGCGGGCCGAAAAACAAGCAAGCATGCTTGCATGATTTTCTGCCGGGCCCGGCGGTGCCGCCGCACGGCCCGCCGGCGGCCCCCGGCAGGTCACGGGTGCGCTATGGCGCGGGGCCCGGCGGACCGGTAGCGTCCGGCCGGTACCGCCTTGGCGGGGCCGCCCCAGGGCCGCCCCCGAGGCCCTGAGCCGTAACGAGCAGTCGCGCACCCGCCAGGGACTTCCCCCACCCCCACAGGAGTCCGAGATGCACCGACGCAAGCGGATCAGCCGCTTAATACTGGCCGTGGCCCTGCTGGCGCTGCCGGCGTCACTCCACCAGAGCGCCCAGGCCGAGCCCGCGCCCGCCCCCGCCGCGTCCCCGGCACCGGACGGCGCGGCGGGCATCCCGCTGGAGAATCTGGCCGTCACCACCACACAGGTCGCGTCCGGCCTGAAACGCCCCACCACCATCGCCACCCCCGACGACGGCAGCGGGCGGCTGTTCATCACGGAGAAGGCCGGCACCGTCCGCGTCTACCACCCGGACACCGGACTGGCCGAGGAGCCGCTGCTCGACCTGACGGGCGTGGTCAACGGCGCCGACAACGAGCGCGGCCTGCTCGGTCTCGCCACGGCCCCGGACTTCGCCGACAGCCAGGTGTTGTACGCCGCCTACACCCGGGCGTCGGACAACGCCGTCACGCTCGCCCGCGTCGACCTGGACGGCTCCGGTGAACCGGAGGAACTCCTCACCCAGGAGCACGACCAGTACAGCAACCACAACGGCGGCCAGCTGGCGTTCGGCCCCGACGGCCATCTGTACTGGGCGATCGGTGACGGCGGCGGTTCCGGCGACCCGTTCCTCAGCGGGCAGGCCGTGGACACCCTGCTCGGCAAGATCCTGCGCCTGGACGTCAGCCGGACCTGCGGCGAGCTGCCGTACTGCGTGCCCGAGGACAACCCCTTCGCGGACACCGAGGGCGCGCGCGGCGAGATCTGGGCGTACGGGCTGCGCAACCCGTGGCGGTTCTCCTTCGACAGCGCCGACGGCTCGCTGTGGATCGGCGACGTCGGCCAGGGCACCGAGGAGGAGGTCGACCACATCGCCCAGGACCAGGGCGGCGCCAACTTCGGCTGGTCCTGCCGCGAGGGCTCCGTGGTCTTCGACGAGACCCACTGCGCGGACGACGCCGACTACACCGAGCCGGTGTTCAGCTACCAGAGCTCGGTGGAGGGCTGCTCGGTGATCGGCGGCCACGTCTACCACGGCAAGGAGTCCGCGGACCTGCTCGACGGCACGTACGTCTTCACCGACTACTGCTCGTCCACGGTGTGGGCGCTGCGGCCGGGCGCCGACGGCGGCCCGTACGAGAGCGCGGTCATCGGCGAGACCCCGACCCAGGTGACCAGCTTCGGGGTGGACGTCGACGGCGAGTTCTACGTCGTCAACGACCTGCCGGGGCAGCTGCACCGGATGTCGTTCGAGGAGAAGCAGGGCTCCTGACCGGCCCTTGCGGGTCTCCGCCGCTCCGGCGGCGGGGACCCGGCCGTGCTCCGGCCCGGCGGTGTCGCGGGGCGGAGCACGGCCGGGGAGCACGGCCGGCTCGGAGCACGGCCGGGAGGCGCGGCTAGGGAGTGCGGTAGTAGATGCGGATCTCCGGGTAGAGCAGCGAGGCGTCCTTGAACACGAACTCGTTCGTCCCGGTGGCGCCCCGCCCGAGCGGGTTGTTCTTCAGGCCGGGGCTGAACACCGAGGTCCGCCCCTCCTTGAGGGTCTTGTGGTCGTCGCCGCGCTTGCTCTTGTCGTAGAGGTGAGCGGTGTTCGGGTGCCCGACCAGTCCGCGGTTCAGCAGCAGTTGCTTGGGCGGGTGCGTGGGGTCCTGGCAGTCGTAGTCACCGCAGGTCGGCTCGGGACAGCGGACGTAGGTCTGCGCCTTGGACGTGTTGTCCGCGGCGTACACGCCCTGGCCCAGCGGACCGTAGCGCGGCTTGTCGGCCGTCCCCTTGTTGGCGGACAGATCGGGCCGGTAGCCGCCGCCCTCCTGGATCAGGTCCATCACCGGCGGGGCGGTGCCGTGGACGACGAACGCCTCGCCCGCGCCGCTCGGCGGCTTGTCACCCGGCTGCGTGGGCAGCTGGGGGAATCCGGGCACCGGCGAGGTCGCCGCGGCTCCCCCCAGGTCGGGGCGTTGCCCGGTCGACCACTTGATCCGCTCGCTGCGGTCCTCCCCGGTCGCGCTGAACCCGCTTCCCTGCTTCTCGACCAGCGACTGCTGGAACAGTTGGCGGTTCGCCGTGTACTTCTTCCACAGCTCCCGGTTGGCGAACACCTTGATCGCGGTGATCTGCATGTCGCGGGAACGCGGTGGCGGCGGACCGTTCTTCTTGCCCTCCAGCAGCCGGTTCTGCAGCTTCGCCTGGCCCTGCGGGCCCATCGCACTCACCTTGTCGGGATCGGCGAGGTCGGCGCTGATCGCGCCCATCCGGGTCTTCTCACCGGCGTCCGAGGTGTAGGGGACGAGTTCCTGTGACTGACGCGCGTACTCCTCGATCGCCCGGAACACCGGGTGGCCCGGCGGGAGGAAGGCCGTGGAGACCCCCTCCTTCACCTCGGACCACTGGAGGTCCTGCCAGTAGGCGGGGACGTCCCGGCCGAGGGAGCCGTCCAGGCCGATGCCCTGCTGAGCCGGGGCCGGGGCGGGGGCGGAGCCCGCGGGCCGGCCGCCGCCCGGGGAGCGCTGGACGAAACGCCCGGGTTTCGCCGCGGCGGAGCCCGGCGGGGGCGTGCTGCGGCCCGCAGGGGAACGCTGCACGGGCGTACGGTCGGCGCCGGAGCGGTGGCCGCAGGCGTCCGAGTGCACATGCCGGTCCGCCTCCACCGCGCGGGTCGCGGCGGCGTTGCCGGCCGAGCGCTGGAGAGCCAGCAGAGCGGCCGGGTCGCGGACCGCCGCGGGAGCCTGCGGGGCGTCGGGACGGACGGTTCCGGCCGGTGGCCGGGGCGCCGGTGCCGGCCTCCGCAGGGGGGTGCGTTCGCGTTCGTGCACTTCTTCTCCCGGTTGCCTGACGGAGATTCCCGCAGTGTGCCCCGGACGGCGTTCACCAGGGCATGACCGGGAGGGCACATCACGGGGCAGTGCGGCGCGCACCGGACACCTCGGCGCCGGCCGCGGACTCGCGGAACAGGACGGGCACGCGCCTCGCCCGAGCGGCGCGGCAGCCCGTAACCTGACGGCCGGACGGCCCGGCGGGAGAGGCCGCGGCGGACGGGACGGACCGGATGGACCGGATGGACCGGATGGACCGGATGGATGGCGCGAACAGGACGAACGGGGTGGCCGGAGTGCACCAGGGGGCAGGGACGGGAGCAGCGGTGAACGGCCCCGTGGAGACCACGCTGGGCGAGCAACTGCTGCTGCTGTCACTGGACGACGCGTCGGGCAGCGAACAGGAGTCCGCGAAGACGGCCGCGGCGATTTCCGCTGCGTCGCTGGTGGAGCTGGCCCTCGCCGGGCGGATCGACGTCACCGGCGACGACGAGGTCACCGTCCTCGACCGGACCCCGCTCGGCGTGCCCGCGCTCGACGCCGCGCTCGCGGACATCACCGCCCGGGAGAAGCCGCTCGCCGCCAGGCACTGGATCGACCGCCTGAAGAAGGAGGCCGTGGCCGGGGCGAGCGAGGGCCTGCTGCGGAAGGGGCTGGTCCGCAGGGAGCGGAAGAAGATCCTCGGTCTCTTCCCGGTGGTCCGTTACCCGGAGGCCGACGGCTCGGCGGAGGCCGCCGTTCGGCAGCGGCTGGACGCGGTGGTCCTCCGGGGTGAGGAGCCCGACGAACGCACGGCGGGCCTGGTGGCCCTGCTGCACGGCGCGAAGCTGCACCGGCAGGCCTTCCCGGGCGCCGACGCCCGCCGGGTCGGGAAGGCCGTGGAGTCGATCGCACACGGCCACTGGTCGGCGGCGGCGGTACGCCATGTCGTGAAGGCGGCGGAGGACGCGCTGATGGCGATCGTGATGGTCACGGTGGTGACGACGGCCGCCGGCGGCTGACGGGGACCGGCGCCGGAGACGGTGGAACGGCCGTCTGCCGCAAACCGGAAAGGCCCGCCCGGCGCGGACCCGTCGCGTAATCTCGGCGCATCGGCGCGGCACCCGGGCCGCCGCCGACCGGTCACCGAGGGGTCTCTTTCCGTGCGCAAGCTCGTCTACTGCATCGCCTCCACCCTTGACGGTTTCATCGCGGGCCCGGACGGTGCCGACCCCACGGGACCGGCCGGTTTCTGGCCCATTCCGGAGGACTACGTCCGGCATCTCTGCGAGGAGTACCCGGAGATCCTGCCCGCCCCCGCCCGGGAGGCGCTCGGCGTCACCGCCGAGGGCACCCGCTTCGACACCGTCCTGGAGGGGCGGCGGACGTACGAGATCGGGCTGCGGGCCGGCCTCACCGACGCCTATCCGCACCTGCGGCACCTGGTGTTCTCCCGGACCCTCACGGAATCGCCGGACCCGGCGGTCGAGTTGGTGGCGGGCGATCCCGCGGCGAAGGTCCGGGAGCTGAAGCAGGAGGCCGGAAAGGACATCTGGCTGCTCGGCGGCAGCGAACTGGCCGGCTCGCTCTACGGGGAGATCGACGAACTGGTCATCAAGCTGGGCCCGCTCACCATCGGCTCGGGCATCCCGCTGTTCTCGCCGGACACGGCGTTCGACCCGCGGGTGTGGAAGATGACCGGCCACACGCTGCTGGAGAGCGGGGCGGCGTTCCTGACGTACGCCCCGGCGTCGGCAGCCGGATGACGCGCGCCGCGGGCCGGCACTCGGCGCGGGACGCACGGAGGATGGCGCACCGCTCACAACTCACGGCTCGCGGCTTACGGCTTACGGCTCTTGACTGATGGCCCACGGCTTACGGCTGGCGGCTCGCGGCGCATGGGGTACGGCGCACGGCGCGCTGACCGTGAGCCCGGCACTGGGCGCACCGGCACTGGGCGTACCGGCTCTGGGCGTACCGGCTCTGGGCGCACCGGCACTGGGCGTACCGGCTCGGGGCGCACCGGTCCCTCTGTGCCGGGCCCTCCGTACCCGGTCCTCCGAGCCGGTCCTCCGTGCCCGGCCCCGTGCCCGGCCTCCCCGTGGCCGAGCGGGGGGCGCCGGAAAATCGGGCGCCGAGGCCGGGGGCCCGCCGTAGCCTTCCGGTATGCCCGAGCCGCAGTCCGACCCGTCCCGCCCGCGCTCCCGGCCCTCGCCCCCGCCCGGGGCGGCCCCGGCCTGCCGCGAACCCGAACTCCAGCGTCTCCGCGCGGACCACGCCCCCGCCCTGCTCGCGTTCGAGCGGGAGAACCGGGCGTGGTTCGCCGCGTCGATACCGGACCGGGGCGACGCCTACTTCACCGGGTTCGCCGCCCGGCACGCGGAGTTGCTGGCCGAGCAGGACGAGGGGCTGCACCACTTCCACGTACTCGTCGGCGCCGACGGCGCGATCGTGGGACGCGTCAACCTCGTCGACGTGGCGGACGGCAGCGCCGAACTCGGCTACCGGGTCGCGGAGAAGGCCACGGGCCGGGGTCTCGCCACGGCCGCGGTGGGCCGGTTGTGCCGGCTGGCGGCCGACACGTACGGCCTGACCACCCTGCGCGCGAAAACGACGCTCGACAACGCGGGTTCTCGCGCCGTGCTGGCCCGGACCGGTTTCACCCCGGTGGGCGAAACGGTTCTGGACGGCCGCCCGGGGCTCCGTTTCGTCCGCGATCTGACCCGGCCCGCTCCGAAG